>JBAWAV010000682.1:0-46745 GCA_049589475.1 Mycobacterium sp.
ACGGGATCCAGTGGCAGGTAGTCGTCACCGAAGACCGGTCCGATCGGGAAGGCGCCCAGCATGTCTCGCACGCCGTCGTCGATCAGCTGGTTCTGCGCAGCCACCAGTTCCGCGGGGGACGCCTTCAGCAGCGCGGGGGCGGCATCCTGTCTGCGGGCACCCAGCAGCGTGGCGTAGCGTGCGGCGAACTCTGCGGCGACCTCGCTCGACCGGGTCATGCCGCTGGCCGGGCTTTCCGAAATCGCCTGGGCGAAAAGGCCTTCGGCCTCCGGCGCGGCCAGCAGCGCGGCAACCGCATGCGCGCCTGCGCTTTCGCCGAACACCGTCACGCTGTCCGGGTCCCCGCCGAACGCGGCGACGTTCTCCCTGATCCAGCGCAAGGCCAACACCAGATCGCGCAGGAACAAGTTGCTGTCGATCCTGATGTCGTCCGTCGACAGCGACGACAGATCCAGGCAGCCCAGCGCGCCGAGCCGGTAGTTCACCGACACATAGACGCAGCCCCGGCGAGCCAGAGCCACGCCGTCGTAGATCGGCGTGGCCGAGCTGCCCATGATGTACCCGCCGCCGTGCACGAAGACCATCACGGGCAGCGGTTCGTCTGCCGGAACCTCCGGTGTGACGACATTGAGGGTGAGGCAGTCCTCGCCCATCGGTTGGTACTTGCCGACGCCCATGATCGTGTAACGCCGGTCTTGCGGGGCGCATTTGGTGAAGCCGTGGCAATAACGCACACCGGGCCACGGCTGAGCCGGTCGCGGGGCCCGAAACCGCAGCGCACCAACCGGTGCCTGCGCGTACGGAATGGATCGCCAGCGGTCCACGCCGTCGCGGGTGAAGCCTTCGACGGTGCCCGCGGCCGTGGTCACGCGGACCGTGTGTTCGTGCATCACCTGACGGTATCGAACGTCAGGGGGTGTCGCTCGGCAGGTCGAGTTCGAGGACCTCGATCGTCCCGCGGGTGCCGTCGACCTCGATCAGCGCCCCGGGCGGCAGCCGCCGCGTGGCGTCCTGCACGTCCACCACGCAGGGAATGCCGAATTCGCGCGCCACCACCGCGGCGTGCGACATCGGGCCGCCCAGTTCGGTCACCACGGCGGCCGCGTAGGAGAACGCGGCGGTGTAGCCGACGTCGGTGACCTCGGCGACGAGGATCTCCCCCGCTTCCAGGTCGTCGATGGTGTCGGGCCGCACGATTCGCACCCGCCCGCGGACTTTTCCGCCGCACACACCCACCCCGGTGAGGGACTGTCCAGGGTTCAGCACGGCCGCCACGTCGGGGGTGACCCGCCAATCGCCGCTGAAGACCGGCGGCGGGACGACGTCGGCCAGCCGGATCTGTTCGGCGCGCCGCCGAGCGACCAGCGCAGCCGGGTCGGCAGGCAACGCGTCGAGTTCGTCGACCAGCAGATAGAACACGTCGTCGGCGTCGTCGAGCACCCCCGACTTCGCCAACCTGCGGCCAAGTTCGCGAAGGAGGTTGCGCAGCAACCAGATCGCACGGACCATCCGGTCGCGCCGTACTTCACGATCGCGGAGTTGGCGGGCGGCGAGCATCGCCACCGGCCGGGCACGCAGCGGGATCGGGGTCGGCGATGCCTCCGGGCGGATCGGGGTGTCAAGCGATTTGGCCACCATGCGGATCAGCAGCTCGGGGTCGTCGGCGTAGCTCGACGATCGCATCTCGACCTCCGCAGGACCGCGGTGGCCGATCAGTGTCAGCTCGGCGAGGACGGCGGCGTGGAATTCCGGGGCTTGCGCGGCGAGCTCGTCGAGGTGGTCGCCGGAAGCGGCCAGGATCCGAGACACCGTGGCGTCCCGCTGCGCGGCCTCGGCCAGCCGATAGACGGCTCTCAACGGTTGCGCGCTGGCCAACGCCTGACCCACGGTCAGCACCATGTCGCGGCCGTTCAGCCCGCGCAGAAGCACGCTGAGTGCGGCGAACGACATGAACGAACCCGCGGACAACACCCAGCCGTCGATCACGTGGTCTCGCGCCAGCAGGATCAGACTCTGCAGGCGCTCGTCGGTGACGTGCGAAACATCCTTGACGGCAAGGAATTCCAATCGATCGACATCGTCGATGAAGTCGCGGGTGTCGTGCGCGGCGCCAGAGGTCAAACCCACCAAGTTGATCGCGAAGACGCCGAGGTTGCGGACGGTGCGAAGCGGTCCACCGGGTTCGCGCGGCAACACCTGCTCGCCGTGAATCGGCACAGCGGCCACGCTCTGCCCGAAATACTGGCTCTGCCGAACCACCGTCTCAGGCTTGACGAATGGCACCACCTCGGCCATGTAATGCGCGGTGGTGATGGCCCCGTAGAGGCGGTGGGCGAACACTCCGACTGTGCGCGTGGCCATCTCGCGCTGGATCAGTCCGCCGGGCCGCAGCCGCTGCGCAATGATGGCACCCGATGCCCGCAGTCCTTTGACAGTCACCGACGCCGATGACGGCGTGAATGGACCCGGCAGGGCCTCTGACAGATTTGTGGCCAGATATGTCGGGAAGCGAGGGTCGATCGGCGTGTCGAATTCGCCGTTGCCCTCCTCCGGACCCGCGAGCACCGGCGCGACGCCATCGGCGGCGGGTGTGTCGACGGCCGGGATGTCCTGGACGTGGGTGAGTCGCCACGGCAGCGAGGTCGACCAGGTGCCGATGCTGATCCGGCCACGCACCGCCAGCGCGGTCTCGTGGACACATTCTCGCGCTGTCCAGGCCGGTGTGAAGCTCCATTTATCTTGCAGCAGTGCGGTATCCATGCCGGGGGCGCTCAGCAGCAGGTCCAGGTCGGCCGGCGAGCCGAGTTGTCGCACAAGCTTGGCGAGCATGCTCGACCGCACCGTCGGCCGCCCCAGCGCGTCGGCGATATCGCCGAGCGTGATTTCACCCGGCGCGGCAAGGTTCACCGGTCCGTTGTCGATGCCCGGGTCGACGGCTGCACGGGCGAAAACGCGGTGCGCGTCGTCGCTGTGCACGACCTGAAACCGGCGCTCCGCGGAATCGCCGGGGAACAGCGCCGACGACAACACCCGTCGCACCCAGTTGTCCACGCCCCGGCCGAGGATCGCGGCCGAACGGATCGCCACCCATTGCACACCGCACGCGCCAACCATCTCTTCGACGCGGGCCTTGTCCAACCCGTGGGCCGAAACCGGATGCAGCTGAGCGTCTTCGGACAGTGCTTCGCCACGATCTATCCCGTAGACATGAGACGAGGACGCCAGGACGATGCGGCGGGTTCCGGTTCGGGCCATCGCGTCGAGGACGTTGGCTGTCCCGCCGACGTTGATCTCGCGACTGCCCGGGTCGTCAGCGGCCGGGTCGACCGCCCAGGCGCAGTGCACCACGACGTCGGCGCCGGATACGGCTCGCCGAACATTGGCGGCGTCGCGGATATCACCCTGCACGAAGCTCGCTGCGCTCGGCCAGCTTTCGAGGCGGCGGCGGGCCACGCCGACAACATCGTGACCCTGGCTGAGCAGTCGCAGGACCACGCCGCGGCCGACTACCCCGCTGGCGCCGGTGACAACGATCCTCACAGACCTACCTCGAACCTCATCCGATCAGTCGTCGTCGTCGAGGAACGCGGCATTGACCAGATCATCGAGATCCATTGCGGCAATGTCCTTTTCCCTGGCGTGTTCGCCGTCTTCGGTGTTCTCGTTCGCCAGGCCGAGCAGCAGGTCCAGCACGCCGGCCTGCCGAAGGCGTTTGACCGGAATCGACGCCACGACCCGTTGAATTTCCGCCTCGCCGGGCACGGCTTGTGGCGTCGCCTCGGTCGATGTGCCGACAAGCTCGTGGCGGAAGTAGCCGGCCAGCGCGGCGGAGTTCGGATAGTCGAAGATCAGTGTCGGCGACAGCGCCAGCCCGGTCGCGGCCTTGAGCCGGTTGCGCATCTCGACGGCGGTCAACGAGTCGAAGCCCAGCTCCTGGAACGCCTTGTCCGGGTCGATGGACTCCGGGGTGCTGTTGCCCAACACGGTCGCGATGTGCGAGCGCACCAGATCCAGCAGCACCGCCTGCTGCTCCTCCTCGGCGAGACCGTCGAGGCGTTGCAGCAGAGCGGACTTCGACTGAGCGGCGGCCAACGAGTCGTCGACCTGACGCCGCGCGGGTGCGTTGATCAGGTCGACGAACATCGGCGGCAACGTGCCGGCATCGAACTTGGCGCGCAACGCGGTGGTGTCGATGCGGGCGGGCAGCAGGAACGGCTGGTCGATCACCATCGCGGTGTCGAGCAATTGCAGTGCCTCGGTCGAGGACATCGCCACGATGCCGTCGCGGGCGAAGCGCGCGAAGTCGACGGTGTCCAGCGCGCCGGTCATGTTGCTGGTTTGGTCCCACAGTCCCCAGCCCAGCGAGATCGCGGGCAGGCCCTGCGACCTGCGATGCACCGCCAGCCCGTCCAGGAAGCTGTTGGCCGCGGCGTAGTTCGCCTGGCCCGACGAGCCCACCAGACCGGCCATCGACGAGAACATCACGAACGCCGAAATCGATGTATCACGGGTCAGCTCATGCAGATTCCACGCCGCGTCCACCTTGGCCCGCAACACCGCATCCACCCGCTCCGGCGTCAACGATGTCACCACCGCATCATCGAGCACACCCGCGGTGTGAATCACCGCCGACAACGGATACTGCGCCGGGATCTCGGCCAGCACCTTGGCCAGCGCCGGGCGGTCGGCGGCATCACAGGCCGCCACCAACACCTCGGCTCCCCCGGCCTGCAATTCAGCGACCAGGTCCGCGGCGCCCGGCGCATCCAGCCCGCGCCGACCGATCAACACCAGGTTGCGGACGCCGTGGTTGGCCACCACGTGGCGGGCCAACGCCGAACCCGCCATCCCGGTGCCACCGGTGATGACCACGGTGCCCGCAGCCCAGGTATCCGGCATGGTCAGCACCACCTTGCCGGTGTGCCGCGCCTGGCTCAGATAGCGCAGCGCCGCACCGGCCCGGCGCACGTCGAACGCGGTCACCGGCAACGCCCGTAATGTGTTGTCGTCGAACAGCCGGGCCAGCTCGGTGAGCATTCCCTCGATGTGGTCGGCCCCTGCCTCGAAGAGGTCGAAGGCGCGGTAGCGCACACCCGGGTATTCCCGGCCGATCACGTCCGGTTCCCGGATGTCGGTCTTGCCCATCTCCAGGAACACCCCGCCAGGTGCGACCAAGCGCAGTGAGGCATCGACGAAGTCGCCGGCCAGCGAGTCGAGCACCACGTCCACACCGCGACCGCCGGTCGCCGCGCGGAACTTGTCCTCGAACTCCAGCGTGCGGGAGTCACCGATGTGCTGGTCGTCAAAGCCCATCGCGCGCAACGTGTCCCACTTGCCCCGGCTGGCGGTGGCGAACACCTCGGCGCCGAAGTGTCGCGCCAACTGGATCGCGGCCATGCCCACACCGCCGGCGCCGGCATGCACCAGCACCCGCTGGCCCGGCTTGAGATCCGCCAACGTGGTCAGCGCGTAGTACGCCGTCGCGAACACCACCGGCGCCGTCGCGGCCTCCTGATAGGACCATCCGGTCGGGATCTCCATCAGCAGCCGCGCGTCGGTGACCGCCAGGCTGCCGGTGCCCTCCGGGAACAGTCCGGTGACCCGGTCCCCGACAGCGAAACATCCACCGTCCGATGCGGTTTCGACCACGATGCCGGACGCCTCAACACCCATCGCGGCATCCTCATCGGGATAGAGGCCGAGCGCGATCATCACATCGCGGAAGTTGGCCGCGATGGTGCGCACCGCGATGCGGACCTGCCCCTGCTCCAGCGGCGCGTCGGCGTCCGGGATCGGCTCGACGACCAGGTTTTCGAAGGTGCCCTTGCTGGACATGCCCAGCCGCCACGGCTCGTCGCTCGGCGGCACCAGCAGGGCGTCGACGGCGCGGCTGCCGTGCACCCGGCCGGTGTACACGGTGTCGCCGCGCACCACCACCTGCGGCTCACCGGCGGCCAGGACCGCGGCAACAGTTGAATCACTCAGCGGCACATCCGAATCCGCCAGCACGATCCGGCCCGGATGCTCGGTCTGCGCCGAACGCACCAAGCCCCACACCGCGGCGCCGGCCAGATCGGTGACATCCTCGCCCGGCAGGGCGACCGCCCCGCGGGTCGACACCACCAGCATCCCGGAGTCGTGCTCGGCGAGCCAGGACTGCAGCGCCGCCAAGGCGTCGTGGATGCGGCTGTACGTCGCAGCCAACGGGTCGCCGTCCGCGGGCTGAGATTCGAATACGTCGTACGGCGGTGTCTCGCCGTGCGATCCCTCCGCCGCCGGTAGCCAGACCACCTCGAAGATCCGGTCGGGCCCCGACCCCGATACCGCGGCCAGCAACTGCTGCTGCGTCACCGGACGCGCCACCATCGACGCCACCGACAACACCGGCAGACCCAGCGCGTCGGCCAGTTCCACCGACACCGACGAGGGTCCCGACGGCGCGATCCGCGCCCGCACCGACGACGCTCCCGCCGCGTGCAACGACACGCCCTGCCAGGAGAACGGCACCAGCACACCGCTTCCGGCGTCGTGGTCGGCCTCGGTCGCCACGATCACCGCGTGCAGGGCGGCGTCCAGCATCGCGGGGTGCACACCGAATCCGGCTGGCGATACACCGGCATCGCTCGGCAGGGACACGTCGGCGAACACCTCGTCGCCGCGGCGCCACATCGCGGTCAAACCTTGGAACGCCGGGCCGTAGCCATAGCCGCGCGCGGCCAATCGGTCGTACAGGCCGTCGATGTCGACCGGCGTCGCGCCCGCCGGCGGCCAGGCCGACATGTCGGTGCCCGCCTCGGCGACACCCGGCCGCACGACGCCTTCGGCATGCAGCGTCCAGCCCGAATGCGCGTCGCGGCGGGAGAACACCGACACCGGGCGGCTGCCCGATTCGTCGGCGCCGCCGACATTCACTTGCACCGACACCGTGCCCGTCGCGGGGATCACCAGCGGCGCAGCCAGCATCAGCTCGTCGACGACCGAGCAGCCGACCTCGTCGCCGGCGCGGATGGCCAACTCGACGAAGCCCGCACCCGGGAACACCACTACACCGCCGACGGCGTGATCGTTCAGCCAACTCTGGGTTCCGGCCGACAGGCGACCCGTCAGCACCACGCCGCCCGAGGTCGGGAGATCCACCACCGCGCCGAGCAGCGCGTGCTCGCTGGCTTCCAACCCCAGACCCGCGGCGTCCACCGCGGCGTCGTCGTTCGACAGCCAAAAGCGCTGTCGCTCAAAGGCATACGTCGGCAGCTCGACGAACTTCGCCCCGGGCAGCGTCACACGCCAATCGACGCCGACACCCGATACGAAGGCTTGGGCCACTCCGGCCGTCAGGCTGTTCGGCTCGGGACGGTCTTTGCGCAGCATCGGCACCGACACGATATCGGTGTCGGCGAGTGACTCCTCGATAGACGAAGTCAGCCCGCCGCCGGGTCCCACTTCGAGGAACCGGCTCGCCCCGGTCGCGTTTGCGTAGCGGACGCTGTCCGCGAACCGGACTGCGGCCCTGATGTGCTGTGTCCAGTAGTCGGCCGACGCGAAGTCGTTGCCCGCCAATTCTCCGGTGACGTTGGAGATCACCGGAATGCTGACTGGATTGACCGTGAGTTCGCGTGCCGCGGCTATGAACTCGCCGATCATCGGCTCCATCAGCGGCGAGTGGAACGCATGCGACACCGCGAGCTTGTGCACCCGACGGCCCTGGCCGCGCAGCTGGTCCGCGATCGCGGCCACCTCCGCTTCCTCGCCGGACACCACCACGGACGACGGTCCGTTCACCGCCGCAATGCCGACTTTGCCGGTCAGCAGCGGACGGACTTCGTCCTCGGTGGCCTGCACGGCGACCATGGCCCCACCGGACGGCAACGCTTGCATGAAGCGGCCGCGCGCGACCACCAGCAGCGCGGCGTTCTCCAGCGACAGGGCGCCTGCGACGTGCGCCGCGGTCAACTCCCCGACCGAGTGGCCCATCACGAAGTCGGGCCGCACTCCCCAGGATTCCAGTAAGCGGTAGAGCGCGACCTCGACGGCGAACAACGCAGGCTGGGCGAATTCGGTGGTGTTCACCAGGTTTTCGTCGTGGCCCCACATGACTTCGCGCAGTGGCCGCAGCAGGTGGCGATCCAACTCGCCGACAGCGGTGTTGAAGGCTTCGGCAAAAACCGGATAGGCGGCGTGCAGGCCCATGCCCATGCCAAGCCATTGGGAGCCCTGTCCGGGGAAGACGATGACGGTTTTGCCCGCGGTGGTCTGCCCGGTGATCACCGACGCGCCCGGCTCACCACCGGCCAGCTCGCCCAGGCCGGTGAGCAACTGGTCACGGTCGGCGCCGAGCAGCACCGCCCGGTGCTCGAAGGCAGTCCGTCCCGCCAACGACCACCCCACATCCTCGGCCGTCAATTCGTCACGGGTGCTGATGAATTCGGCCAGACGTGACGCCTGAGACGCCAGTGCGGTCGCCGACTTGGCCGACAACACCCACGGCACGACCGGCGGCGGTGCGACCGGACTGTGCACGGTCTGCTCAGTGTTCTCTGGGGCCGGCGGTTCTGCGATGATCACGTGCGCGTTGGTGCCGCTGATGCCGAACGACGACACGCCTGCCCGACGCACCCGGCCGTCGGCCTTGTCGCGCTTCCATGGCTGCGGTTCGGTGAGCAGTTGCACCGACCCCATCGACCAATCCACGTGCGGGCTGGGCTGATCGACATGCAAGGTCGTCGGCAGAACCTCGTGACGCATTGCGAGGATCATCTTCATCACGCCGGCAACGCCCGCGGCGGCCTGGGTATGGCCCATATTCGACTTGATCGACCCCAACCACAGCGGGGTCTGCCGATCCTGCCCGTAGGTCGCCAAGATCGCCTGAGCTTCAATCGGATCACCGAGCGTGGTGCCGGTGCCATGGCCCTCGACTACGTCGATCTCGGCGCCGTTGAGTCCGGCGCTCGCCAACGCCGATCGCACCACCCGTTGCTGCGACGGGCCGTTGGGCGCGGTGAGCCCGTTCGACGCGCCGTCCTGGTTGATCGCCGAACCACTGACGACGGCCAGCACCGGGTGACCGAGGCGCTGAGCGTCGGAAAGCCGTTCCAGCACCAGCATTCCGCCACCCTCGGAGAAACCGGTGCCGTCGGCGGCGCCGGCGAACGCCTTGCAGCGGCCGTCGGTCGAAAGTCCGCGCCAGCGGCTGAACTCGACGAAGATGTCGGGCGTGGCGTTGATTGTGACACCGCCGGCCAGCGCGAGGTCGGACTCACCTGAGCGCAATGACTGCGCGGCCATGTGCAGCGTGACGAGCGATGTCGAGCATGCGGTGTCCACCGACACCGCCGGGCCTTCCAGCCCGAGCACGTAGGAAACCCGGCCGGACGCGACGCTGGAAAGCTGGCCGGTCAGCCGGAAGCCTCCCACCGGCTTGGTGGAGAACATGCCGTAGCCCTGAGTCATCAGGCCGGCGAAGACTCCGGTGGCGCTGCCGCGCAGGGTGGTCGGGTCGATCCCGGCCCGCTCCAACGCTTCCCAGGTCAACTCGAGGAACATCCGCTGCTGGGGATCCATCGCCAGCGCTTCCGACGGGCCGATCCCGAAGAACGCCGGGTCGAAGTCGCCGACATCCTCGACGAAGCCGCCGGTGCGGGTGTAGCAGGTCTCGGCGACGTCGGGGTCGGGGTTGTACAGGTTGGCCAGGTCCCAGCCGCGGTCGCCGGGGAATTCGGTGATGACGTCGCGACCTTCGATGACCATGTCCCACAGGTCTTCCGGAGAGTTCACCCCGCCCGGATACCGGCAGGACATGCCGACGATCACGATCGGGTCGTCGCCGGTGACCCGCACTGCGGGCACACTCTTGACTTCCTGTGGGACACCGGCGAGTTCGCTGCGGAAGTAGGCGGCCAGCCGGCTCGGCGTCGGGTAGTCGAAGATCAGCGTCGGCGACAGCGCCAGCCCGGTGGCGGCCTTGAGCCGGTTGCGCATTTCGACGGCGGTGAGCGAGTCGAAGCCCAACTCCTGGAACGCCTTGTCCGGGTCGATGGCTTCCGGAGTGGTGCTGCCCAGCACGGTGGCGATGTGTGAGCGGACCAGATCAAGCAGTACGGCCTGCTGTTCGGCCTCGGGCAGCCCGTGGATGCGTTGCGCCAGGGCCGATTTAGATTTGCTGGCGGCCAGCGAGTCGTCGACCCGGCGGCGGGTCGGCGCGGTGATGAGGTCGATGAACATCGGCGGGACCACGGCGGCGTTGGCACGCAGGGCGGCAGTGTCGATGTGCGCGGGCAACAGGATCGGCTCGTCGACCACCATCGCGGTGTCGAACAGCTGCAGCGCGTCGGCCGACGACAGTGCCTTGACACCGGTGCGGGCCAGGCGGGCCCGGCCCGCGGCTTCGAGTCCGCCGGTCATGTCACTGGCCTGATCCCACAAGCCCCAGCCCAGGGAGATCGCCGGCAGCTTGTGCGCCCGCCGATGCACCGCCAGTCCGTCCAGGAAGGTGTTGGCGGCGGCGTAGTTGGCCTGACCCGACGAGCCGACCAGACCGGCCATCGAGGAGAACATCACGAACGCCGAGATCGGCGTATCGCGCGTGAGCTCATGCAGATTCCACGCGGCGTCGACCTTGGCCCGCAACACCGCGTCCACCCGCTCCGGCGTCAGCGACGTCACCACCGCGTCGTCCAGCACACCCGCGGCGTGGATGACGGCGCTCAGCGGATGCTGCACGGAGATGTCCGCCAACACCTTGGCCAGCGCCGGCCGATCGGCGGCATCGCAGGCCGCCACCGCCACCTCGGCTCCCCCGGCCTGCAGTTCGGCCACCAGGTCAGTGGCGCCGGGTGCGTCCGGGCCACGCCGGCTGAGCAGCAACAGGTTTCGGGCACCGTGGTTGGCCACCACGTGGCGGGCCAGTGCGGAACCCGCCATCCCGGTGCCACCGGTGATCAACACCGTGCCCGAAGTCCAGGCGTCCGGCATGGTCAACACGACCTTGCCGGTGTGCCGCGCCTGGCTCAGATACCGCAGCCCGGCCGGTGCGCGTCGGACGTCGAATGTGGTGACCGGCAGGGGCCGCAACACTCCGGCGTCGAAGAGTTCGGCGAGCTCCAGCAGATACTGGTGCATGCGGTTGCGGCCGGGCTCGAAGAGGTCGAAGGCGCGGTAGCGCACACCGGGATATTCCTCGGCGACCTTTCCCGGGTCGCGGATGTCGGTCTTGCCCATCTCGAGGAACACCCCGCCGGGGGCGACCAGACGCAGTGAGGCGTCGACGAATTCACCGGCCAGCGAGTCCAGCACCACGTCGAAGCCCCGGTCGCCGACCACGGCGCGGAATTTGTCCTCGAACTCACACGTGCGGGAATCGCCGATGTGCTCGTCGTCAAAGCCCATCGCGCGCAACGTGTCCCACTTACCGCGGCTGGCGGTGGCGAACACCTCCAACCCGAAGTGCCGGGCCAGCTGCACCGCGGCCATACCGACACCACCGGTGCCGGCGTGTAACAGCAGCCGCTGACCGGGCTTGACGTCGGCCAGATGGACGAACGCGTAATAGGCGGTGGTGAAAACGGCTGATATCGCGGCCGCTTCGGCGTACGACCAGTCCGACGGCATGGGAAGCAGCAGCCGGGTGTCGCCGGCGACCAGGGTGCCGCTGCCGTCGGGGAAGAATCCATAGATGTCGTCGCCGACGGCGAATTCGGTGACACCGGGCCCGACTTCGACGACGACGCCTGCGCCTTCGCCACCGATCAGCGCGTCGTGGGTGAACATGCCCAGGGTGATCATGATGTCGCGGAAGTTGGTGGAGATGGCCCGCATGTCCACCCGGACCTGGCCGGGTTCCAGCGGCGCGCCGGCATTCGGCACCGGTTCGAGTTGCAGGTTCTCGAAGGTGCCCGGGGTGGACAGACCCAACCGCCACGGCCCGTCGACCGGCGGCACCAGAATGCCGTCGACTGCCCGGCTGCCGTGCACCCGCGCGGTGTAGATCGTGTCGCCGCGCAGCACGATCTGCGGCTCGCCGACCGACAATGCGTTGACGACCGCCGAATCACTCAGTGGCGCATCGGAATCCACCAGGACTATCCGGCCGGGATGCTCCGTCTGCGCCGAGCGCACCAAGCCCCACACCGCGGCGCCGGCCAGATCGGTGACGTCGTCCCCAGGCAACCCGACAGCGCCGCGGGTCGACACCACCAACACGCCCGAGTCGTGTTCGGCCAACCAGGACTGCAGCGCCGCCAGCGCGGCGTGCACACGTTCGTAACTCGCAGTGACCGGGTCCTGTTCGCCCGCAGCGGAATCGAACACCTGATACGTCGGCGTCCCGGCGTGCGATGCCGCCGAGGTGGGCGACCACGCCAGCTCGAAGAGCCGATCGCCGGAGGCGCCGGACACCGCAGCCATCAACTGCTGCTGCGAGATCGGGCGGGCGATCATCGACGCCACAGACAGCACCGGCAACCCCAGGCCGTCGGCAAGTTCCACCGACACCGCCGAGGGGCCCGACGGTGCGATCCGCGCGCGCACCGACGATGCTCCGGCCGCATGCAGCGACACGCCCTGCCACGAGAACGGTAGCGCCACACCGTCGCCGTCGTGCGTCACCGCCGCGGCGTGCAGCGCCGCATCCAGCAGCACCGGGTGCACACCGAATCCGGTGACACCGCCGGCCGCTTGGGGCAAGGTCACTTCGGCGAAGAACTCCTCGCCGCGACGCCACAGCGCGGTCAATCCCTGGAACGCCGGACCGTACTGGTAGCCGCGCGCCGCCAATCGCTGATAACCGTCGGACACGTCGACGGCGATCGCGCCTTCAGGCGGCCAGACCGACAGATCTGCGCCCGGCTCCACCGTTCCGGGCGACAACGATCCGGTCGCGTGGCAGGTCCAGTCGGAATCCGGTGTTGCCCTGGAGAACACGGACATGCTGCGCTGGCCCGATTCGTCAGCCGCGCCGACGATCACTTCCACCGCGACCGAGCCGGCGGCCGACAGCAGCAGCGGCGCCTGCAAGGTGAGCTCATCCACCACTGAGCAGCCGACTTCGTCGCCGGCCCGAATGGCCAACTCCACGAAGCCCGCGCCCGGGAAGACCACCAACCCGCTGACGGCGTGATCGGCCAGCCAGCTCTGAGTGGCCGGCGACAGTCGGCCGGTCAGCACCACCCCGCCGGAATCCGGTAGCTCCACCACCGCGCCCAACAACGCGTGCTCGCCGGCTCCCAGGCCCAGACCGGCGGCGTCCACTGCGGCGCCGTCGCCGGACAGCCAAAAGCGCCGTCGGTCAAAGGCATACGTCGGCAGCTCGACGAAGCCGGCGCCCGGCAACGCCGCGCGCCAGTCCACCTTGACGCCCGACACGAAAGCCTGTGCGGCCGAAGCGAGGAAGCGCTGGAGTCCGCCGTCCTCGCGGCCAAGCGTCGGCACGATGACCGCATCGGCTCCGCCGTCGGTAGCGGTGTCCTCGATGCCGGCGATCAGCGCGGGGTGCGGGCTGGATTCGATGAACGTCCGGTAGCCACTCTGGGTTGCGGTGCGTACGGCCTCATCGAATTCGACGGTCTGGCGGATGTTGCGGAACCAGTAGTCCGCGTCCAGGCCGGCCGTGTCGAGCACGCCGCCGGTGACCGTGGAGAAGAAGACAGTGCGCGATGAGCTCGGCTGGATGCCGGACAGCGCGGCGACGAGTTGATCGCGGATCGCTTCGACGGCAACGGAATGCGACGCGTAGTCGACGTCGATGCGACGGGCGCGCATCTCGCGCTCGGTGCAGTGGGCGACGATCTCGTCGAGCGCGGTCTCCTCGCCGGAGACGACGACCGCCGAGCGCCCGTTGATCGCGGCGATGCTGACCCGATCGCCGCATGGCGCCAACAGCTCTCGCGCCTGCTCTGGTCCGCACGCCAGGGAGGCCATGCCGCCGTGACCGGACAGGGCCAGCAGCATCTTGCTGCGCAGCGTGACCACTTGCGCGGCGTCGCGCAGCGACAGTGCACCGGCGACGTAGGCCGCGGCGATCTCGCCTTGGGAATGCCCGATCACGGCATCCGCCCGGACACCGATCGACCGCCACAGCTCGGCCAGCGACACCATCACCGCGAACAACGCGGGCTGGACGACATCGACACGGTCCAGGCCCGGCGCGCCGGGCGCCCCGCGCAACACATCGATCAGCGACCAGTCGACGAACTCCGCGAACGCCTCCGCGCAAGCGTTCATCTTTTCGGCGAAAACCGGTGCGGTATCGAGCAATTCGACGCCCATGCCGAGCCATTGCGAACCCTGACCTGGGAAGACGAAAACGGTCTTGCCGGCCGGGGTGGCGTGGCCGGTGATCACCGAGGCACCCGGCGTCCCGTCTGCCAGCTCCCCCAGACCCGCGATCAGCTGAGTCCGGTCGCTGCCGAGCAGCACCGCACGATGCTCGAAGGTGGACCGTCCCGCCAATGACCAACCGATGTCGGTGATATCCAGATGTTCACGCGTGCTCAAGAATTCGGCTAACCGCGACGCCTGACCTTCCAGCGCCGCCGCACTTTTGGCCGACAGCACCCACGGCACCACCGATGGTGACGGAGTCACGCTCTCGGTCTGCTCGACCGACGGGGACTCCTCGATGATCACGTGCGCGTTGGTGCCGCTGATCCCAAACGACGACACCGCCGCGCGGCGAGCCCGGCCATTACCGGGCCACTCCTGCGGTTCGGTCAGCAGTGAGACCGCGCCCGCCGACCAATCCACGTGCGGGCTGGGCACATCCACGTGCAACGACGCCGGTAGCAGGTCGTGGTGCATCGCTTGCACCATCTTGATCACACCGGCCACCCCGGCGGCGGCCTGCGTGTGACCCATATTCGACTTGATCGACCCCAGCCAGAGCGGCTGCTGCCGATCCTGGCCGTACGTGGCCAACAGCGCCTGCGCCTCAATCGGATCCCCGAGCGTGGTTCCGGTGCCGTGGCCCTCCACCACGTCCACGTCGGCGGTGCTCAACCCGGCATTGGCCAACGCCGAGCGCACCACCCGCTGCTGGGACGGGCCGTTGGGGGCGGTCAGGCCGTTCGACGCGCCGTCCTGGTTGACCGCCGTGCCCCGCACCATCGCGAGCACCTGATGACCCAACCGCTGAGCGTCCGAAAGCCGTTCCACCACAAGCATTCCGCCGCCCTCGGACCAGCCGACGCCGTCGGCCGCTCCCGAGAAGGGCTTGCATCGGCCGTCCGGCGACAGGCCCCGGTGCCGGCTGAATTCGACGAACACCGTCGGGGTGGCGTTGACGGTGGCGCCGCCGGCCAGCGCGAGGTCGCACTCCCCCGACCGCAGCGACTGCACCGCCATGTGCAGGGCCACCAACGACGACGAGCATGCCGTGTCGACCGACACCGCGGGGCCTTCCAGCCCGAGAACGTAGGCCACCCGGCCGGTGGCGACGCTGGACGTCATACCGGTCAACCGGTAGCCCTCGATCTCCTCGGCGAGCATGCCGTAGCCCTGGGAGATGATTCCCGCGAACACCCCGGTGGCGCTGCCGCGCAAGGTGGTCGGGTCAATTCCGGCTCGCTCCAACGCCTCCCAGGACAACTCCAGCAGCATCCGATGCTGCGGGTCGGTGGCCAGCGCCTCGCTGGGTGCCACGCCGAAGAACCCCGCGTCGAAATCCGCCACGCCGTCCACGAACCCGCCGGAACGCGCGTAACACTTGTGCGGGGCATCGGGGTCGTCGTCGAATAACCCGGCCAGATCCCAGCCGCGGTCGGTCGGGAACTCCGACATCACGTCACGCTGTTGGGCGACCATGTCCCACAAACCGTCCGGTGATTCGACGCCGCCGGGGAAGCGGCAGGACATGCCGACGATCGCGATCGGCTCGCCGGAGCGTTCCAGCAATGCGCGGTTCTTGCTCTTCAGGCGCTCGACCTGGACGAGGGCTTTACGCAACGCCTCGGTTGCATGCTGCAGTTGGTCAGCCATGTGGTTACCCCTCGCCTAGCGTCGATCGTCGCTGAATCCGGAATGCAGCCCCGGGAGCAGAGTCATTCGCCGCGACTGCGTGACTGCTCGTCGACTCGAGAACATCGTTGGCGGACGCCACCAACCTCGCCCACGTTCTCAATACGCTCGCTACTCCTGATTTCCATCGCGGAGAAGTAGCGCCGTGCGCCGACTTGCCCGCCCGATTCATGGCCTGGCTCCACAGCCAAATCTGGCGTTGTCCAGCGATCCATGGCGAGACTCTACCGGTCAGAAGCCAGCCGAGGCCAAGCGCGTCTTCGCTCGTCACCGATCGCCGGAACGGCGGCGGTCAGGCTGGTCGGCGCCACCCGTCGGCGGCCTGCGCGGCGCGCATCAGGGCGGCACACAGTTCGCGCAATTCGGGAGCGCCGGCTCCTTCGTCGAGCGCGATGGCGACGTCTTCAGCTGCGCATCGCACCTGATAGACGCGATCGGACAGGTCGGCGGCCTCGTCGGCCGACAACACCACCGAGTCCGCGGGTACCGACGCACCCTTGGCGCTGTTGATCGAGGCTCGCTGCTCGTAGGCGCGCTGCCGACACGATTGCCGGCAGTACTGGCGGCGCCGTCCCATTCCGCTGTCGGCGACATCTCGGCCACACCAGCGGCACGGCTGCGGGCGGACGCGTCGAGTCACGGGGCCGACTTTAGTCGGGGTCTGGACCAAACCCCGGTATCATTGACCGTCGGGTCGCATGGGCCCCGGACCAATCCGGGGAACTCTGCTGATCGCCCTGACGTTGATCAGTGGGCTAGCTGGATAAGAAGACTTTAAGAGGAGTGGGTACCAATGGCTGATCGTGTCCTCAGAGGCAGTCGCCTTGGAGCCGTAAGTTACGAGACCGACCGCAACCACGATCTGGCACCGCGTCAGGTCGCGCGTTACCGCACCGAGAACGGCGAGGAATTCGACGTCCCGTTCGCCGACGACGCCGAGATCCCCGGCACCTGGCTGTGCCGCAACGGCATGGAAGGCACCCTGATCGAGGGTGACCTGCCCGAGCCGAAGAAGGTCAAGCCGCCCCGCACGCACTGGGACATGCTGCTGGAGCGCCGCTCGGTCGACGAGCTCGATGAACTGCTCAAGGAGCGGCTCGAGCTGATCAAGACCCGTCGCCGCGGTAGCTGACGCCGGGCGTCGGTTTCAATTCACCGGGTGACCGGTGCCGGACGGTTGCGGTGCAGTCGACCGTCGATCCCCCACTGCGCGACTTTGACCAACGCTTCGCGGATGTTGGATCCGCTCATCTTTGACACGCCGAGTTCACGTTCGGTGAACGTGATCGGCACCTCGGTGACGACGAACCCATTGGTGATGGTGCGCCAGGTCAGGTCGATCTGGAAGCAGTAGCCCTTCGAGTCGACGTGGTCGAGGTCGATCTTCTCCAGGACGTCGTGGCGGTAGGCACGGTAGCCGGCCGTGATGTCGTGAATGCCGATGCCCAACGCCAGCCGCGCATAGGTGTTGGCCGTCCAGGACAGCGCCCAGCGGCGCCAAGGCCAGTTCTGTACGTTTCCGCCTTCGACGTAGCGCGAGCCGATGGCCAGGTCGGCGCCGGCGTCGACCGCCTCCAGCAACAGGTGCAGCTGCTCGGGAGCGTGGCTGCCGTCGGCGTCCATCTCCACGAGCGTGGTGTAACCCCGGCTCAACCCCCAGGCGAACCCAGCGAGGTACGCCGCACCCAGACCGTCCTTGACCGTGCGGTGCATGACATTGATCCGCTCGGGGTCCGCGGCGGCGAAGTCGTCGGCCAGCTGTCCGGTTCCATCGGGGCTGCTGTCGTCGACGACGAGGACGTGTGCGGCGGGGCACGCCCGGTGAAGTCGCTGCAGGATCAGCGGCAGGTTCTCCCGCTCGTTGAATGTGGGGATGATCACCAGGGTGCGCAGGGTGGGACGATCGCCCGCAACCCGAGGCACCGGATCGCCGGTGGTCATATGTCTCCTTTTTCTGGCCGCTGAGCAGGTCCGCGGGCGGAATGTTGGCCGTCCTCGTCGAGTTCGGCGTTGGCGGCAACCGCTTTGACAGGCGGGCCGTCGGCCAATCCATCGTCGCCTGGCGGGTCGTCGTCGGATTTCTCCGGCGCCGGGCCTCCTTTGTTCGCCAAGTCCGACAGCCGTCGGTGGATATCCGTGAACCATCCATTGTGCCGCATCGCCGCGAAAAGGATCACGACAGCGGCCAGGACGAGGCCGACCTGCAGGATCGGGCCCCACTGGGCGGCCGGGGTCAGTGTCGTCTTGAGCCGGACCTGGTTGTCCAGGTAGGCCGGCGTGAAGAAGTTGGTCCGTACCAGTTCACGGCCGTCCGGGGTGACCAGCGCGGAGATCCCGACGTTGCTGGCCACGACTGCGTAGCGGTCCAGCTCGACTGCGCGCAGCTTGGAGAACGCCAGCTGTTGTTCGCTCATCGTCTGGTTGAAGTTGGCGTTGTTGGCCGGCACCGCGAGCAGCTGGGCGCCGCTGCGAACGGAGTCGCGCAGCTCACGATCGAAGATCACTTCCCAACAGGTCGAGACACCGATCGGGGTGCCCGCGGCGCGCACCACCCCGGTGCCTTTGACCGGGATGATGTAGCCGGCCCAGTCGGCGAGCCCGGACAGCTGCTTGAAGAAGCCACGCCAGGGCAGATATTCGCCGAACGGCTGCACAATCCGCTTGTCGTGGCGATCGCCCGGGCCGGACTTCGGGTTCCACACGATCACCGTGTTGGTCTGGGCGGGGTCATCCGGCGAACGGCCGGCGACGTCGAGCACCGTGCCGACCAGGATCGGCGCCTTGATCGCCTCGACGGCCACTGAGATCTCTTGTGCCGCATCGGGATTGCGCAGTGGATCGATCTCCGACGCGTCCTCGGGCCAGACCACGAAGTCGGGTTGGGGGGCCCGCCCGGCGCGCACGTCGTCGGCCAGGTGGCGAGTCTCCCGGACGTCGTTGCCGAGCACCGCGAGCCGTTGCGCGTTGAACTCCAGACCAAGTCGCGGCACGTTGCCCTGCACGACCGCGGCGGTGACGGTCGGTTCGTTTCCGGATCCGGTGCCGGAGTGGCGGACCTGCGGCCACACTGCCGCGGCAAGGAAGAAGACCAGGCAAATGCACAGCGCGGGCAGCATCACCGCGGGCGGGACGTCATCCGACGCCGCGTCGCCATCGGTGTGTCGCTGACGCGACGTCCGCCACCACGAGACGGTCTCCAACACCAGCGCCGCGACGCTGCACCCGGTCAGCACGATCGCCAGCGACAGCAGCGGGACGCCGCCAAGCCGGACCAGCGGCAGGAATGGGCCCGCCGTCTGACCGGCGGCCACCACGCCCCACGGGAATCCGCCGAACGGGACGGTCGACTTCAACCACTCCTGGGCCGCCCACAACACCGCAAACCAGATCGGCCAGCCGGGCAACCGCCGGACCACGACGGCCGCGAGACCGAAGACTCCGGGGAACACCGCGCAGAGCAGCACCAGCGCCACCAACGGCACGGCGCCGACGAGGATGCTGATCCAGCGGATGAGCGGCAAGTAGAACGCCAGGCCGAACAGGACGCCGTAACCGAATCCGCCGACCGGTGTGGTGGCCGGACGGGTCAGCACCCAGGCCAGCACGGCGAACGCGATGATCGCGGCCCACCACCAATTGAATAGTGGATAACTCGCGCACAGCAGCAGACCGGCGACGATCGCGGCGCTCAGCCGGGTCAGGCGTGGCCGTAGCCACCGGCCCAACTGCGGCACCCGTATCCGCAGCTGACCGGCAATCCAGGTGGAAAGCACAACAGACAGCTGGACCACGTGCTGCCATAACACCGTCGCCGCGTGGGCGGCGTGGCCGCGCAACTGTGCCAGCCGGTCAGAGCGGTCGTCTCTCCGCTCATCGTCAGCGTCGACGTCAGCCGGTTCGACACCGTCGTGCTCGACGTCCGGGACCGGGATTTCGCCGGTGACGGCGTCCGGCACGGCGTGGACCGGGATCTCGCCGGTCAACAGGTCGTTCGTGATCGCGGGAAGGACGTCGGTGTTTTCCGCGGGCCGCTTCCGGGGGTCGAACCGCCCGATACCTCTAGCCATGGAGTACGACGCCCCTGTGCACGGTCTGCCGGCAGCGCGGCAACGGGTCGCCCGGGTCGAGCCGCGGCAACGCTTCGTGTTCGCTCAGGCCGCCGACGTCCCAGACGGCGTAGGACGCCGGTGCGCCCGGAACCAAGCTGCCGATCAGCTCGTCGCCGGCACCTGCGGCTAACCAGCCGCCGCGAGTCGCAGCCGCGAACGCCGCTCGCCGCGACATCGAGCTGCGCGGCGTGCGGTGGTGGACGGCCGCGCGGATCGTCGCCCACGGGTCGAGTTCGGTCACCGGTGCGTCGGATCCGAACGCGAGAGCCACGCCTTGGGATGCTAGCAGCGCAAACGGGTTGAGACGCCCGGCCCGATTGATACCCAGGCGCTGGGCGTACATCCCGTCGTCGCCGCCCCAGAGGGCGTCGAAATTGGGTTGCATACTGGCCACCACTCCCCAGGCGCCGAGCTTGGCTGCCTGCTCGGCGGTCACCATTTCCAGGTGCTCCAGGCGGTGCCCGCACCGCGCCACCGCGGCCACGCCCAGCTCGTCGACCACGTGTTGCAGCGAGTCGACGACGCTGGAGACCGCGGCATCGCCGATGACGTGGAAACCCGCCGTCACGCCGGCTTCGGTGCACGCGCGCAGGTGCGCGGTGACGGCGTCGGGCTCCAGGTAGCAGGCTCCGGTGCGCTCCGCGGCGTCGCGGTAGGGCTCGTGCAGCCAGGCGGTGCGCGACCCCAGCGCGCCGTCGACGAACAGGTCACCGGCCAGCCCCGCCGCCCCGGTGTCGTCGAGGAGCGCGCGCGCCTGCGCCGGGCTGGTCACCGCCTCACCCCAGTAACCGGTCACGTCGACGCCGTGCGTTCGGGAGCTGGCGGCGCGCAGTTGCTGCCAGTCGTCCAGCCCGCCGATATCGGGGCCGGCGCATTCGTGCACAGCGACGATCCCATTGGCGGCCAAGGTGTCCAGCGCGGCGAGCCGGGCCTCGGCTCGCTGTCCGTCGGTCAGCAAGTCGCGCGCGGCAGCGCGGACCAGATGATGGGCGTCGCCGACCAGCGGGGTGTCATACCCGGCCGCCGCGGGCAGCCCGGGGGCGCGGCGGCGCAGACCGGTCGAGGCCAGCGCCGAATGCACGTCGACCCGGGCGAGGTACGCGGGCCGATCACCGAGCACCGCGTCCAGGTCCGCGGTCGTCGGCGGTGTGGGTTCCGGCCACGACGAGTCGTCCCAGCCGTGGCCCCAGATCGGTTGGCCGGGATGGGCTGCCGCGTAGTCGGCGAGCAGCTGCAAGCAGTGCCGGTGCGACGTCGCAGGCCGCAAGTCGAGACCGACGAGCGTCAAGCCGGTCGCGGTGAGGTGGATGTGGCTGTCGACGAAACCGGGGGCGACCAAGCCGCCGTCGAGATCGACGACATCGGCGCCGGCGAACTGACGTCGGCCGACGTCGTCGCTGCCCAACCAGGCCACGACACCGTCGCGGACCGCCATCGCGGTCGCATCGGGATGGGTGGGGGTGTGAACCCGGCCGTTGATCAACAGGGTTGTGCGGGGTGCGGACACGCGGGAGCTATTCAGGCCGCAAGGGTAACGCCGGCGGTTCGACAACCTCAGTCACGTCAGCGACATCGATGACCTCGCCGTCGATGTAGTCCGACGCCGGCCGACGGGCTCGACCCTTGGCAGCGATGGTGATGAGCTGGAAGCGGCGGGCGGCCAACGCCGTGAGCACCGGGCGGGCGGCGGCACGGCTGGGCGGCAACAGCAGCAGCAGGCCCGCGGCGGTGGTCACCAGACCGGGGACCACGACCAGCAATGATCCCAGCCCGACCAGCGCGCTGTCGGTGGCCAGCCGCGACTGGTCCCCGGTGAACCCGGAACGCAGCCGGGTGAGCTGCAGCCTCAGCTGCGAGCCCGCCAGCGCCAGCCCTGCGGCGAACGTGACCAGCACCGCCAGCAGAGTCCAGCCGAGCCCGATCGTCGACGCCAGGCCGACCACCACGAGCAGCTCGACCACGACGTAGACCAGAAACAGTCGCGACACCATGAGACGCCAACGTCGCAGACGGCCGCGGGAGTTCCGCGGACCGTCGTGGCGCGGTTAGATGGCTGACGTGACGACTATCGAGATCGACACCCCGGCCGGCCCCATCGACGCGCTGCTCGACGTCCCCGACGGCCCGGGGCCCTGGCCGGGCGTCGTGATCATTCACGACGCCATCGGTTACGGACCGGACAAAGAGTCGATCAACCGCCATGTCGCTTCGGCCGGTTATGTCGCCCTGACCCCGAACATGTTCGCCCGGGGCGGCTGGGCGCGCTGCATTACCAAGGTCATGCGCGAGTTGCTGACCAAACGCGGACGCGCGCTTGACGACGTGCTGGCTGCCCGCGACCACCTGAAGGCGTTGCCGGAATGCACCGGACACGTCGGAATCGCCGGGTTCTGCATGGGCGGCCAGTTCGCACTCGTCATGTCGCCCAAGGGTTTTGACGCCTCAGCGCCGTTCTACGGCGCGCCGCTGCCCCGCGAGCTCAGCGAGACGCTGGACGGGGCCTGCCCGATCGTCGCCAGCTACGGCAGCCGCGACCCGATCGGCATCGGAGCACCCGAGAAGCTGCAACGGGTGCTCGACCACAAAGGGATCACCAACGACGTCAAGGCCTATCCGAAGGCCGGGCACAGCTTCGCCAACAAGCTGCCCGCTCAGCCGCTGTTGCGGATCACCGGCTTCGGCTACAACGAGGCCGCCACCGACGATGCCTGGGCGCGCGTGTTCGCGTTCTTCGGCGAGCACCTAGGCAGCGGCGCGTAACTCCAGGCCGACGTTGTTCTGCATGCCGCCGCGCAGCTTGCTGACGACGTTGAACACCTTGCCGATCAGGCCGTACCGGCGACCGATGGCGTCGTAGACGTGACCGGTTTTCGATGTGTCCAGAATGGTCGCGGTCGCTTCGATAGCCTCGCTTTTCGGGCGCCCCTGCCTGTCACAGATCGCCAGGGTGACGCGGGGCGTGTTGCGGATCCGCTTGACCTTCCACGACTTTGCCTGGGTGATCACCAACAGACGGTCGCCGTCAGGGGCCGCCCAGATCGCGGTGGGCTTCGGTCGACCGTCCTTGGTGAACGTGGTCAGGAGGACATACTGCGCCTTGGCGACGTCTGCAAAGGTCGGGGCCACGGCGTCAGTCTAGAGGCCTTCAGGCCCTAGGCTTCACCCCGAACAAGAAGGAGCCTCAAGCGATGAAACCTTCCGCTGTTGCAGACAAGGTAGTCGCCATCACCGGTGGTGCACGCGGGATCGGCCTGGCTACGGCAACGGTTCTGCACGGTTTGGGTGCCAAGGTCGCGATCGGCGATATCGACAGGGCGGCCGTCAAGGAGGCAAGCAGTGAGTTGGGGCTGCAGGTCGGCCGCCGACTCGACGTGACGGATCGACGATCGTTCACCGATTTTCTCGACACTGTCGAGCAACGGCTGGGGACCCTCGACGTGCTGGTGAACAATGCCGGGGTTATCGCGGTCGGCCGTGCGGTCGATGAGGCCGACGCGATCACACAGCGACTGCTCGATGTCAACATCTACGGCGTCATCCTGGGAACCAAGCTGGCGGCACAGCGGATGTTGCCGCGCGGTCACGGTCATGTCGTCAACATCGCGTCGCTGGGCAGCCTGCTACCGACCGAGGGCATCGCAACCTATTGCGCCACAAAGCATGCCGTGCTGGGCTACACCGACACCGTTCGCATGGAAAACCGTGGCAGCGGTCTGCACTTCTCCGCGATCATGCCGACTCTGACCAATACCGAAATGGTTGACGGCGTCGGGCACGCGAAGGGCTTCAAGAATGCCGAACCCGACGATGTCGCGCGGGCAATCGCCGGGGTGATTGCCAAACCGAGACCACGCGTACTCGTTCCCCGTTCGATCGGCGCGACCGTGACGGGTCAGCGTTTGATGCCGCTGCGGGTAGCTGAGGCGTTGGGACGCGCGTTGGGTACCGGGCGCGTGTTCACCAGCGACGTCGAGGTAGAGAAGCGCAAAGCCTATGCCAGGCGCGCCGGAACGTCGTAATCCTCAAACAGAGCGCACGTCGAAGTCCGCGAGCTCCGGCCGACGAAGCAGTTCGCGATGGGTTTCCGGTGTCCACGGAAAAAGCTCGGGCAGACCGTCTTTACCGAGGTACCAGCTGTTGCATCCGGTGACCCAAATTGTTTGCGGCATAGCGGCTTTCATGTTCTCGTTGTACTCTTTCGTCGCCGCTTCGGTCGGTGCGGCGGCGTGAACCACGCCGTCGCGGATCTTGTTGATCCACCACATCGCATAGTCGGCCTGGTCCTCAGCGATGGGTATCAGCGACTGGTTACCGATCGGCGAATGCGGGCCCATCAGCATGAATAGGTTGGGGAAGCCCGGCACCGCGACCGACCGGTACGCAACGGGTCCGTCGGCCCACGCTTCATCCAAAGTCCGCCCACCTTCGCCGGTGACCGTCAGCGGGCGCACGTAAGCGCGGGCATCAAATCCGGTGGCATAGACCAACACATCCGATTCGTGCAGGGTGCCATCGCCGGTGACGACACCGCGGGGCTCGACGTGGTCGATCGGATCGGTGATCACCTCGACGCCGGGCTGCTGCACGGACCGGTAGTAATGCCCGGCCATGACCAGCCGCTTGCACATGGGCTGGTCCTTGGGAGTGAGTTTGGCCCGCAACTGTGGGTCGCGCACCGACAGACGCAAGTTCCACCGGCACTCGGCCTGCACGAAGCGACGCCGCAAACCCGGACGGATGGGCGCACGTCCGAATATGCGCCTGAACACCAACCCCCAGAACCAATATCCCAATGTGTTCAGCCTCGGCCACCGGGACAAGGCGTTTTTGGTGAGCGCCGAGTAACGGCCATTGGGGAACGGGTAGACCCATTGCGCGGTGCGTTGAAAGATCGTCAGTTGGCGGACCGTGCCACCGAGCTCCGCAACAATCTGTACACCGGTCGACCCGGTCCCTATCAAGCCGATCCGCTTGTCTGCCAGCGAGATCGAATGGTCCCATCGTGACGAATGAAACGCGGGACCGGCGAACCTCTCTAGGCCGGGAATGTCGGGGTTGCGAGGCACCCGCAGAACTCCTGTCGCGGTGACGAGTACGTCGAAGGTTTCCTCGCCGGCGTCAGTGGTAAGCCGCCACTTTCCGTCGTCGTATTCTGCGGCGGTGACGTTGGTGTCGAATCTTATGTGTTGGCGAAGGGAGTACTCGTCGGCTACCCGCTGGAAATAGGCGCGTATCTCAGGTCCGGGCGGCAGCACGTGTGACCACTGCGGATTGGGCCGGAACGAGTAGGAGTAGTACCGCGATGGCACGTCGCAGGTAAGCCCCGGATAGGTGTTGTCGCGCCAGGTGCCGCCGACGTCGTGGGCTTTTTCGAAGATGGTGTACGAGTCGATGCCGGCGTTCTGCAGCTTGACTGCCATGCACAGGCCCGACATCCCGGCGCCGATTATCGCGACTTTTACGGGGCGCTTCTGTGGCATCGTCATCACCCGCTCTCTGGTGGCCTGCACGTTACGCCGCCGACGTCGGCCTATCGAGAATTCATCCGAAATCGAAAATGTCCGCGCTCATCGCGGCATTCGGCGCCAGACGAACTGCGGCAGCAGTCGCATGCCGAAGAACACCGGCCGCAGCGTCCACGGGATCCACACGCCGCGGCGGTTTTTGGCCAGCGCACGCGCGGTCGCGGCGGCCACCTGAGCCGGCGTGCTGGACAGCGGGGCCGGCGTCATCCCCTCCGTCATCCTGCCGATGACGAAACCGGGCCGCACGATCAGCAGCCGCACGGCGGTTCCGTGTAGCGCGTCGGCCAGCCCGCTGGCGAATCCGTCCAGGCCTGCTTTCGCAGACCCGTAGACGTAGTTCGCCCGGCGCACCCGCACGCCCGCCACCGAGGAGAACACCACCAGCGCTCCCCGGCCGGTCTGTCGCATCGCAGCGGCCAGATGGGTCAGCATGCTGACCTGCGCGACGTAATCGGTGTGGACGACGGCCACCGCGTGTGCCGCATCAATCTCGGCCCGGCCCTGGTCACCGAGCACTCCGAAAGCGAGCACCGCGGTGTCGATCGCGCCGTGCTCGGCGATGATCGACGCGATCAACGGGCCGTGCGAATCCAGGTCGTCGGCGTCGAACTCGCGGGTGGACACCGCCGCCGCCCCAGCCGCCCGGACCGCCGCCACCTGCTCGTCGAGGCGATCCGCGCCGCGGGCGGCCAGCACCACGGAGGTGCCGGGAGCCAGTCGCACCGCAAGCTCGACTCCGATTTCGCTGCGGCCACCGAGAATCAGCACCGTAGGTGCGCCCGTGTCATTCACGGTTGCGATTATGACCTGCGCTAACGTGAGCGGTGATGGCGAACTCCACTGCCCGACTGACCAACGACGCGTTGGCGTTTCTCACCGAGCGTCACCTCGCCATGCTGACCACGCTGCGCGCTGACAATTCGCCGCATGTGGTCGCGGTGGGTTTCACCTTCGACCCCAAAACCCACATCGCGCGGGTGATCACCACCGGCGGTTCGCAGAAGGCGGTCAACGCCGACCGCGGTGGTGTCGCCGTGCTCAGTCAGGTCGACGGGGCCCGCTGGCTGTCGCTGGAGGGCAGCGCCAGCGTGAACGGTGGGATCGACGCCGTGCGTGACGCGGAACTGCGGTACGCACAGCGTTACCGCACGCCGCGGGTAAATCCGCGACGCGTCGTCATCGAGGTTCAGGTCGAGCGGGTGCTGGGATCCTCGGACCTGCTGGCCCGCAAAGCCGACTAGCCGCTAGACCAGCGTGGCGCCCGGCGCCCGGATCACCAGCGGCACCGCGGGGAAATACGCCGCCAGCTCCGGGCGCGACTTGGACAGTGCAGCAGTGCCGTAGCCCCGGTGCCGGTAGTCCGGATGGATCCAGATCCGGACGTGCACCTCGTGGCCTTCGAGTTCGCCGAACACCATGCCGACCTTGTCGTCGCCGTCCACCGCGACGAACCAGGCAGCTTCTTCGGCGTCGAATCGCTCTTGGGCGGCACGGATTTCGTCCTCGAGGCCACCGGCGGGAGCGCCCGAGCCGTCGCCCCTGGCGCCAACTTCCTCGGTGCGCGCGGCGAAAATGTCGTGATCGGACTTGCCGGAGAAGGCGCGCAGCGCCATCGTGTCGCCCGAGCTGGCCGGCCGGTCCTTGAACGTGAAGCTCAAGATGTTGTTCAGGTCTTCGAGCTCGGCGGCGATGATCTTGCGCGAGTCCTTAGTCAGCTGGTCGAACGACATGCCGATCACTGCTTCGGCGCCCAGCCGCGACGTGCCGAGCAACTCGACGATGCCGTCGACCGCCGACGGTCGGTCGTCGGCTTCCACGATGAGGTCCAGGACTTCGTGGCGTCGTTCCAGCGCGGTCATGAAAGCGTTCGTGATTTCTCGGCGGGCGGCGGCGCGGTCGTGATCGGTCATCGCACGAGCTTAATACTTAAACCGCGACCACGATCAGTTCGTGCGGACGGTTGTTGACCGGCTGCGCGCCGTCGTCGGATACCACCACGATGTCTTCGATACGAGCCCCCCACTGCCCGGGAAAGTAGATCCCGGGTTCGATGGAGAACGCCATGCCCGCTTGCAGCGGCAAGTCGTTGCCGGCGACGATGTAGGGCTCTTCGTGCACCGACAACCCGATGCCGTGCCCGGTGCGGTGTACGAAATACTCGGCCAGCCCGGCGTCGGCCAGCACCCCGCGCGCGGCGGCGTCGACCTGCTCGGCGGTGACCCCGGGACGCACCGCATCGACCGCAGCCTGTTGCGCCCGCTGCAGCACTGAGTACTGTTGCGCCACTTCGGGGCTGGGCTCACCGATGCTGTACGTGCGCGTTGAGTCGGAGTTGTATCCGGGCTCGTAGGCTCCGCCGATGTCGACGACGACGATGTCGCCGACCCGGATCTCCCGATCCGAGTGTTCGTGGTGCGGATCTGCGCCGTGCGGGCCGGAGCCGACGATGACGAATGCCACCTCCGAATGTCCTTCGGCGACAATGGCTTCGGCGATATCCGCGGCGACGTCGGCCTCGGTCCGGCCGGGCGCCAGGAACTCCGGCACCCGGGCGTGCACCCGGTCGATGGCCGCGCCCGCCTTGCGCAGCGCGTCGACCTCGGCGGCGTCCTTGACCATCCGCAGTTCGCGCAGCACGTCGGTGGCCAGCACCGGCACCACGCCGAGCACGTCGGCCAACGGCAACAGGTGCAGCGCCGGCATCGAATCGGTGACCGCCGTCGCCGCTGGAGCTCCGCCCATCGCCGCCGCGACCAGCCGGTAGGGGTCGTCGCCGTCGACCCAATCCCGCACGACCACACCAAGATCCGTGACAGCGGACTGGCGCAGCGAGGCCAACTCCAGCCGCGGTAGCACCATAGTCGGGTCACCGGCGACCGGCAGCACCAAAGCCGTCAGCCGCTCGAAGGTCTGGGCCCGCGAACCGAGCAGATAACGCAGGTCATAGCCCGGCGTGATGACCAGACCGGCCAAGCCGGCCTTCGCGGTGGCCGACCTCGCCGCCGCTATCCGTCGGCCGTAGACCTCGGCATCGAAGCGCTGAGAACCCATGAGTGTGAGGCTACTGGCAGGATGGCGGGCATGTCCGCGCCGCTGCTGCTGCTCGACGGCGCCAGCATGTGGTTCCGCTCCTACTTCGGCGTCCCGTCCTCGATCACCGCACCCGACGGTCGGCCGGTCAACGCGGTCCGCGGCTTCCTGGACTCGGTGGCCACGCTGATCACCAAGCACCGGCCCAGCCGGTTGGTCGTCTGCCTGGATCTGGACTGGCGGCCGCAATTCCGGGTCGACCGCATCCCGTCGTACAAGGCGCATCGGGTCGAGGAGGAGAACCCGGCCGGGCAGGCCGATGTCGAGGAAGTGCCCGATGATCTGTCGCCGCAGGTCGAGATGATCGCGGAGATCCTGGACGCGTTCGGCTTCTGCAGCGGCGGCGCCGAGGGATTCGAGGCCGACGACGTGATCGGCACGCTGGCCGATCAGGAACGGCGCGACCCGGTGATCGTCGTCAGCGGCGACCGCGACCTGCTGCAGGTCGTCCGCGACGCCCCGGTTCCGGTGCGCGTGCTCTACCTGGGCCGCGGCCTGAGCAACGCCACGCTGATGGGTCCCGTCGAGGTCGCTGAGCGCTACGGCGTGCCCGCCGACCGGCCCGGCGCAGGCTATGCCGAGTTGGCGTTGCTACGCGGCGACCCCTCCGACGGGTTGCCCGGGGTACCCGGCATCGGCGAGAAGACCGCCGCCACGCTGCTGGCGCAGCATGGCTCGCTCGCGGCCATCCTGGACGCTGTCGACGACCCGAAATCGTCTCTGGCGAAAGGGGTTCGGGCCAAGTTGCGCAACGCTGCCGACTACATCGAGGCCGCGGGCCCGGTGGTCCGGGTGGCCACCGATGCACCCGTCTCGCTGTCGACGGACACCGACACCGTGCCGCTCGTCGCGGCCGACCCGGCGCGCACCGCGGAACTCGCCACCCAATTCGGCGTCGGGTCGCCGGTCGCGCGGCTGCAAAAGGCCCTCGACGCGTTGCCCGCGTCGTGAGTTACTTGGGCCGGCCGACCTCGTAGGTGCCCTTGTTGTCCTGGAACGTCACCGTCACCGAACGCTTGGTGCCGTCGACGCTGACGTCGCAGTCGAAGCTCTGGCCCTTCTTGACGGTCGGGTTCTGACCGTTGTTGCACTTGACGTCTTTGACGTTCTTCGCCCCGTAGCCGTTGGTGTTGTCGGTCAGTATCTGTTGGACACCGGCCTCTGCCTTGCCGACGTCCAGCTTGGTGGTCACGAAGAATCCGGGCGCCCAGAAGCCCAGCACCAGCCCCACGGCGACGACGATGGCGGCGAAGACGCCGACGACGGTGCCGACCAGCGTCCGTGACTTCTTCGGACCGGCCGGCGGCTGTCCATACTGACTGGGGTACTGACCGTACTGACCGTACTGACCGGGCTGGCCGTACTGACCGGGCTGGCCGTACTGGCCCGGCTGACCGTACTGACCGGGCTGACCGTACTGGCCCGGCTGACCGTACTGACCGGGCTGGCCCGGCTGACCGTACTGACCGGGCTGGCCGTACTGGCCCGGCTGGCCGTACTCCGGGGCTTGGGCGCCGTACTGGCCCTGCTGCGGATAGCCCTGCGGGAACGGCTGAGACGGCGGGTAGTACTGCGCGGGCGGCTGCTGATACTGCCCGTAGTCGGTGGGGGTGTACGCCGGCGCCTGCCACGTCTGCTGCTCACCCGGGGGCTGCCAGCCCTGCTCGCCGGAGGGATGCTGCTGCCAGGGTGACACGGGCTGGGCCTGCTCCTCGCCGGATTGCTGACCTTCACCGTGCGGCTGCTGCCACGGCTGCGTCGGGTCGGGTCCCTGCGGTCCGCTCATCGTGTGCCGGTCCTCTCAGTCCTGATTGGAGTCCTCGATCGGTCGCCGTGTGCCACCGTAGCTTCGGCTCAGCCTACCCGGCGTCAACTGCGACGACGCCGCGCCGAATCGCGTCGATCGCGCGCTTCGCGGTGGCCCGTAACTCCGGCTGCGGGGCAGCATTGCGGACTTGGTCCAGCAGGTCAAGCACCTGCCTGCACCAGCGCACGAAATCGCCCGGCGACAGCGACGACCCGGAGCCTTCGGTGTCCGCGGCGGCCAGCGCGGTGACCAGGTCGCCGCTGCTGGCCCAGCGGTAGATGGCCGCGACGAACCCGTCGTCGGGCTCGCGGCTCAGCGTGATGCGATGCCGGTGCTCGTCGGCACGCAACGCCGCCGACAGGCGCCGTGTCTTCTGCAACGCCTGACGCAATTTCGGGGTGGGTATCTCCTCGTGGCGCGGCGGCCCGGGGCCGTCGCCGCCCCGCGTCTCGTAGAGCACCGCCGACAACACCGCGGCCAACTCGGCTTCCCGCAGACCTGTCCAAGCGTCGGTGCGCAGACATTCGGCCACCAGCAGGTCGCTTTCGCTGTAGATCCGCGCCAGCAGCCGCCCGTCGTCGGTGACTTTCGGGTCGCCGTCGGTCTCCTGGATGAAACCGCGCTCGGTGAGCAACCCGACGATGCGGTCGAAGGTGCGGGCCAATGAGTTGGTGGCGGCGGCGACCTTCTTCTGCAGCGCGGCGTTTTCGCGTTCGATGCGCAGGTAGCGCTCGGCGGCGCGAACCCGGGCTTCGCGTTCGGGTTCGTCGTGCACCGGATGGCGGCGCATCTTCTCCCGCAGCGCCGCCAGTCCGGGATCGATGTCGGCGTCCTCGCCGCGCTTGCGCCGGCGGTCGCCCGGGATCGACAGTCCCGCGGCCGCCGATCGCAGTGCCGAAGCCAGATCGCGGCGCACCCGGGGCTGGCGGTGCTCGATCCGCTTGGGCAGCGTCATCGACCCCACCGGCGGCGTGGCGCCGGAGTAGTCAGCTGAGGAAATTCTTCCGGCCCAACGATTTTCGGTCAGTACCAGAGGTCGCGGGTCGGTGCTGTCGCGGGCGGCCTCCAGAACGACGGCCAAGCCGCCCCGTCGGCCATGGGTGATCGTGATGATGTCGCCCCGGCGCAACGCGGTCAGCGCATCGTTGACCGCCTGCCTGCGCTGCAGCCGCGATGAGCGGGCCTGGGCCCGCTCCTGCTGGCTGATCTGCTCGCGCAGCCGGGCGTACTCGAGAACGGGCGCGTCGTTCCCGCCGAGTTCGGCGGCGACCTCGTCGAGCATCTGCTGTCCGCGTTCCACCCCGCGGACCAGGCTGACCACCGAGCGATCGGCCTGGTACTGGGCGAACGACTGTTCCAGCAGCCGGTGCGCCTGCTCCGGGCCGACGCGATTCACCAGGTTGATCGTCATGTTGTACGACGGGGCGAACGAGCTGCGCAGCGGGAACGTGCGGGTGGAGGCCAGTCCCGCGACTTCGGCCGGCTCGCTGATGTCCTCGCCAGGGTTCCACAGCACCACGGCGTGACCCTCGATGTCGATGCCCCGCCGGCCGGCCCGACCGGTGAGCTGGGTGTACTCCCCCGGTGTCAGCGGCAGATGCTGCTCGCCGTTGAACTTCACGAGCCGTTCCAGCACCACCGTGCGGGCGGGCATGTTGATACCCAACGCCAGCGTCTCGGTGGCGAACACCGCCCTGATCAGCCCGGCGGTGAACAACTCCTCGACGGTGTGCCGGAACACCGGCAGCATGCCCGCGTGGTGGGCGGCGATACCGCGCAGCAGCGCTTCGCGCCACTCGTAATAGCCCAGCACCGCCAGGTCGGAATCCTCCAGATCGCCGCAGCGGTGATCGATCACCTCGGCGATATTGGCCCGGTCCTCGTCACTGGTCAGCCGCAGCGGCGACCGCAGGCACTGGGCGACCGCGGCCTCACAGCCCACCCGGGAGAACACGAAGGTGATTGCCGGCAGCAGGCCGTCGGCGTCCAGCATCCGGATCACGTCGGGCCGCGACGGCGGCCGGTAGAAACCCGGCCGGCCGGTGCGGCCAGGGCTCCCTCTTCCCGTCGTGCGACGGGGGCCTCGCCAGTCGGCGAGCCGATCGGCCTCGCGGCGGTTGGCGATGTGGCGCAACAGATTCGGGTCGACGATCGCGTGTCGTCGCTCGCCCGGGCCGTGCGCGTCATAGTCGAACAGGTCGAAGATCCGCTTGCCGACCAGCATGTGCTGCCACAGCGGGACCGGTCGGTGCTCGTCGACGACGACCGTTGTGTCGCCGCGCACGGTCTGGATCCAGCCGCCGAACTCCTCGGCGTTGCTCACCGTCGCCGACAGGCTGACCAGCCGCACGTCGTCGGGCAGATGCAGGATGACCTCCTCCCACACCGCGCCACGCATCCGGTCGGCGAGGAAGTGCACCTCGTCCATGACGACATAGGAAAGCCCTTGCAACGTCGGCGAATCCGCGTACAGCATGTTGCGCAGCACTTCGGTGGTCATCACCACGACCGGCGCGTGGCTGTTGACCGACTGATCACCGGTCAGCAGGCCGATCTGATCTTTGCCGTACCGCGCGACGAAATCGTTGTGCTTCTGGTTGCTCAACGCCTTCAGCGGTGTGGTGTAGAAGCATTTACCGCCGGACGCGAGCGCCAGGTGGACGGCGAATTCGCCGACGACGGTCTTGCCGGCCCCGGTCGGCGCGCACACCAAGACGCCGTGCCCGCTCTCCAGGGCCGCGCAGGCACGCCGCTGAAAGTCATCGAGCTCGAAGGCCAATTCCGCGGCGAACTTGGTCAGTTCGCCCGCGGCGGTGTCAGGTGATGTCGTCATGGGGTCCGGCGATGCTCGACGGCACTCCCACCGCGGACGGCGGGTCGATGACCGAGGCTTCGTCGTCGGCGATCGCGGTGAGTGCCTCGCGTTTGGCTTTTCGTCTGTCGTGCACACGGGTGATCTGGATGGCCAGTTCGAGCAGGAGCGTCAGCGCCAGGCCCAGGGCAGTCATCGAGAACGGGTCGGATCCCGGCGTGAAAATCGCTGCGAACACGAACATTCCGAAGATCAGGCCACGCCGCCAGGACCGCAGTCGCTCGTAGCTCAACACGCCGACGAAGTTGAGCATCACGATCAGCAACGGGAATTCGAAGCTCACACCGAAGACCAGCAGCAGATTGATCAGAAAGCCGAAATACCGGTCGCCGGACAGCGCGGTCACCTGCACGTCGCTGCCGACGGTCAGCAGGAATTGCAGCGCCTTGGCCAGCACGAGGTATGCCAGCACCGCCCCGGTGACGAACAGCAGAGCCGCCGGAATCACGAATGCGACGGCGAAACGGCGCTCCTTCTTGTACAAACCCGGGGTGATGAACGCCCAGAGTTGGTAGAACCACAACGGGCAGGCCATCACCACCCCGGCTGTCAACGCGACCTTCAACCGCAACATGAACTGGTCGAATGGGGCGGTGGCCAGCAGCCGGCAGTGACCGTTGGCGATATCGGCCCGCGCCGACGGCGGCAGCGCGCAATAGGGATGCCGAAGCCACTCGCCCAGGCTTTCCATCCCGAACAGCGGGTGCGAGTACCAGACAAAACCGACCACCGTGGTGAGGATGATCCCGGCCAGCGATATCAGCAGCCGAGTGCGCAACTCGGTGAGGTGGGCGACCAGCGACATGGTCGCGTCCGGGTTCGCGCGGCTGCGACGCTGACGCGGATCTAGCCGCTTGAAGAAACCGTTGGTGCGCACAGTGAAATAGGCGCTCGTGCGCCGCGACGGCGGCGGGAAGCTACGCCGACCGACCGTCAGGAGCCGGCGGCTCTACCCGCTCGGAATGCACCGGCTGGGCGGGCGCGGCCTGGGGCGCTGACGTTTCGGGCTTGTTGTCGTTTTGCAGTTCGCGGACCTCGGACTTGAAGATCCGCAACGACTTGCCCATAGAGCGGGCCGCTTCGGGAAGCCGCTTGGCGCCGAACAAGACGATCACCAGGACCGCGATGATCGCCAGGTGACCCGGAGTAAGAGCGTTCACGAGTATGTACCTCCAGATGTCTCCACGATGCTACCGCAGCCGCCGGCTCAGGAGCCGGAGCGCGCCGCGGCCTGGTAGGACTCCAGTGCTGCCTTCGCGGCGTCGCGCACCCGGTTGGCCAGCGACTCCGGAGCCAGCACCTGCACCGCGGAGCCCATGCCCAGCACCTGGCGGGTCATCCACTCTTCGGACGCGTAGGTGATCGCCGCCTCGCAGTGGCCATCGGGCAATTCGCGCAGCACCCGCATCGGGTAGTACTCGAACATCCACGAAGCCTCGGGCGCCAGAGCAAGCGTCGCCGACGGCAGCGACGGGTCGGCGTCGAACAACGAGGTGTCCGGCGGCGCCTGGGTCGCGGGTTCTGGTGGGGCCGAAGGCTCGTCGAGCACGGTCGCTTCGACGATGCGGTCGAACCGGAACAGCCGCACGCCTTCTGCCTCCCGCGACCAGGCCTCCAGATAGCTCTGGTCGCCGACCAGCACGATCCGGATGGGGTCGACGATCCGGGTGGACAGCGTGTCGTGCGAGGCAGCGTAGTAGTCGATGCTCAGCGCCCGGTCGTCCCGGACCGCGGCACGAACCGCGGCCGCGGCACTGCTCTCGACCGGCGCCGGCTCGTCGACCGCGGCTACGTCGTTTCCGTGTCCGGCCGCTCCGGCCGCCGCTTCTATTTTGGCGATCGCGCTGCGTGCCGCCTCCGGATCGACCACGCCCGGGATGTCGGCCAGGGCCCGTAGCGCCACCAGCAGGCCGGTGGCCTCCGGCGAGGTGAGCTGGAGCGGGGTGTCCATGCCGGCCGAGAACGTCACCTCGATGGTGTCGCCGCTGAATTCGAAGTCGATCAGGTCACCGGGGCCGTAGCCGGGCAGACCGCACAGCCACAGCTGGTCGAGGTCGTCGCCGAGCTGCTTGACCGAAACGCCCAGCGCCGCGGCCGCCTGGGCTCGGGTGACCCGCGGGTTGGCCTGGAAGTACGGCACCATGTTCAGCAGTCGCACAAGTCGCGTCGAAACGGGCGTCATCTAGGACCGCTCCCCTCCACTGTCGCCGGCGTGAGCTCTCAGCAGACCCAGCACCTCGTCACGCAGCGTCGACGGCTCCAGCACCACCGCATCGGCGCCATAACCGGCGATATCGCTCACCAGGCGACCGGTGGTACCGACGTCGAGTTCGATGACGTCGCCGTCGCGGCCGTTGAGTGCGCGTGGGCCCAGCGAAGTTCCGGTGCGCCGCAGCGCAGTGGCCCGTCCGTCGGCCACCCATACCTGAGCGCGCACGCCGGATGGTGCGTCGGCGACCGCCGCCGCGACGATCTCGCGCAGGTCGACGCCATCGGGTGGGGTGACCGTCCCGGTCGGGCCGATGGATTTCACCTCTTCGCCGATGCGGGACAACCGGAACGTCCGGGTGGCATCGCGGTCGCGGTCGTGTCCGACGAGATACCAGCGCCCCTTCTCGGTGATCACGCCCCATGGCTCGACGGTGCGCACGGTGTAGGGCTCGGTGCGTGACGGCCGGTGCGGAAACTCCACGGCGCGACGGGCGCTGATCGCCGACAACAATGCGTTCAAGACGTCTTCGGACCCGCGTAGCCCCATGCTCCCGGCCGGTGACGCGATGGCGACGGGCGCATCGGGGTAGACGTCGACACCCGCCGCCCTCAGCTTGAGCAGCGCGCCTTGGGTGGCGTTGATCAGGTCCGGCGACTCCCACAGCTCGGTGGCGACGGCGACGGCGGCCGCTTCGTCGCCGGTCAGCTCGACAGCTGGGAGCGCGTACGCGTCGCGGTTGATCCGGTAACCCTCGACCGGGTCGAACGACGACACCCGGCCCGTCTCCAGCGGGATGCCGAGATCGCGCAGCTCGTTCTTGTCGCGCTCGAACATGCGCGAGAACGCTTCGTCACTGGCAGTGTCGGCATACCCCGCCACGCTGGAGCGGATTTTCTCGGCGGTGATGTAGCCGCGGGTGGACAACAGCGCGATGACAAGGTTCATCAGTCGCTCGATTTTGGAAACCGCCACCCGCTCCACCCTAATTGCCGGGACCTCTCCACGATTGCCCCGGCTACATGCTGGCGATCAACCTCTTGACCCGCTCGTCCACCGACCGGAACGGGTCCTTGCACAACACCGTCCGCTGAGCCTGGTCATTGAGTTTGAGATGCACCCAGTCGACGGTGAAGTCGCGGCCCGCAGCCTGGGCGGCGCTGATGAACTCGCCGCGCAATCGCGCCCGGGTGGTCTGCGGCGGCTCGTCGACCGCTGCGTCGATTTCCTCGTCGGTGGTGATGCGGGTCGCCAGACCTTTGCGCTGCAGCAGATCGAAGACGCCGCGGCCGCGCTTGATGTCGTGGTACGCCAGGTCCAGCTGAGCGATCTTCGGGTCGGACAGCTCCATGTCGTAGCGGTCCTGGTACCGCTGGAACAGCTTCCGCTTGATCACCCAGTCGATTTCGGTGTCGACCTTGGCGAAGTCCTGGCTTTCCACCGCGTCCAGCTGCCGGCCCCACAGATCGACGACCTGCTCGATCTGGGCGTTGGGTTCGCGGGTCTGTAGATGCTCGACGGCGCGCGAGTAGTACTCCCGTTGGATGTCGAGTGCGCTGGCCTGACGACCGCCGGCGAGCCGAACCGGACGGCGGCCGGTGACGTCGTGGCTGACCTCGCGGATCGCCCGGATCGGGTTGTCCAGCGAGAAGTCCCGGAACGCCACGCCCGCTTCGATCATTTCCAGAACCAGCGACGCGGTGCCAACCTTGAGCATGGTGGTGGTCTCGCACATGTTGGAGTCGCCGACGATGACGTGCAGGCGCCGGTACTTCTCGGCGTCGGCGTGCGGCTCGTCGCGGGTGTTGATGATCGGGCGTGACCGGGTCGTCGCGCTGGAGACGCCTTCCCAGATGTGCTCGGCACGCTGGGAGAGGCAGAAGGTGGCGGCCTTCGGCGTCTGCAGCACCTTGCCCGCGCCGCAGATGAGCTGACGGGTGACCAGGAACGGCAGCAGTACGTCGGAAATCCGGGAGAACTCCCCGGCCCGCACGATCAGGTAGTTCTCGTGGCAGCCGTACGAGTTGCCCGCAGAGTCGGTGTTGTTCTTGAACAGGTAGATATCGCCGCCGATGCCCTCGTCGGCCAGCCGCTGCTCGGCGTCGACCAGCAGGTCCTCCAGGACCCGCTCGCCCGCGCGGTCATGGGTGACCAACTGGACCAGGCTGTCGCACTCAGCGGTCGCGTATTCGGGATGGCTGCCCACATCGAGGTACAGCCGAGCGCCGTTACGCAGGAAAACGTTGGAACTGCGACCCCACGAAACCACCCGTCGGAACAGGTAGCGCGCCACTTCGTCCGGCGACAAGCGGCGATGACCGTGGAATGTGCAGGTCACACCGAATTCTGTCTCGATGCCCATGATTCGTCGCTGCACAATTCGAGCGTACTGGTTGAATCGGCAACTGGTGTGGAACCCCCGCGGAGAGTGTGGCGTGGCCGGTCGCTGCACCTCTTGTGCCCTGCGAGGCGCAAGACCTGAGTTCGTGACGTCGCCTCAGGATTCGGCAGGGCTGGGCGCTTCGCCAAATCGGCTGAGCGCCAACGTCGCCGCCACTGCGATGGCGAACCCGGCGACCACCATCCAACTCAGACCCGGGCGCGTCTGGTCACCCAGCCACACCACTCCGACGACAGCCGGACCGACCGTCTCTCCGACAACCATCCCGGCGACGGCCGTGGTGACCGATCCGCGACTCAACGCCGAGGTGAGCAGCAGAAACCCGGCCACCCCGCCGGTGATCACCGCGTACACCGCGGGATTGGTGTAGAACGCGACTTTGGTCGGATCCAACGAGTCGATCAAGCGGACGGCGACTTCGACGACTCCGAACCCGGAGCCGGCCCCCAAACCCAGAACGAGCGCGCGTACCCGATCGCTCAGCCGGCCCGCGGCCGCCCCGGCGACGAAGACCACGGCGACGATCACCAGCAGCGCCCAGCCCAGCCCCGGCGGGCCGTGCCCGGAACCCTCTGGCCCGGCGGCCACACCGAGCATCGCGAGACTCGCGCACACCACGGCCACCGCTGCCCACTCGATTGCGGACAACCGCGTCGACAGCACCCACGCAGCCACGATCGCGGTGACGGCGAGCGAGGCGGCGATTGCCGCGGCGACGACATAGATCGGCACCAACCGCAACGCGGCCACCTGCAGCAAAAAGCCGAGGCCGTCGAGCCCGATACCCACCAAGTAGCGCCACTGCCGCAAAGCCCGCAGTAGCAGAACCGCATCGACTCCGGAGTCACTGCCGGGATCCACTGAGCGTGTCGCCGCCGCCTGAAGCACTGTCGCCGTGCCGTAACACACTGAGCAGCCCAGCGCGAGCAGCAAGCCAATCAGCACCGGACAGCGCCTATTCCGACGATTCCTCCGCCGAGTCGTCCGACGACGCGGCGCCTTTGCGTTCGGGCAGCAACCGTTCCAGCGCCGCACCGGTGATCCGCCGGAACGCTCGCCGCGGCCGGCTGGCGTCGAGGATGGCAACCTCCAGCGAGGAAACCCCCAGCGCGTCATCGCCGGCGTTACCGCTTGCCGCCTTCAAGGCGTTGACGGCGATGTGCACCGCATCGGCGAGATCCGCGTTTTCGGCGTACGAGTCCTTGAGCGCGGTGGCGATCGGCTCGGTCGTCCCGCCCATCACCACGAAATGCGGCTCGTCGGCGATCGATCCGTCATAGGTAATCCGGTACAGCTCAGGCGCTTTGGTCTCACCGTAATGGGCGACTTCGGCCACGCACAGTTCGACCTCATAGGGCTTGGCCTGTTCGGTGAAGATGGTGCCCAGCGTCTGCGCGTACACGTTGGCCAGCTGTCGGCCGGTCACATCGCGGCGGTCGTAGGCATAGCCACGGGTGTCGGCGAATTGAATTCCGCCGCGGCGCAGGTTGTCGAACTCGTTGAACTTTCCGGCGGCGGCGAAGCCGACACGGTCATACAGCTCGCTGATCTTCTGCAGTGAGCGCGAAGGGTTTTCGGCGACAAACAGCACACCGCCGGAGTAGGCCAGCGCCACCACGCTGCGACCTCGTGCGATGCCCTTGCGTGCGAGCTCGCTGCGCTCGCGCATCGCCTGCTCGGGCGAGATGAAGTACGGAAAACTCATGAATCACTTCCCGCGCGATTCGCATCCGGACCGAACGTATCTGCGCGCGAACGCGTTTGGATGACTTCCCGAGCCAACTCGGCGATGCGCCGCTCGCCGACGTTGGCGGCGCCGTCGACCCCGATGGTGACTGCGGTCGGGTAGATTCCCCGGACCAGGTCGGGCCCGCCGGTGGCGGAGTCGTCGTCGGCCGCGTCGTAGAGCGCCTCGACAGCGACTCGAAGCGCCGAATCTGCGTCCGTCACTTGTGAATACAGCTTCTTGATCGACGACTTGGCGAAGATCGAACCCGAGCCCACCGACTGATAGCCCTCTTCTTCCAGGTTCCAGCCGCCGGCGGCGTCGAAGGAGACGATGCGGCCCGCCTTGTCCGGATCGGGGTCGTGGATGTCGAATCCGGCGAGCAACGGCAACGCCACCAGGCCCTGCATCGCGGCGCCGAGGTTGCCGCGGACCATGATCGCCAGCCGATTCACCTTGCCCGCGAAGGTGAGCGGCACGCCTTCCAGCTTCTCGTAGTGCTCGAGTTCGACGGCGTACAGGCGGGCGAATTCCACCGCGATGGCCGCGGTCCCGGCGATCCCGGTCGCGGTGTAGTCGTCGGTGATGTACACCTTCTGCACATCCCGGCCGGCGATCATGTTGCCCTGGGTAGAGCGCCGATCGCCCGCGATGAGCACCCCACCCGGGTACTTCATTGCGACGATGGTGGTGCCGTGCGGCAGCTGGTGCCCTATCGGTTCGGTGCTGCCGATGCCCGACGGCAGTAGCTCCGGCGCCTCGCGGCGCAGGTAGTCGGTGAAAGAGGAAAGGCTGCCGGAGACGGTTCCGGGAAGTGCTGAGTTAATGGCCGAGCGATCGCGGTAGGGCCAGGTCACTGGCCGCCCTTTTGGACGTATGCACGGACGAAGTCTTCGGCGTTCTCTTCCAGAACGTCGTCGATCTCGTCGAGCAGGTCGTCGGTCTCCTCGGTCAGCTTCTCGCGACGCTCCTGGCCCGCGGCCGTGCTGTCGGTGAGGTCGTCGTCATCGGCGCCGCCACCACCGCGCTTGGTCTGCTCTTGGGCCATCGCTGCCTCCTGCGTCATCATCGGCCGTGAAACACGCCCGTCAGTGTCTCCACCCTACCGGTCGATAGCGTTAATGCCCTGGCTTGACCGCCATGTCCGCTCGCTCAGGTGGTCAGCTGCTCCACCAGTTCGACCGCGCTGTTCACCGAGTCCAGCAGTGCTCCCACGTGCGCTTTGCTGCCGCGCAGCGGCTCCAGCGTCGGGATTCGCACCAGCGAATCACCACCCAGATCGAAAATCACCGAGTCCCAGCTCGCGGCAGCGATGTCCGCGCCGAAGCGGCGCAGGCATTCCCCGCGGAAGTAGGCCCGGGTGTCGGTGGGCGGATTGTCGACGGCGTCGATGACCTGCTGTTCGCTGACCAGACGCTTCATCGAGCCGCGGGCCACCAGCCGGTTGTACAGTCCCTTGTCCAGCCGGACGTCGGAGTACTGCAGGTCGACCAGGTGCAGTCGAGGCGCCGACCAACTCAGGTTCTCCCGGTGCCGGAAACCTTCGAGCAGTCGCAGCTTGGCCGGCCAGTCCAGCAGCTCGGCGCATTCCATCGGATCGCGCTCGAGCAGATCCAGCACATGTGCCCAGGTCTCGACGACGTCGACCGCGCGCGGGTCGTGGTCGCGACCGTCGACCAGCTTCGCCACCCGGTCCAGGTAAATCCGTTGCAGCGCAAGCGCGGTCAGTTCACGGCCGTCGGCCAGGGCGACGGTGGCGCGCAGCGACGGGTCGCGGCTGACCGCGTGCACGGCATGGACCGGCCGGGCCAGTGCCAAGTCGCTGAGGTCGATCCCGTGCGCCGGGCCGTCCTCGATCAGGTCCAGCGCCAACGCGGTGGTGCCGAGTTTGAGATACGTCGACGTCTCCGACAAGTTGGCGTCGCCGATGATGACGTGCAGTCGGCGGTAGCGGTCGGCGTCGGCGTGCGGCTCGTCGCGGGTGTTGATGATCCCGCGCTTCAGCGTGGTCTCCAGCCCGACCTCGACCTCGATGTAGTCCGATCGCTGCGAGAGCTGGAAGCCCGGCTCGTCGCCGGAAGGCCCGATCCCGACCCGGCCGGAGCCGGTGACCACCTGCCGCGAGACCAGGAACGGCGTCAGCCCGGCGATGACGGCCGAGAACGGGGTCTGTCGGCTCATCAGATAGTTCTCGTGCGACCCGTAGGACGCGCCCTTGCCGTCGACATTGTTCTTGTACAGCTGCAGCTTGGCGGCGCCGGGAACACTGGCGACGTGCCTGGCGGCGGCCTCCATCACCCGCTCACCGGCCTTGTCCCAGATCACCGCGTCCAGCGGGTCGGTGCACTCTGGCGCGGAGTACTCCGGGTGGGCATGGTCGACGTAAAGTCGCGCACCGTTGGTCAGGATCATGTTGGCAGCGCCGACCTCGTCGGCGTCCACCACCGGTGGCGGTCCTGCCGAGCGGCTCAGATCGAAACCCCGGGCATCCCGCAGCGGCGACTCCACCTCGTAGTCCCAGCGGGTTCGCTTGGCGCGCTGGATCCCGGCGGCGGCCGCGTAAGCCAGCACCGCCTGCGTCGAAGTCAGGATCGGGTTGGCGGTCGGGTCCGAGGGCGACGAGATGCCGTACTCGACCTCCGTTCCGATAATCCGTTGCATCCCGCAAGACTAGGCGCGGCGACGATGCGCTGCGTGCCTCGGGGCGCTGCTGGGGCGAGGTGGGGGCAACTACGCAGCGCGTGCGTTATCGTCGGCGAGGCAGCGTGGAGGACGAATTGACCGAGCCGGTGGGGTACGGATCTGAATCGGTTCCGGCGCGCCAGCATGAATCTGATGGGCGCCGGCTGTCGCTGTTGCTGATCGAGGACGACCGCGCCGATGCGGTGTTGGTGGAAGAACTGATCGCCGACTCGTCCGCCGATATTCGGGTGGCGTGGGCGCCGTCGATGGCGCGTGCCGAGCAATTCCTGGCTCACGAGCGCCCGGATTGCGTGCTCTTGGACCTAAACCTGCCAGACGCAATCGAATTCGATGGCATCACCCGCATCGCACAGTGGGACGGTACCCTTCCGGTTGTCGTGCTGACGGGATTGAACGACGAACAATTCGGGGTGTCAGCGGTCGCCGGTGGCGCGCAGGACTACTTGATCAAGGGGCGCGTCGGGCCTGACATGCTGCGGCGGAGCTTGCTGTATGCGATCGAACGCAAACGTGCCGAACTCATTGCAGTGGATCTGCATGCGAGCGACCTACGAGCCCGGGAGAATTCGCGGCTGGAACGTGGTCTGCTGCCCTCTCCGCTGCTACTCGAGGGCCCGGGAGTGGACGTCGTAACCCGATACCGGCCCAGCCGCACCAACGCATTGCTGGGTGGAGACTTCTACGATGTCGTGCAGACGCCGGACCGGACCGTACACATTGTTATCGGTGACGTCGCCGGCCATGGCCCTGACGAGGCGGCGCTGGGGGTGGCGTTGCGGATCGCATGGCGCACATTGACCTTGAGCGCCATTCACGGCGACGCCGCCATGCGCCAGCTGGAACGGATGTTGCACGCTGAAGGCCCGGGCCGCGGGATTTTCGCGACGATGCTGAGCCTGGCGGTCGCTCCCGACAGTCCGCAGGTTGTCGCGGTCCGCGCCGGTCATCCCGGCATGCTGATGCACGGCCCCGGCACCGTGGAGTGGGTGGAGCCGCCGGCCGGCCCCGCGTTGGGATGGGGTGGTGACGAATGGCCGCAGTACGCCATGGAACTCCCCGAAGGCAGCGGTGTGGTGCTGTTGACCGACGGACTGTTCGAGGCGCATTCGGGTGACGGTGTCGACCGCCTCGGCGAGAACGGTTTATTGGAACTGGCCCGGCCGCTGGCCGCGCTGCCCGGACCGGCGTTCGTCGACGCGCTCATCGACCGGGCCGAGGCCGGGGCCCGAGCTCATGGCGGGTTCAGCGACGACGTTGCGGTCGTGCGGGTAGAGCGCGGCGTCAGGTGACAATCGGACCTGCGGCGCAGGCAAACAGCCCTGGGCAGCGCCCGCGGCTGGGTTTGCGGCTCACGGTCGCGGGCTGGCAAACCTTGGTGTTGTCGGTGATGGCATTGGTCGTGCTGACGGGCGCGGCAACCTCTGCGGCGCTGTTGAAGCGCACCGATGCGGTGACCCGCGAGCTGACGGACAAGATTCAACCCGCCCGTGTCTCGGCGTATCGGTTGCAGAGCGCGCTGCGTGACCAGGAGACCGCCCTGCGGGGCTACGTCATCGCAGCTAACCGGGAGTTCCTGGTCCCCTACCAGGACGGGCAACAGGTCGAACACGAGGCGGCGGCAAAGATCAGCGCTCTACTCGGTGACCGCGCCGATCTACTCGCCGATCTGAACGCAATCGAGCACGCCGGCGCGAGGTGGCGTGGCTCCCATGCGCAGCCGCTGATCGACACCGTGATCCCGGGTGCGCCGACCGTGGTGAATATCGCGACAGCAGACCGCGGTAAGGCCGAGTTCGACCGGATCCGCGCGCTGTTCGATATCGAAAACGCCGATCTGGCAGCGGCGAGGAACGTCGCGATCGGCGAACTGGACGTTATGCGCAGCTGGCGCGACCGGGTCCTCATCGTCATGGTGGCAGTGTTTGTCGCCGGGTCGATTCTGCTGGCATTGTTGATGCGACGCGCGGTGACCCGACCGCTGGCGGTGCTGGCCGCGTCGTGCCGGCGGATCGCGAGCGGCGACTTCACCCACAGCATCGCCCCGCAAGGCTCCAAAGACCTCCGTCAGATCGCGAGCGACGTAGACAACATGCGGGGGCGAATCTTGACCGAGCTGGACATATCCCGATCGGACCGGGCCCGTCTCAAGGTGCAAACGGAGGCGCTCGACGCGCAAGCGGTCGAGCTACGGAGATCCAACGCCGATCTCGAGCAGTTCGCCTACGTGGCGTCCCATGACCTGCAGGAGCCGCTGCGCAAAGTGGCCTCATTCTGCCAATTACTCGAGCAACGTTACGGTGACGCGCTCGACGAACGCGGGATCGAATACCTCGGATTCGCAGTTGACGGCGCCAAACGCATGCAGGTACTCATCAACGATCTGCTCACCTTTTCCCGGGTCGGTCGGGTCAAGACCGTTCACGAGATCGTGGAGCTCGACACCACCTTGGACGCCGCGCTGGGCAATCTGGTCATCGCGATCGAGGAATCCGGGGCACAGGTCCTTCGGGGGGACGGCCCACTTCCCCACGTCGTCGGTGACGCCACGCTTCTCACGATGTTGTGGCAGAACCTGATTGGCAACGCCGTCAAGTTCCGGCGCGAGGACCGCGCGCCTCGGGTCGACATCGACTACGAACGGGGCATTGGCGAGAACCAGGGCCACTGGATGTTCAGCGTGGCGGACAACGGCATCGGCATCGCGCCCGACTTCGCCGAAAAAGTGTTCGTCATCTTCCAGCGTCTGCATGGTCGGGATGCCTACCCCGGAACCGGTATCGGGCTGGCGCTGTGCAAGAAAATCGTCGAGTTGCACGGCGGTACCATCGGCATCGACACCAGCAACAACAGCGGAACGCGATTCTGGTTCACCTTGCCTGTCGCCGCCGCCAGCGACGAGATACCCCTCGGCGTGCCCGAAGGAGCCCATCGATGACACCAGATTGCCGCGCGATCGAAGTGCTGCTCATCGAGGACGATCCCGGAGACGTCGTCATTACTCGGGAAGCCTTCCAGCACTACAAGATTCACAACACTTTGCGGGTCGCACGCGACGGACAGGAAGGTCTCGACTACCTCTATCAACGCGGCGCTCATCAGAGCGCGCCACGGCCGGATCTGATCCTGCTCGACTTGAATCTGCCGAAATACGACGGCCACCAATTGCTGGAACAGATCAAATCCGATCCGGAGTTGTGCCACATCCCCGTCGTTGTGCTCACCACTTCGGCCGCGGACGAAGACATTTTGCGCAGCTACCGACTGCACGCCAACGCTTACGTCACCAAACCCGTCGGCTTTGCCGAGTTCATGAATGTCATTCGCCAGATTGACCAGTTCTTTGTCCAAGTCGTGCGATTACCACGCTGTTAATCTCCCGGGTGTTAGTTGACGCTGGTGACTGAAGTGATTACCTTCACCCTGGTGCCTGCCCACGCTGCGCCCGAGTCAGATGAAAACTTATCCGGAAAGCGCTACGGCGAAGTCCTTCTGGTGACGCCGGGAGAGGCGGGACCGCAGGCCACCGTCTACAACAGCTACCCGCTGAACGACCTCCCCGGCGACTTGTGGTCGGCGCTCGACGCGAAAGCCATTGCGACGGAAAACGGTGCTGCCACAGCACTGCTCAACGGCCCGCGGTACTGGCTGATGAACTCGATCGAGAAGTCGTCCCAGGCCCCGCGGATGGTCAAGAATTTCGGCGGAATCGACATGCTGCTGCAAGCCACGGTCTTGCTGTCAGCGATGGACCCCGCCCCCTATACCGCCAACCAGGTGAACCGGCACACCGTGTTCACGTTCGACGCCGGCGAAGAGATCTACGAGTTGCACGACCCGGCGCTGCGGCGCTGGGTGATGCAGACCTGGAGCCAGATCGTCGATCCCAACCTGTCGCGCGCTGACCTGCCCGGCCTCGGCAGCCGGCTCGAGCTGCCGGACGGCTGGACCTACCAGGCGCGAAAACTGACCAGCCCGTTGAGCATCGACACCACGACGCACGCCGCGCAGGTGTTGCAGGACGACCTGAGGAACAGCTACTCGCTGTTGACCGGCTGAGCCGGATCTTGTGCCGCCGGCCCGCGGCGCCCAGCTTCGCCGCGCTTGCGACCGCCGCTAGAGGTACTGGCCGAGGTTCGACTCGGTGTCGATCGCCCGGGAAGCACTCGAGCTCTTGCCGGTGACCAGCGTGCGGATGTAGACGATCCGCTCGCCCTTCTTGCCCGAGATCCGGGCCCAGTCATCGGGGTTGGTGGTGTTCGGCAGGTCCTCGTTCTCGGCGAACTCGTCGACGATCG
>JBAWAV010000683.1:0-1890 GCA_049589475.1 Mycobacterium sp.
GCACCGGCGTTCCGGTGGTGCTGCACGGGGCCAGTCAGGGCGGCGAAATTGCGTTCCACGCGCTCGCCCGGTGCCCGCGGGTGGCCGGAGCCGTGTGCATGAACATCTTGCTGAACGACGAGTTGCAGATGAACCGGGCGATTCGGCTGATGCGTTCACCGATGATGGATCGTCTGGCCCGAGGTCTTGGCGACCGGGTTCGGGTACCGCTACGCCGGGTCATTAACTTCGAAGCTGCCTACCAGGAAGACCCAGGTTTGTTGCCTGAGAAGCTGATTGACCCGCTCAATATCTGGTCCTACGGCTTCAAGAGCTACCACACCGTCTTCAACTACAAGCCGGGCGAACCCTCTGCGGCCAATGCCAAGCCGGTCCTGGTCGCCTGCGGCGAGAATGACGAGATCGTCGACCCCGACCATGTCCGGGCCTGCTTCGAGCGCATCGGCGGACCCAAAGACCTCTATGTGCTGCCCGGCGGTGGACACCAACTCATGATTTTCGAGACCGACTTGTATAGCCGGGTTCTCGACTCATGGATCCGTGAGCGCGTTCTAGGTCGAGCGCGCTCCTGGACGGCGCCGCTCGATGTGGAAGAGCAGGCCTACTTCGACTTCCTGCACCGCGAGCGGCGCAGCGGGGCCAGCGGCGAGCCTGAGTACCGTTACTCCTGGCTCGACAAGCTGCTTACGAGAATCCATAACGGCACGATTGAACGCGGTGTGCGCTACTTTGCCCAGGCGCAGGTGAGTCCGCACTGGCGGTTCACCGAAGAGCTCGTCACCAAAATCGACTACGTCGCTTGGCAATTCCTGCGCGACTACTTACCCCAGTCCGCAGGATCTGAGCCTTCGCGGATGGCCGTAGTCGGCTGCGGCAGTGGTACCGCGATCCGTGGTTTGCGTGAGGCGCAGCCCGAGTTGCGGGACTGGGAAATCGATGGCTTCGACGTCGACTACAAAGCCATCCGGGGAGCGAGGCGGTCCTTCGCCGACGTCGCAAGTGTTCAATTCCATGTTGGGGACATCCGCGATCGGAACGTTCTGCCCAGCAACCAATTCGACGTGGTCTACATGCACGGAATACTCGACCACTGTGGCGAGCACCGCGCGGTCCTGGCGAATGTCTATCGCGCGCTGAAACCCGGCGGGCGACTGTTTTATGTGGCTCCAGACCGGAACCTGTACACCTGGGTATCCTTCGTCACCATCGGCCCGTTGTTTGTATCCGGCCTGTACAAGTCGACTCACGACTTTCGCCGGTTCGTAAGACCCACCGAACTTTCCAGACTTCTCAAGGATCTCGGTTACCGGTCATTGCGAAGGCACGGGGCGTCCCGGTCGCCGGCCATCGCCGGACTTGAATACACGGTCAAGCTGAACCCGCTTGCGGCGGGTCGCGCATTTCAAGAGCGCAACCTTTCCGATTTCACGATCGTGCTGACGAAGGCGCCAAGGTTGCTCGGTGGTGGATATTGGGGCGAATACGTGGGAGTGGCGGAAAAACCCGTTGCGGGGCAAGGGGAGTGGTGACAGTTCACTGCATCATCGCCTGCGTGCGACGCACGACCTACCAGGCGAGCAGCACGAGTTCCGAGCAGAACCCCGGCCCCATGGCCATCATCAGCCCGAACGAACCCGGCGGCGGTGGATCGGCCATGTTGGCGCGAAGTACATCCAGGACCGACACAGACGAAAGATTTGCGTTGTTGCGCAACGAATTTCGGGTGTGATCAAGGGCGTCGACCGGTAGGTCCAACGTATGCTCGACGGCCTCGATCACCTTCGGCCCACCAGGGTGGCAGATCCACGTCGAGATGTCGGCGGTAGTCAGGCCGTGGTCGGCGAGGAAGTTGCGGACGTCTTCGCCCAAGTACTTTTCGGCGACGGTCGC
>JBAWAV010000684.1:0-2951 GCA_049589475.1 Mycobacterium sp.
TGTCCACCGCCCCAAGATGATCGTTGGCCAAATCCCGATACCGCTCGACGAGCGAGTTCGTGACGTTGCCGTCCAGCGTCGATCGAATCTCGATTGTCCCCGACCAGTCCTCGGCGACGATCGTCGTCTGCAGTGCACCGACGTGGGGCATGTGCATCGCGGCGAATCGTTGCTGGGTAAGCGAACTGGTGCGCCCGGCGTCATCACAGAAGCGCACCTCCCTTGTCAAGACCGCGCCGCGCAGGTCGAGGGTCTGCCGGTAGGACAGCACGCTGACCGCGTCGATGTCGAACCAGCTGCCGCCGTCGACACGGAAGGTCAGGGCAAGCCAGTTGGGCAGGTTGACCAGACTCTCGTTGTCGATTGCGGTGCCCGATACGTCGTCGACGAGGCGGTTGTAGACCCCCGCAGCGTAAGTGCCCGGATAGTGCACCTGGTCGGCCTTCGATTCGGGCGCCGCGCCCCGCGTAGCGAAGTAGCCATTTCCTACCGTGCACAACGACTCGCGAAGCTTCTCGTTCTGCGGGTCGTACCCCTCATAGATAAAATCCCAAGCCTTGGCCGATGTCTGGTGTTTGTTCGCCAGCCATTTCGACCCGCGCTGCACGAACTCGCGCACCTGGTCGGGACTCTGCAGTGCGAAACGGGCGGCGGTCTTGCGGTCACTGTCTTCGTCGTGGCGTACGACAATCCCCATGCCGTCGAATTGAACTGCGTCGAAAGCGTCTTCGTCGGTGAGATCGTCGCCGATGTAGATCGGCAGCAGGCGACCCTTGGCGTCGATGCGATCGCGAATCCAGGCCAGCGTGGTCCCTTTGTCCCAGTCGATGTCGGGCCGCAACTCGACGAGCATGCGCCCGTTCGTCACGCGCAGGCCATCTCGCTGTCCGAGTTTATGAGTGGCAGAGACGATCTCGCCGATATGCTCCGGTGCAACCTGGCGGTAGTGAACCGCGACGGCGAAGCGCTTGTGTTCCACCCGCACTCCCGGAATATCCGCCAGGATCTGGCTCAATTCGGCTGCCGCACCTTCGAGGACACCGATGGCGGCGGCGGCCGCTTCGTTTCGGTGGTACGTGCCGTCCGGTCCGGTCAGCTCAAAGCCGTGGCTGCCCGCGTACCAGATGCCCGGTATCGGCACCCGGGCGCGGATGTCGGCCAGGTCACGACCGCTCAGTATGGCGACGGGACATTGCGATGCAAGGCTTTCCAGCGCCTGGCGGGCTCCGTCGACGAGGGCGGCGGCGCTTGGATCAGCAACGATGGGGGACAGCGTTCCGTCGTAGTCGAGGAACAACATCGGCTCTCGCGCGCCCAGGACACCGACGATCTGACCATATGACTCCACCGCGTCGGGGAGCTGTGAGATTCGCCTGTCGCCGGCGCGAACTGCGACTTCATCCGGGTACGCAACCACCACATCGGCGCCACACCCCAGTAGTCGATCGGCATTCACGGCGTCGACACCGATGACGAAGGCGAAACCGCCGGCACGGGCTGCCGCTGTCCCGGCACCGGCGTCGTCGACGAGGACAGACCGTTGCGGACGCACACCGAGTTGGCGGGTAGCCTCGACGAGGACCGCGGCTTGGACGCCCTCGACACAGACGCCGAAAAGGTCGTCAATTCCTGCAGATTTCAAAAGCTGTTGACCGCCCGGGCGCACCGAGTAGACCGCGGTGGCCAGCCCGGCGTTGCGCGATCTTCGGACCAGGTTGATCGTCGACTCGGACGCCGGAACATCATTGGCCTCGGTCAAGACAGCGTCGATGTTGAAGATCACGGCGTCGTGGTAGCGCGGGTCCACGGTGACCGGCAGCGTCATGGCGATGTCTTTCCTTGAGCGGACAACCACTGGTCGCGGTCGAGATCCATGGGGTCGGCGACGATCTCGAACAACCGCTCGACATCTTCCCGGGTGCAGGGCGCGGTGCCGGGAGTCAACAACATGGCCGAACCGGCAGCGATCCCCAGTCGCACCGCCTTGTCGAGTTGCCAGCCGCGCTTGAGGCCGACGGTGATGCCGGCGGTCATGGCGTCCCCGGCTCCCACACCGCTCGCACAAGGTACCTCTACTGCCGAATAGCGTTGGCTTCCATGCGGTGTAGCAAGCAGAGCACCCTCGGCGCCAAGTGACACGACAACGAATTGAGCGCAGCCGCGGTCGATGAGTTCGTGTGCCGCGGCCAGCTGTTCTGACTCACTGATGAGCTCCCGTCCGACGCATTCGCGCAGTTCTCGCACGCTCGGCTTGAGCAGAAAGACGCCGGAAGAGATATGTCGCAATCCGCCCCCGGACGTGTCGAGAATCAGCGGCGCACCGCGCTCGCGACAGATGTCGGCCACCCGCTGATAGAAGTCGGTGGGCACGCCGGGCGGCAGGCTGCCGCTCGCTACGACGAAGTCCGCGCATGCTGCTGCGGCGCTGAGCGTGTCAAGGCACTCAAGCTGCTCGGCATCGGTGAGCCGCGGGCCTGGCAGCACGAACCGGTATTGCCTGCCAGTACAGCACTCGTCCACGGTGAAGCTCTCCCTGGTGGAGTTGGCCACTGGTATCCGCTGCACCGGAACCCCTGAATCAGCAACAAGATCCGTCACCTTGTCGCCCGCGTGACCACCCGCGGGAAAAAGCGCCGATACCGACTCGCCGAGCACATGGACGATTCGCGCGACGTTGATACCGCCGCCGCCGGGATCGTAGCGGGGCAGCCCGCATCGCATTTTGTCGGTGGGGATGACCCGATCGGTCTCCGTGGTGATGTCGAGGGCCGGATTCATCGTCAGGGTCACGATTGTGGATCCCGTCGGTGTTTTCATCTCTGCTACACCGAATTCAGCGCTTGGCGGTAGAGAGCGGCACCCGCGGTGACTCCCGCGCCCGCGGCAACGAGCAGAATGCGGGCGCCGGGCGAGAGTTTTTCGGCCGCACTACTCAGTGCCGACACCAGCGA
>JBAWAV010000685.1:0-4646 GCA_049589475.1 Mycobacterium sp.
GTGCGGATGGCCGAAGAAGGTGCCGACATCATCGCCGTCGACCTGGCCGGTCCGCTGCCCGAGTCGGTGCGCTACCCATCGGCCACCGCCGACGACCTCGCCGAGACCGTGGAGCTGGTGAAGGCCAACGGCGGCCGAATCATGGCGACCGCCGCGGACATTCGTGACCTGGATGCGTTGCGCGCTGCCGTGGACGAGGGCGTCGAGGCCTACGGGCGACTGGACATCATCGTGGCCAACGCGGGAATCTGCATCCCGTCGCCGTGGAACGAGATCACCCCGGAGTCGTTCCGCGACATCATCGACGTCAACGTGACGGGCACATGGAACACGGTGATGGCCGGCGCGCAACGGATCATCGACGGAGGCCGTGGCGGATCGATCATCCTGACCAGCTCCTACGCCGGGGTGAAAGTGCAGCCGTACATGGTGCACTACACCGCCAGCAAGCATGCCGTGACAGGGATGGCGCGGGCATTCGCCGCCGAACTGGGCAAGCACGACATCAGGGTCAACAGCGTGCATCCCGGACCGGTCAACACCCCGATGGGCGGCGGCGACATGATCGCCGCGCTGTTCGCGGCGATTGAGACCAACCCGACGCTGAACAACATGGGCACGCCATTCCTGCCGCAGTGGGCCTGCGAGCCGGAAGACGTCGCAGCCGCGGTGTGCTGGCTGGCCTCCGACGAGTCGCGCTATGTGACCGCTACCCGGTTGTCGGTCGACCAGGGTATGGCTCAGTTCTAGCTGGGCGCCGAGCTGACAGCGCTTCCCCAAACAGTTAAATATTGAGCGGATTGGTCCTAGGATTCGGGCATGGATCTGAAACTCCAACGCATCGCCGCGTGGGGCGGAATCGTCATGCTTGCGCTGTTCTTCGTCTTCTTCATGCTGATCGGCAAGCTCATTCCGCCGCTGTCACCGACCCTGAGCGCGCAGCAGGTGACCGACTTCCTCATCGCGAACAAGCTGCGGGTACGGATCGGCCTCGCGTTCAGCCTCCTGGCCGCGTGTGTCGCGTTGCCGTTTCTGGCCACGATCTGCCTGCGGGTGCGTCGGGTCGAGGGCAAGTGGGGCGTGCTGTCGGTGACCCAGATCTTCGCCGGTGTCATCTTCGTGCCGGGCTTCCTCTTCCCGATGATGGTGTTGGCTGCCGCTGCGTTCCGTCCCGAACACCGCGATCCCGGGATCACCCAGGCGCTGAACGACGTCTTCTGGTTGATGTTCGTCGGGATCGTCGGAACGTTAGTCGTACAGGCCCTGGTGCTCACGACAGCGTCGTTCATCGACCAAACGGATCCGCCGACATTCCCACGGTGGTTCGGCTATCTCAACGCCTGGTACGCGTTGCTTGCGCTACCCGGCGGTGCGGTGATGATCTTCAACGACGGCCCGCTCGCGTGGAACGGCGTCTTCGCGTTCTGGATTCCGCTGGTGGCGTTCAGCGTCTGGATGATCGCGGTGACGGTGGTGATGCTGCGCTCGATCAGCGCGGAGCAGGCGGTCGATCATCGACCGTTGGCGACCACGGCCTCGTGACGGTCAGCACACCGACCGCGCAGGCAGCGACCCGGCGGGTTCCCGGCGAGCACGGCACCTGGGTCTTCCTGTTCGGCGACATGCTGGTCTTCGGCACGTTTTTCGCCACCTTCATGGTCGAGCGGGCGAAGGCACCCGAGATCTTCGACGTCGCGCGAAAGACATTGCACGTCGGTGTCGGACTGACGAACACCCTTGTCTTGCTGACGAGTTCGCTGTGTGTGGTCGTCGTTCTGGGCGCGCTGCGGTCGGGAGCGCGCCACATCGCGCGATCGGCCGTCATCGCCGCGATGTCGTGTGGCGGAATCTTCATCGCGCTCAAGGTATTCGAGTATCACTCGCTGGTGACGCACGGGCATGGCGTCGGAGCTAATCACTTCTACCTGTACTACTTCATCCTCACCGGTGTGCACCTGTTCCACGTCTGCGTCGGCATGGCGGTACTGACGTTTCTGCTCGCCCAAACCCGACGTCACGAACTCAGTGAAACGCGGATGGCGGTGGTGGAGGGCGGGGCCTGCTTCTGGCATCTCGTCGACCTGTTGTGGGTCGTGCTGTTCCCGTTGCTGTACCTGGTGGCCTGATGACCGGTCCCTCAGCCCTCGGCTTCGCGCGTAGCCGCGCCGGTGTTTCCTGGCTGCTGCTGATCGCGGCGACCCTGCTGTCTTTCGCACTGGGCGCCGAGCACGGAGTCGGGTCGACGGTCGTCGTGGCGGTGTTCGGCATCGCCGCGATCAAAGTGAGGCTGATCGGGTTGGACTTCATGGAACTCCGCAGCGCGCCAATACCATTGCGCGTCGCGTTCGAAAGTTATTGCCTGGTGCTATGGGGCGTGCTGTCCGGGCTGTATCTGTTCCTGTGATGTCTTCAACCCACAATCACCTACGCGATAAGTGGTATCGCGAGGGTTGGTACTCCGACCGCACCTGCCTGGATGCCTTCGAAGCCGGGGCGGCCGAGCACGGGGACGTGCCGTTGACTTTCGTCGCCGGTGATTCGGCGTGCAGTGCGACGGTGGGCGAAATACACGACCGAGCTCTGGCGTTGGCCGCGTCGCTGCAGCGGCTTGGGGTGCGCGGCGGCGACGCCGTCGCGGTACAGCTGACCAATCGGGTCGAGTGTGCGATTGCGTACCAGGCGGTGTTGCTATGCGGCGCGGTGCTGGTACCGATCGTGCACATCTATGGCGTGACCGAGGTGGCCTTTATTCTTCGCCAGTCGCGCACGAAGGTCCTCATCATGCCCGAGCGGCATGGCTCGATCGTGTATAGCGAACGGCTGCAGGACCTTTCGAGGATCAACTCCTTACAGCATGTCGTCATGCTGGATGCCGAGCCGGGCGAGGGCTATCTCGCGTGGTCGCAACTTGACGCGCCTGCCGCGCATTACCGGCGTCCCGCCGTTAAAGCCGACGACGTGTGCCTGCTGCTCTACACCTCGGGCACCACATCGGCGCCTAAAGGCGTGCAGCATAGCCACAACACTGTTCTCGCCGAGCAGAAGAGCATCCCGGCGCTGCTGGCCGGGAAGCCCGACGATGTGTCGCTGGTGACATTTCCGCCCGGCCACATCGCAGGCGTCGGGTCGCTGCTCCGGCCGCTGTTCAACGGTGTCCGGACCGTCTTCATCGATGGCTGGGACCCGGCGGTGGCGGTTGAGGTGATTGGCCGCTTCGGCGTGACCTGTACCGCGGGCACACCGTTTCACCTCTCGGGCATCCTGGATCTGGGTGACACCAACGAGCAGCTGGTCAGCCTGCGGGAGTTTCTGGTGGGCGCCGCCCCGGTGAGCGAGGAGATCGGCCGGCGGGCTGCGCAAGCCGGCATCAGCACCTTCCGCAGTTACGGCGCGACCGAACACCCCACTGTCACAGGCGAACACGAAGGCGAGTCGCAGTGGGCCCGGCTGAACACCGACGGAAAGCCGTTGCCGGGCTCTGAGGTTCGCATTGTCGGAACCGACGGCGCCGACTGCGCGACGGGCATGGACGGCGAGGTCATCGTGCGCGGTCCCGACCAGTTCATCGGATACCAGGACCCCGCCTTGAATGACGAGGCGTTCACCGCCGACGGCTGGTTCCGCACCGGCGATCTCGGCCACGTCGACGACCAAGGCAGATTGACCATCACCGACCGGATCAAGGACGTCATCATCCGCGGTGGCGAGACAATCTCCTCGGGTCAGGTCGAAGAGGTCCTCAATGCACACCCCGCAATCGCCGACGGCGTTGCCGTCGCGGCCCCGCATCCGCGCTATGGTGACGTGGTCGCTGCGGTCGTGGTGCTCAAACCCGGCCACGAGCTCGAACTCGACGATCTGCGGGCCTATTTCCTCGCATCGGGGTTGGCCCGGCAGAAGACCCCGGAGCGTCTCGCCATCGTCGAGGAGTTACCGCGTACGTCGTTGGGCAAGGTGCGCAAGGCGCAATTGCGCACTGACCACTTCGGCGCTGCTAGGCGTTAGTGTGACCGGACCCCGAAGTCGATGTCCGCAATGCCGGAGAACGGCGTGAAGCCGGCCTTGTCCAGCCATGACGGCGCTGCCTTATGTCCCGGTTCGGGGCGTGCCCAGTCCACCCAGGAGCCCCAGTCCTCGCGGCGCAACTTCTGTTGCAGCGTTTGCGGATGCGCGTCGGCGGCCGTGGCATAGCGCTTCGCGAATTGCTTCATCTCGGCCGGAATCCAAACGTCCTCCTCGGAACGCCACTTGCCATCGCCGGCGTACTCGATGAATTGGTACGAGGGGAAGTCGATCGGCAGACCGCCCGGTTGCGGATTGTCGGCGCGATTGAGCACCTTGTAGGCCACCCGCGTGCCGTCGACGACATACCAGACGAGCGGGCTGTAGACCTGCGGTGCGGCACCCATCGTCCCTTCGAGGAACTTGGTGATTTCCGCCGGGCCGGTGAACGTTCCGTAGAAGTGGTCGAAGTAGGTCGCGTCGTCGGTGAAGAGGCCGGCCCAGGCCTGCCAGTCTTCGAGCACCGGGCCGGTCATGAAGTACCGTCGAAATTCCCGTTCGACTTCCACCCTGGTGGTCATCCTCCGAGCCGCAGGCCGGTGTTCCGGGTGCCGAACACGTCGGTGGCCATGATGGCACCGAGT
>JBAWAV010000686.1:0-1709 GCA_049589475.1 Mycobacterium sp.
GTCAAGGCGCCCGCAGCGGCAGCTCAGCCGATCGGCCCCCGAAGCCAGCGCACCCAGGGCATCGGCGCGACGCTGTTCGCGACCGCGCGGATCATGCTCGCACACAGTTCCGGCCAACGCGGTGAGCCGCTTGTCCAAGGCATGTGCGTCGGGACTGAGCAGGCTGCCGTGAATTTCGGACAGACCGCCCTGGAGATCTGCGAACCAGACCTCGCGCTCGGTACGTCGCTCCGCGCGACGGCGCACCGCATCGGCGTCGGCCTTCGCGACTATCTTGTCGATGTGTCCGACCAGCCGGCCTTGCGTAATCGACGGCCAGCGCACCACCGCGAGAGCCAATTGCCCGTCGACGGCCGCGAGCACATCGGGGTCGGTGATCAGATCGGTGCGATAGACGATCATGGCGAACGTCCGCTGGTCGATGTCACCGGTCTTGAAGACCTCGGCGAGCTTCGGCAGCCGCTCGCGCATCGCGCGGGCATAGCGCAGTTGGCTCGCAGCCAGTCCCTGGCTCATCCGCAGGGCGGCGCCGACCTCGGCGCTGACCGCGGACTCGGTATCGACGGCCCAGTCCTCGGTGTCGGAGCAGCGCGACAACCGGTATGCGAACAACTCGCCGACTGCCGCCAAGCCGGCGGCCGCGGCACGATTTTGCGCGCGCCACGACGCGCCGATCTGATCCAGTAACGCCGCCGACTCCGCCGTGCGGGTGGGATGACGCCGCTCGAACAGCTCATCAAACCGGGCGATCACCTCCGGTGATGGCAGACGGCGAGGCGTCGTATCGAACATGTATTCGATTATGTCTTGCGGGTCCGACAACCTCGACCGCACGCTGATCTTGCGAGGTCCTCAAGCTAGGCTCTCCCCATGGTTAAGCCCGCCAGCCGCCGCAAATGTGCCGCCGCCGCCACGCTGATTCCACTCGCCGCCGCCGTCGCGCTGTCCAGCGCGGGCAAGCCGAACCAACCGCCGGCGACCACACCTGGACCCACGCCGGCGATCTGGACCGGATCGCCGTCGCCGTCGGCCGCGGTGCCCAGAACCGGTGAGGCGGCAGCACCGGAGAGCATCACCACCTACTTGAGCGCACCGGACGGCACCAAGGTTGCGTCAGCCAAGTTCGAGTTCGACCAGGGCTATGTCACCGTGACCATCGAGACGACGGGCGGCGGCCACCTGGCCCCCGGCTTCCACGGCGTGCACATCCACTCGGTGGGCAAGTGCGAGGCCAACTCGGTCGCCCCGAACGGCGGCGCGCCGGGCGACTTCCTGTCCGCGGGCGGCCATTTCCACGCGCAGGGCCACATGGGCGGCCCGGCAAGCGGCGACCTGACCTCGCTGCAGGTCCGCCACGACGGTTCGGCACTGCTGGTGACCACGACCGACGGCTTCACCAAGGCCGACCTGCTGGCAGGCACCGGGACGTCGATCGTCATCCACGCCGGCTCGGACAACTTCGCCAACATCCCGTCCGACCGCTACAACCAGGTCAACGGCGCACCCGGTCCCGACGAGACGACGATGTCCACCGGTGACGCGGGCAAGCGCGTGGCGTGCGGCGTGATCGGCGCCGGTTAGGCCAGCGTCGGACAGGGGTACCGCTATCAGGGTGAACTTCGCGTCATCACCCAACCCGACACTTGGAGTCGAGTGGGAGTTCGCGCTCGTCGACGCGAAGACCCGCGACCTGAGTAACGAGGCCACCG
>JBAWAV010000687.1:0-3355 GCA_049589475.1 Mycobacterium sp.
GCCGCGCCGAGCGCGGCGGTCAGGTGCGGCCGCGGCGCGGTGATGACGAGTGAGCCGAACCGTTCCGACAGTGTCGTGGTGATCAGCGGGATGCTCGCACCGCCGCCCACCGACGCGATCGCCACCAGATCTGCCGCACGAATCCCGTTGCGCTGCAACGTGTCGTGGAAAACGTCCGTGAAGCCTTCCAGGGACTGGCGGATGCTGTCGTCGAGTTCGTCTCGGGTGAGCCGGATTTCACCGCGATAGCCTGGCACGTCGACGGTCAGTTCGGTCGCGACGGTCGACGAGAGGCGCTCCTTGGCGTACCGGCAGGCGGCGCGCAGCCGCGTCAGGGAGCCGATGGCCGACGTCGCCGCGGTGTCGAACGACCCCGCCGACGAGAGGTCGGCGACAACGTGGGTCAGCAGCGCCTGGTCGATCCGGTCGCCGGAAAACTCACGATGCCGCGCCGCGGGCGCGATGGCCGCGTAGCCGTTTGCGGCGTCGACCAGGGTCAGCGTCGTTCCCGAGCCGCCGAAGTCGCACACAGCGACGGTTCCGCGTTTCGGGAGGCCGGGATTCGCCTGCAGGGCGAACACCGCCGCGGCGGAGTCTGGCAGCAGCGCCAACTGTCCGAGCGACCATTCGGAAGCCTGGTTCACAGCGGCCCGCACGGTGTCCACCGCCGCCGGGTCCCAGTGCGCGGGGTGGGTCACCGCGACCGCGTCCGGCAGCGGCCCCCCGTCGGTGGCGGTGTACGCCAGTGCACGCAGCGCGTCGGCGACCAGCATCTCGCTGCGGTGCGTCGTGCCGTCGGCGGCCGTGATGCCGGCCGGATCCCCGACCCGATCCACGAAGTCGCTGATGACCAGGCCGGGCTCGTTCAGCTTCGGGTTCTCCGACGGCACACCCACCTCGGGTGGACGCTGCCGATACAGCGTCAGCACCGGCTTGCGAGTCACCGCGCGGTCGGCCGTCACCGCGGCCAGGTTGGTGGCCCCGATCGAGAGGCCTAACGCCGACCGTTCTCCGTCAGCCATGTCGTCTCGTCTTGCGCATCGGCCACCAATTTATCGTCACCGGCCGGGCTTCAACGAATCGTGCCGGCGCCCGGGATCAGCGGCAGATCGAGCGGAGTGACCCAGCCCGGGGGCAGCTCGTTGACAGCCGGTACCGCGTTCAGCGCCCGCATCCCGGTGGCCAGGCAGCCGGCTGCGGCCGCGTCCCGCCCGGATCCGTCGGTGAACCGGAACTCAGTCTCCTGCGAAATGCTCGGCGTGCCTTCGATATCGACGCGGTAGACGTCGTCTTTGGTGCCGGCCGGCCAGTCCGGCGCCGCGTCCAGGCCGATGCGGTTGACGTGCTCGAGCTGGATACGGGTCTGGCCTTGGTAGACGCCGTTGATGGTGAACCGGACGGCCGCGACGTGTCCTGGCGGGATGACGCCCTTGGCCGTTTTGCGCTCGTTGGGGGTAATCCATTTGTCCCAGGTGGTGGTGATCTCGTCGAGCATGATGCCGGCCGCGTGGGCGATCATCGGGACCGTGCCGCCCCACGCGAAGATCAGCACGTCGCGGTTTTCCAGCATTGGACGGAACTCCGGCTCGCGGCCGATGCCCATCTCGATTTCGTAATCGCCCTCGTAGTTGGTGTAGTCCAGCAACTCCGATGCCCGGACCGTGCGCACCTCGGAACACAGGCCCATCAGGGTCATCGGGAACAGGTCGTTAGCGAAGCCGGGGTCGATGCCGGTGGTGAAGCAGGACGATTCACCAAGTTCGCAGGCGTCGGTTATCGGCGCAATCCACTGCGGCGGGTTGAGGTGCATGGTCGGCCAGACCCACGGCGTCATCGCCGTCGAACACACGTCGATGCCCGCCCGCAGGAACCGCGTCATCAAAGCGATGTTGGCGTCGGCGTGTGCGGCGGTCGGGCCGTAGTGCACCAGAGCATCGGGCTTCAGCGCGATCAGCGCGTCGACATCGTCGGTGGCGGCCACGCCGACCGGCTCGGACAAGCCGCAGATGTCCCCGACATCGCGGCCCACCTTCTCCGGGTTGCTGACGCCGACGCCGACCAATTCGAACTCGGGGTGCTTGACGATCTCGGCGATCACCATCTTGCCGACGAAGCCGGTACCCCAAATGACAACCCGTTTAGCCATGCGCCACCTTCTGATCGACGATCCCCGGTTCACCCTAGGCGCGCCGGACCGGCGATCGGGAGAAATCAGCGCTTGCGACCCACGGTGAAGGTCATCCGCTCGATCAGTCGGTCGTGCAACGCGAAGGTGTGCCACAGCACTGCGGAGATGTGGGCCGCGATCACCACCATCAACGTGTACGCGATCACCGAATGCGTTTGGCGCAGAATCCAAAACACCTGCGCGTCGAACGGCGCGATCCGTGCCAGCCGAAGCGCGCCGAACACGACCACCGGTCCCCCGGCTGCCGAGATCATCGCCCAACCGACCAGCGGTTGGACAAGCAGCAGCGCATACATCAACTTTTCGGACAGCACGACGGCTCTGCCTTCCAGCGCGCCGATTGTCGGGGGCCATGCGGGCGGGTGATGGGTCAGGCGGTTGACCACCCGGACCACTATCACCAGCAAGACGAGCGAGCCCAGCGACTTGTGCACCATGACCAGCGCGCCGTGGCCGCTGATCGTGTTGACCATGACGAAGCCGATGAACAAAGCACCGAACACCAAAGCAGCCGTCAGCCAGTGCAGGATTCTGCTCAACCCGGTGAACTTGTTGACCTCGGTCACGTCGGTCACAGCGTGTTCTCCCCTGTGCGGCGCCGGTAGGACGCGGCGTAGACGGCCGACCGTGCGCTCAGCAAAGGATCGTCGGACGGTTCGATGCCGGGCGGCAGCACCAGCGGGTCGAAGTTGATGTCACGGGCACTGCCCTTGGCCTCGGTGTCGATCGAGTTGAGCGTGAGCTGTCCCGCGTCGACGGTGCGGCGATCGGCCGGCCAGGGCAGGGTCGCGTCGTTCGTCGGATCGTCTCGTGTACCGACGGTCAGCACCAGACGCCAGCGCAGTGGGCCGGCCCGCAGTTGCCGGACGAGCGGATCGAACAGTGCGTCGGGTCCCGACGTCGGCGGGAGGGCCTGCTGAAGCGGAGTCAGCTTCCACCGCACCGGCGTTCGCATACCGGATTGGCTAACGAAGTAGAAGGCGTTCAACCCACTGAAGATGCTGTCGGCGAAACCGGGTGTCGGCGGGTGTTGTTTGAGGATCGTCATAGCGCGCGCCGCTGGCGGGTGACTGGCGTAGAACCGCGTCATCGCCGCCGGATCCGGCTTGCCGGTGGCCGGGACCACGGCCGTGGCGACCAGCCGGTCGTAGAAGCTCTGCGGCGAAT
>JBAWAV010000688.1:0-2423 GCA_049589475.1 Mycobacterium sp.
GCTCAGAACACCGTCGGCGCATCGCGGCGCAGATATTTCGCTCGGCTAACATCGACCCGTGACGCCGGGCCGCCGTCATTCCTATTTCGCGTACGGGTCGAACCTGTGCGTGCGGCAGATGGCGGCGCGTTGCCCCGATGCGTCCGATCCCCGGCGGGCGGTGCTCGCCGACCACGATTGGCTGATCAACCAGCGCGGCGTGGCCACTGTCGAGCCGTTCGACGGCACGCAGGTGCACGGAATCGTCTGGCAGCTGTCGGACCACGATCTGGCCGCCCTGGACAGCGCCGAGGGCGTGCCGGAGCGTTACCGACGCAATCAGCTCACCGTGCAGACCGAAGACGGGCCGTCAGACGCGTGGGTCTACATCGACCACCGGGTGAATCCCGGCCCGCCGCGGCCCGGCTACCTGGAACGCATCATCGACGGCGCCGAGCATCACGGCTTGCCGCAACGCTGGATCGACTTCCTGCGCCGATGGGATCCGGCCCGTTGGCCTCGGCCACGACCGCGGCCCACAACGCCCGCGCCTCAATCACTTTCCGAGTTGCTGTCCGACACCGGGGTGGTCGAGAGCAGCGAGCTCCGATCCCGCTTCGGCTTTCTGGCGATCCACGGCGGCGGTCTGGAAGAAATGACCGACGTGATCGCCGAACGGGCGGCCTGCGCGGCCGACGCGTCGGTGTATCTGATCCGGCACCCCGACCGCTATCCGCACCACCTGTCGTCGGCGCGATTCCAGCGCGACGAGTCGGCACGGCTCGCAGAATTCCTCGACCACGTCGACATCGCGGTCTCGCTGCACGGCTATGGGCGGATCGGGCGTGCCACCCAGCTGTTGGCCGGCGGCGGCAACCGCGCGCTGGCCGCCCACCTGGCCGGTCACCTCGACCTGCCGGGCTACCACGTCATCACCGACCTCGACGAGATTCCCGTCGAGCTGCGCGGGTTGCATCCGCAGAATCCGGTCAACCAGACCCGCAGCGGCGGAACACAATTGGAGTTGCCGACCCGCGTGCGGGGCATCAGCCCACGTAGTCCCCTCCCGGGTGCGGACGGGTTATCGCCGGTCACCTCGGCTCTGGTGCGGGGCCTGGCAGCTGCTGCTCACACCTGGAAATTGCAGTCCCCATAACGACTCGATCGGAGGCGGCCAGTGGCCACAGGAGGTTTTCGCTTTGCGGTAGGTATCCACTCCGCCGAGTCAGGTGCTCAACTGCGGGACAAGGCAAAACGGCTGGAGGACATCGGGTTCGATGTGCTGCATCTGCCAGACCATATCGGGGCGCCGGCACCGTTTCCGGTTCTGACGGCGATCGCGGCGGCGACGTCCACGGTGCGGCTGGGGACCTATGTCCTCAACGCCGGCTTCTACAAGCCCGCTCTGCTGGCGCGCGATGCCGGCGAACTCGACAAGCTCAGCGACGGCCGTCTCGACCTCGGCCTCGGCGCGGGTTACGTGCGCGAGGAGTTCGAGGCCGCCGAGCTGCCGTACCCGAGTGCCCGGCAGCGCGTCGACTACCTCGAGCACGTCACCACCTACCTCAAAAAGCACCTACCCAGCGTGCCGATTCTGATCGCCGGCAACGGGAATCGATTGCTGACGATCGCCGCGCAACACGCCGACATCATCGGGTTGACGGGCGCCAGCAACTCGGAGGTGGCCGACCCGCTAGCCGAACGCATCGATTTCGTCCGCGCTGCCGCCGGTGACCGGTTCGACGATCTGGAGTTGAATCTCGCGATCACCGCGGTGCCGTCGGACAACTCCGGCAAGCCCGATCTGGCCCTGACCCGCAGATTCGTGAAGCTGTCCGACGACGAGTTGCTGGCGCTGCCCGCCGTGCTCAGCGGATCGCCGCGCGACATCGCCGACACACTGGGCGAATACCGCGACACCTACGGGCTGACGTCGTTCACCTTCCAGGAGAACCACGTCGACACGATCGCCAAAGTGATCGCGGAACTGCGCTGATCGCCACATTCCGTATGGTGGTCTGATGCGCTACAACCCACCTCCGAATTGGCCGAAGCCGCCGAAAGGTTGGGTGCCGCACCCGGACTGGTCGCCGGATCCGTCCTGGCCGCCGCCACCGCCGGGTTGGAGGTTGTGGATCGACGAAGACACCCAGGACGAACAGCCGGAAAAATCGGCGTTGGGCCGCCTCAAACAGGCCGGCGACGACGGCGAGTATTTCGGCGACGAAATGGCCTGGGCCGAGGACGCCGGGCCGGCGCCGGCCGACGAAGAGCTCGACGGAGCCGCACCCCCGGAATCGACGGAGGTCGCGCCCGGAGATCTGTCCGTGCATCACCTCGGGCGCAGCGCGACGATCAAATGGGACGACGAGCGCAGCTACGGCATCGGCAAGATCGTCGCCATCGTCGCCGACGCGGCGGCGATCAATGTGAAGCTCGCCGGC
>JBAWAV010000689.1:0-12686 GCA_049589475.1 Mycobacterium sp.
GCACCGGCGATCTCGACGATCTGGGTCGGCGCGGGGATCAACGCGGCGGCGTCGCCGACCTCGTCGAGAGTGCCGAACGGATCGGATGTGCCGTGGGTGAACACCGTCGGCACCGAGATGTCCGGCAGGTGCTCAGTGCGGGCGGGTTCGGGCTTGCCCGGCGGATGCACGGGGTAGGAGAACAGCGTCAGCACGTCCACGTGTGCCTCCTTCGCGGCCACCACCATCGACGTCTGCCGGCCGCCGTAGGAGTGGCCACCGGCAATCAGCGGACCGTCGGCCAACCCCTGGCACACGGCGATGGCTTCGACGATGCCGACTCGGTCCGTGGCGGCTGACCCGGACGGCGGGCCCTTGGGCCGTCGCCGGCGATACGGCAAGTTGTAACGGACGGCAAGCCAGCCGTGTCGGGCCCACTCGTCGCACAGCCTTTGCAGCAGTGCAGCGTCGCGGTTGCCGCCGGCGCCGTGCGTCAGCACGACGACACCGGCCGGTGTGCCGTCGGGTTCGTGCGCGATGCCCGCGATGTCGTCTAGAGTCACGGCGCCAACCTGAACATCGCGGACACCGGGCCGTGACCGTGTCCGAGCGGGTAAGCGGCGCGTAGGCATTCGGTCACCCAGGCCTTGCCGAATGCGACGGCGTCGGGCACGGCGTAGCCGTGGGCCAGCGCACATGCTGTCGCCGCGGCCAGCGTGTCGCCGGCGCCGTGATCGTGGCCGGTGTCCACTCGTGGTGCGTCGAACTCGCGAAAGTCGTTGCCGTCGAACAACAGATCGGTGCTGCGCGCTGAGCCTTGCAGGTGTCCTCCCTTGACCAATGCCCACTGCGGCCCGAGTGCGTGTAGGGCCCGGGCGGCGTCGGCCTGAGTCTTGGCGTCGACGACGTCGATGCCGACCAGCAACCGCACCTCGTGCAGGTTGGGCGTCACCAGTGTCGCCAGCGGAAACAGCTCGGCCCGAAGGGACTCCAGGGCGACGTGGTCGAGCAATGGGTCACCGTGCATAGAGGCGCAGACCGGGTCGACCACGAGTGGAATGCCGGCACCGTGCTCCCGCCAACTCTGCGCGACCGCCGCGATGATGTCGCTCGATGCAAGCATGCCGGTCTTGGCGGCCTGCAGCCCGATGTCGTCGCACACCACCTCGATCTGCGCGGCGACGACATCGCCCGGAACTTTGTGAAAATCCTTGACGCCCAACGAGTTCTGCACCGTCACCGCGGTCACGGCGCACAGGGCGTGCACGCCCAGGAGAGTGCAGGTGCGCAGGTCGGCCTGCATGCCTGCGCCACCCCCGGAGTCCGATCCGGCGATCGTCAGCACTCGCAGTGGCGTGCGACCGAGCGGCGCCAGCGGCAGGAAATTCACTGGGCTGGATGAGCGGCGACCCGCTTCGCCCGGCTCGGACATCTCTGCCGCATCCGCGGCATCACTGCTGGGCGAGCGGCAGATACACCCGGTTGCCGTGCTCGGCGAATTCGACCGACTTCTCCGCCATGGCCGCCTCGATGGCTTCCTCACTGTCAAGACCATGCTTGGCGGCGTACTCCCGGACATCCTGGGTGATGCGCATCGAGCAGAACTTCGGGCCGCACATCGAGCAGAAGTGGGCGGTCTTGGCGGGCTCGGCCGGCAGGGTCTCGTCGTGGAATTCCTTTGCGGTGTCCGGGTCGAGCGACAACGCGAACTGGTCGTTCCAGCGGAACTCGAACCGCGCCGTCGACAACGCATTGTCGCGTTCCTGGGCGTGCGGATGTCCCTTGGCCAGATCGCCGGCGTGCGCGGCGATCTTGTAGGCGATCACGCCGTCCTTCACGTCCTTGCGGTCGGGCAGGCCCAGGTGCTCCTTCGGTGTCACGTAACACAGCATCGCGGTGCCGGCCTGGGCGATGATCGCGGCGCCGATAGCCGAGGTGATGTGGTCGTAGGCCGGTGCGATGTCGGTGGTCAGCGGCCCGAGTGTGTAGAACGGAGCCTCCTCGCACAGCTCTTCTTCCAGACGGACGTTCTCGACGATCTTGTGCATTGGGACGTGCCCGGGGCCTTCGATCATCACCTGTGCGCCATGGGATTTCGCGATCTTCGTGAGCTCACCCAGGGTGCGTAACTCGGCGAACTGTGCGGCGTCGTTGGCATCGGCGATCGATCCCGGGCGTAGCCCGTCGCCCAGCGAGAAGGTCACGTCATAGCGGGCGAAGATCTCGCACAATTCGTCGAAGTTGGTGTACAGGAACGACTCCTGATGATGAGCCAGGCACCACGCGGCCATGATCGACCCGCCGCGCGACACGATGCCGGTGACCCGCTTTGCGGTCAACGGCACATACCGCAACAGCACCCCGGCGTGCACCGTCATGTAGTCGACACCCTGCTCGCACTGCTCGATGACGGTGTCGCGATAGATCTCCCACGTCAGCAGCGTCGGGTCGCCGTTGACTTTTTCCAGCGCCTGGTAGATCGGCACGGTGCCCACCGGGACCGGTGAGTTGCGCAGAATCCACTCGCGGGTGGCGTGGATGTCCTTGCCGGTGGACAGGTCCATGATGGTGTCCGCGCCCCAGCGGGTCGCCCACACCATCTTGTCGACTTCTTCGGCGATCGACGACGTCACCGCCGAGTTGCCGATGTTGGCGTTGACCTTCACGGCGAAGGCTTTGCCGATGATCATCGGCTCGAGCTCAGGGTGGTTGTAGTTGGCCGGGATCACCGCGCGGCCGCGGGCGACCTCGTCGCGGACCAGCTCGGCCGGCATCTGTTCACGGGCTGCGATGTAGGCCATCTCGGCGGTGATCTCGCCGGCGCGGGCGCGCTGCAGCTGGGTGCCGCGATCGCGGACGACGCCCGGGCGTGGCGGCAGCCCGGCCGTCACGTCGATCACCGCGTCGGGGTCGGTGTAGGGCCCGGAGGTGTCATAGAGGTCGAGGTGCTCGCCGTTGGACAGGTTGACCCGTCGGAAAGGAACCTTCGCACCTGGAACGGCATCGATGCTGTGGTAGATCTTGCTGCTCCCGGCGATCGCGCCGGTGGTCACGGTTGGTTCGACTGCCAGATCGGTCATTTCCTCATCTCCCTACGTCGGCATTACCCGGTCAGGTTCGTACGGTCGACGGCCCCGAGCCGTCCTCTCAGCGCACCGGGCGTGCGCTCCCGTTCTGATATGCGGTTCCCACGCTAGCGCAGCCGGCGCACCGCGTACGCCCAAGCAGCCAGGTCCTGACCAAATCGGTGGGCAAGCTGCGCCATCGGTGGAAAGATGATCATCGTGCGCGAGGTCGCCGATACCCGGATTGGCACCGACGCCTGGCCTGCCCGCTGGCCCGAGGCCATGGGAGCCGACGAGGGCGTGGGTGCCTTCCGTTTCTGGTTTGTCGGCGAACGCTGGGAATGGTCCGACGAGATCGCCCGGATGCACGGCTATGAGCCCGGCACCGTCGAGCCGACGACGGAGCTGTTGCTATCCCACAAGCACCCCGATGACCGCCGTCATGTCCAGGATGAGCTCGACCGGGCGCTGCTGTCCAAGAGCTCGTTTTCCAGTCGTCACCGCTTCATCGACACCGCGGGCAAGGTGCACGACGCGATCGTGCTGGCCGACCGGATGTATGACGACACCGGCGCGGTGGTGGGTACCTCCGGGTACTACGTCGACCTGACCGCCACGTTCGTCGAGACCCGCCAGGACGCCCTCGACGAGGCGCTGCCAGACCTGTTCGAGGCGCGGGCGGTGATCGAGCAGGCCAAAGGCATCCTGATGGCCGTCTACCGAGTCAGCCCTGAGCAGGCTTTCGGCGTGCTGCGGTGGCGGTCTCAGGAAACCAACACCAAGCTGCGGTCGCTGGCCAAGCAGCTCATCAGCGAAATCCCCACTCTGCCAACAGCATCGGCGGATGTGCAGATCGCAATGGATCACTTGCTGCTGACGGTGCACGAGCGCATTCCGGGTGAATCCACCGCGTAGGCGTGCTGCCGGTTAGGCTCGACACGATGACGGACGGCAAAGCCGATACGGCATTGCTTCCAGCGGTCTGGACCTGGACCCGTGGTCCCAGGCTGAACGGTTGAGTGCACCGAAGCGGGTGAACGCGATGGAACTGTTGGTGGTCGACTCCGAGGTTCGGCCCGAAGCTGTGCTGGTACATGCCAAGGGGGAGATCGATTCCAGCACCGCGGGCAAGCTCAGGTCCGAGTTGGAGGCCGCGCTGCGCCAGGCCGAAGCCCATCAGTCCAGATTGCTCGTCGTCGATCTGCAGTACGTGACGTATTTCGGCAGCGCCGGATTGAACGCCGTACTCGATTGCCACAAGCAGGGTTTGCGAGCCGCGACGTCGGTCCGGCTGGTTGCCGACAACGATCTTGTGGTCCGTCCGATCGAGGTCACGAACCTCGACGCCCTGCTCGAGCTGTACCCCACGCTGGCGGACGCACTGGAAGGCCGCGATTCCGGGCAGGGGTCGTGAGCGGTCAGCAACGCCACGGCTGGCCGCCCGAATCTGAGGATCTGCCGCCGGATCTGGCCGCCGCTGTTGCGCTCGGCGGCGAGATGGGCCGCCGTTTCGCCGAATTCGACTGGACCGCCCATCCGCTCGGGCCACCGCAGTCCTGGCCGACGGAAGTGCGGTCGGCTGTCGCACTGGTGCTGACGTCCCGCTTTCCGATCGTGTTGTGGCTGGGCGCCGAAGACCTATTCCTGATTTACAACGACGCCTACATGCAGATCCTCGACGACCGGCATCCCGAGGCGCTGGGTCAGCGCGGCCAGTACGCCTGGTGGGATATCTGGCAACCGATAAGTCCGATGCTTGCCAGCGTCATCGCCACCGGCGAAGCGACGTGGTCGTACGACTTGATGCTGCCGATGATGACCGCTGGCCGGCGCCGGGAACGGTATTTCACCTTCACCTACAGCCCGCTGATCGGCGACGACGGCAAGACCTATGGAATCTTCTGCCCGTCGTTTGAAACCACCGAACGCGTGCTGAGCGAGCGTCGGCTGCATCTGCTCAACGCGGTGGCCTCTGCCGTATTGGATACCAATACGATCGATGACGCGGCGAATGCGACCGTCGCAGTGTGCGCCGGGCAGCCCGACGTGCCGTTCGTCGCGGCGTATGTCGGTGATCCCGAGACAGGCGACGTCACACTGCGCGCAGCGACGTCTGCGGTGCGGCCGTTGTTACCGCGGACGCTGGCGACGTTGACCAAGTCGGAGGCGGCGCCGCGGACGCGCGCAGCGATGCACGTCGTCGGCGACGTCGCGGCGATGATCGACGGGATTCACGACGCGCTCGCGGACGATTGCCCGCAACAGGCGCTGCTGCTGCCCCTGGGTGAGGGCCCGGCCGCCGGGGCTCTGCTGGTCGGAACCAGTCCGCTCGGTGCGATCGATGACCAATACGTCGGCTTCTGCCAGCTGCTGGCCGACCAGTTGTCCTCGGCGATGGCGTCCGCGGTGTCCTACGAGGAGCAGCGGCAGCGGGCGGACGCACTCACCGAACTCGACCATGCCAAGACGGCGTTCCTGACCAATGTGAGCCACGAGTTCCGCACGCCACTCACGCTTTTGCTGGGTCCGCTCGACGATGCGCTGTCGGACAGTGCACCGGACAGCCTGTTGTCGAAGCAGCTGACAACGGCGCGGCGTAACGCGGGACGCCTGCAGCGGCTGGTGGATTCGTTGCTGGACTTCTCCCGTATCGAAGCCGGTCGCGCCACCGCCAGCCTGATATGCACCGACGTCGGCGCGCTGACTGCGAACATCGCGGCGTCCTTCACCGAGCTGTGCCAGCGGGCCGGGCTGGAATTGGTGGTGGACTGTCACCCGGCGGTGGCCGACGTCGACCACGGCATGTGGGAGACCATCATGCTAAACGTGTTGTCCAATGCCGTGAAGTACACCCTGTCCGGCTCGATCACCGTCACGACGCACAGTGATACGGCGCTCTGCCACATCATGATTCGCGACACCGGGGTAGGAATCGCCGAGGCCGACCTGAAGCGACTGGGCGAACGGTTCTTCCGGGCGGGCGGCGCGCACGGCCGCAGCGTGGAAGGCACCGGCATCGGGCTGTCGCTGGTGCAGGGGCTCGTCGAGCTGCAAAACGGAACTGTCGAGTTCGCCAGTGAACTCGGGCAGGGCACCGCCGTCATCATCCGGCTGCCCCGATCGGTGAGTCGCAAGCCCGTCGACCACTCGCCCGCCGGACTGCTGGACAACCCGTACGTCGCCGAGGCCGACCGGTGGGTGACGTCGCGCCCGGTAACGGCGGAGGACTCGGCCCCGATCGCCGACGGTCGTGAGTTGGTGCTGATCGCCGACGACAACGCCGACATGCGAGCGCATCTGGAGCGGGTGCTGTCACCTCGCTGGCGAACGGTCCTGGTCGCCGACGGGCAAGAGGGCATCGAGGCCGCCCGCAAACTTCGCCCGGACGCGATCGTGACGGATGTGATGATGCCCCGGCTGGACGGCTTCGAATTCATCGCGGCGATCCGCGCCGACCCGAAACTGACGGCCACGCCGGTGCTCATGCTGTCCGCGCGGGCAGGCGCGGAGGCGATCAGCGAGGGCTACTCGGGTGGCGCCGACGACTATCTGCCAAAGCCATTCGCCTCGAAGGACTTGATCGATCGCGTCGCCGCGCGGCTGTCGGCCGCCTCGCGCGAACGTGCCAACCGTCAATCCAGCGACGCCGAGACGCAGACAGCCCTGGACTTCGCGAAGCTCGACGCCGCCATGCAGTCCGCCGACTCCGGTGCGGCGATCGCGGCGGCGCTGCAGGGTTGTTCGTTCGCTTCCGGCGAGGCCCCGGTGATCTGCCTGGGTGTGCTCGACTCCGACGACAAGAACATTCGATTCGACTACGGCGATCCGGTACCCCGGGAAATGCGCGACCGCTACCACGTCGCTTCGATGGACACCCCGATCGTGCCCGTCGACGTCATCAAGACCGGTCAGTCGATGATCATCACCGACACGCTGAGTCTGAGCCAGCGATATCGACACGTGGTGAACGAGACTGTGGACGTGGTCCGGTCGTGCATCAGCCAGCCGTTGCGCGGGATGGACGGCCGGGTGATCGGCTCGCTCGGAATGCTGTGGCCGACACCGCGAGACTTCGATCCCGCCGAACTCGATTGGGCGGCAAGGATTGCCAAGCTTACCGAGGCGGCACTCGACGGTATCCGCAACGTGCAGCGCGAACATCGGATTGCCGTCGACTTCCAGGACCACCTGCTCGACCTCGACCGCGGATCCACCGCGGCGGTGGTTGCGGCGGTCTACCAGCCCGGCGGCGAGGCGATGCGGGTCGGTGGTGACTGGTATCTCGTTGTGCCGCTTGAGGAATCGGGCCAGGTTGCGATATCGGTGGGCGACGTTGTCGGGCACGGGTTGCCCGCGGCGATCGCGATGAGCCGGCTGCGGGCGGCGGTGGCGGCCACCGCGCTGACCGACACCGATCCGGCCTCGGTGCTAAAGACGCTGGACCGCTACGCGGCGACAGTCCCCGGTGCCCGGTGCGCGACGGTCAGCTACGCGGTGATCGACGCGGCGCGGGATGACGGTCCCGCCCGCGTCAGCTATTCCTGTGCGGGCCATCCCTATCCGCTGCTGCTGACGCCCGATCAACCAGCGGAATTTCTGTCCGAAGGCCGGCGCCCGCCGGTGGCCGCGTGGGATAGCCCGCTCAAGCAGAACACCGCCGTCCAGGAGTTGCCGGCAGGCAGCGTGATTCTGCTCTACAGCGATGGATTGATCGAGCGGCCGGGGGAGTCGCTCGATCAGGGATTCCTGCGGCTACAGGGCGCGGCCGGTTTTCGCGCCCATCTGCCGGTCGAGGCCTTGTGCACGGAGTTGCTCGAGCGCATGGCCCCGCCCGGCGGCTACACCGACGACGTCGTCCTGCTGGCGCTGCGCCCATGTCACAGCGCGGCGCGTAGCTTTGCCACTGTGGTGCCGGCAACACTGGACTGTATCGCCGACGTGCGACATCGGTTGCGCGACTGGCTTTCCGGCGTCGGCGTCGACCCGCGGCGCGAATCCGACATCCTGCTGGCGACCGGGGAGGCGGTGACCAACGCGATTGAGCATGGCAGTTCCGCCGATGCGCACAAGACGGTCTCCGTCGAAGTGTTCGTTCGCGGTCCGGCGATCACCGCGACGATCAGCGACGCCGGTCAATGGTCGGGCGATTCGTCGGCCAGCCAACGCAGCCAGAAGCGCGGACGGGGACTCACCATGATCAACGGCCTGGCCGATGGTGTGAAAACCACCCGCACCGCGGGAGGCACCCAAGTCACCCTGAGTTTCGAGCAGGCGATCCTGCCGGAGTCCGGTCGTGTCGAGGACGTGAGAGCGTGACCCGCGCGGCCTTCCAGTTGCATGTCCCGGACGGCGACGACGTACCAACGCCTGTCGAAGCAACGGTGACGGGTGAAGTCGATGCGTCCAACGTTCGCGAATTCACCCGGTCGGTGTCGGAAGTGCGCGGCGAACGACCGCTGATCCTGCAGTTGAGCAGCGTCAAATACCTGGACAGCGCCGGCTTCGCTGCCCTGGATCGGTTACTCGCCGAGAAGACGATCATCATCGTGTTGTCGCCGGACAGCTTCATGTACCGAGTGGCCACGTTGATGTGCATGCCAATCCACGATGACGTCGAGGCCGCCCGCCGCGCACTGCAGGATAGCGAAAGCTAGGTCGCTACTCCGCCTCTTCGATGGCTTCGCCGAGCTCCTCGAGCAGCTTGTTGTGATGGTTGCTCGCCAGGAGATGACCTGCGGCGATAACCACAGCGACCGGCCAGTCGATCAGTTCGAAGGCGGCCAGGGCCGCCAGGCCGCCGTAGTAGGCAAGCTGTTCGGGACGCGGAATCTGCACTTGCCCCACTACCGGCAGGTTGACCGCGAACGTCTCACCTTCCCGGATGTGCGCGACAGCCTCGGACTGGGTGGACGCGCGCCGCGCCTTGTTTTCGGCCATCATTTGCCTTTCAGTAACTTAAGCGTTGCCATTGTGACTGGTGGTACGTGGACCGTCGTACTTATGTCGACGACGAAGGAATCTCTCGGCGACCCACTAAGCGGAGCTGTGGCTGGCCTGCTGACCGTTCCGTTGATGGAGTTGTACGCCCTGCTGTGGCGCGTCGGCGCCGTGGAGGTCGTGACGACTCGTCCGGGGAACCATCAGCGGCATCCAGCTCCAGTACAGGCTTATCTGCGAATGCGCGAGTCGCAACGGCGACCGCGGCCGTCGCAGCCCCGGCTGAGCCCAGCGCCTGCGCCCAAGCGAGCGGGCCGAGCGGCGTGCAGCCAAGCAGTTGGCTGACGCCGGGGATGCTGATCAGGGTCCCCATCACGGCCAGCGACCCGCCGGCGGTCAACACGACCAGCGGAGTCCGTGAATCGAGCAGGGTCTGACCCAGCTGTGCCGATACCAGGGCGACCAGCGCCACGGTGGACGCTCGTTGCGGACGTCCGGTGACCCCGGCCATCGCCCAAGCCGCGGTTGCGGCCGCCGCGGTGGTAGCCCCGCGAATGGCGACCGCCCGCCACAGCTCCTGCTGATCAGGGCCGCGTCCTTCGAGCACCACCGGGCCGCTCGGCTTGCTGACGGCCAGCGCCGCGGCAGGCAGCGCGTCGGTGAAGATGTTCACCAGCAACAGCTGCCGGGTGTTCAGCGGCGAATTGCCGGTGATCGCGCTGCCGATGATCGCGAACGCGACCTCGCCGGCGTTGCCACCGAGCAGCACCGACACCGCAGCCTGAACCCGCCGCCACAGCTCGCGGCCTTCCTCGATGGCGTTCAGCAGCGCCTCGATGCGCGCGTCGACCAACACGACGTCGGCGGCGACGCTCGCCGGGTCGCTGCCGCCGGAGACGACGCCGATACCGACGGTGGCCGCCCGGATGGCGGCCGCATCGTTGGAACCGTCGCCGACCATGGCGCAGACCTTGCCGATCCGTTCCAGCGTCTGCACGATCTGGACCTTGTTCTCCGGTGACATCCGGGCGAAGATCACTCGCTCGGTGACCACCCGCTCTTGATCTTTGCGGGACAGCGCGTCCCATTCGGCACCGCTGATGACCTCGTCCGCCGTGACCGGCAGCCCCATCTCCCGCGCGATCGCCCTGGCGGTGATGGGATGGTCACCGGTGATCAGCCGGATGCCGATCTCGCGCTCGACCAGCGCCGCGAGCAGGGCGGGCGCCTCGGCTCGCGGGGTGTCCGAGAGTCCGAGGAATCCTGCCAGTGTCAGCTCGCTGCCGGCCAGGTCGGCGATGGTGTCCTCGTCATCGGCGACAAGCTTGATCTGTTCCGCGGTGAGGTGGCGTCGCGCGACGGTGATGACTCGCAGCCCCTCGGCGGCCAGTTGCCGCACTGTCGCTTCGGTGTCGGATCCGACGCCTTGGCAGGCGGCCAAGACCACCTCGGGTGCGCCCTTGACGGTCAGCTCGTCGCCCAGCACCGACGCCGAAAATGATCGGCCGGACCGGAACGGCAGATGGGCTGTGACATCGTCGGCTTCAGCCGACTGGCTCGAGCCGGCCACCGACTTTGCCGCCTCGATGATGGCGCGGTCCGTGGCGTGCACCTGCGGTCCGCCATTTGTGTCCGGGGCGGCGTGTGCCGCGCAGCGCAGGACGTCGTCGCGGGAGAAACCCTCCGCGGGATGCACCTCCGAGACCCGCAGGCGGTTCTCCGACAGCGTCCCGGTCTTGTCGAAGCACACCACGTCGATGCGGCCCAGCGCCTCCACCGATCGCGGAACCCGAACCAGCGCACCGTAATTGGTCAACCGTCGAGCCGATGCCGCCTGCGCCAGGGTCGCCACCAGCGGCATGCCCTCCGGCACCGCGGCCACCGTGATAGCGACACCGCTCGCGACCGCTTGACGCAAACCCTTGCCGCGCAACAAGCCGAGCCCGCTGACCAGCAGACCACCGCCCGCACTGACCGGGAAGGCCCGGTTGGTGAGCTGGCTGAGCTGATGCTCGAGCCCGATCGGCGCAAGGTCCTTGGAGACCAGCTCCGCGGCGCGGCGGGCTTGGGTGTCGGCGCCGACGGCAGTCACCACCGCGGTCGCGGTGCCCGCCTCGACGGTGGTTCCGCCGTAGAGCATGCAGCGCCGCTCGGCCAGCACGGCGCCGGGCGTGGCGTCGACCTGCTTTTCCACCGGCAGCGATTCGCCGGTCAGGGTGGATTCGTCGATCTCGAGGTCGTCTTCGTCGATCAGCCGAGCGTCGGCGGGGACGACCTCGTGAGTCCGTACCTCGATCACGTCCCCGGGCCGCAGTTGCGCCGCCTTGACATCGGTGTAGACCGGCGAGCCGTCCGGACCGGCCGTGACTTTGCGCGCCGGTGGAATCTGTTGAGCCAGAAGCTCGTTCAATCGGCTCTCGGCGCGCAGGCGCTGGCTGGCGGCCAGCATGGAGTTTCCGGTGAGCACCGACCCGACCAGTACTGCGTCGACCGGCGAACCCAGCACCGCGCTGGCTGCCGAGCCGAGCGCCAGCACCGGGGTCAGCGGGTCGGACAATTCGGCGCGCACGGCCCGGAGGAATTGCCAGACGGCCTGGCGCGGCCGTCCGGTCAGTTCGGCGCCCCGGTGTGCCGTCTCCATCGCCCTGGTCGCCAGCCCGATCTGGCGCGGCTCGGCGGATTCGTCGTCCGGCGGCGGCAACATCTTGCGGACCTGCTCGACCGACATTGCGTGCCAGTCGTGGATCGGCGTCGGCATCGGAGTCGGTTCACGCAGGACTCGGCGGGCCATCAGGTAGCCGGACACCAAACCGGCGGCCGCGCCCGTGGTCACCGGGCCCGGGCCTCGTCCGCGCACCCCGGGCACCATCAGAAGTGCACCCAAAGCCGTTGCCCCGGTAGCAATCTCAATACCCCGCCGGCTTGCTGATTTGGCTACCGGAATGGCGTGCAGGAGCCGCCAGGCGCCGGCGAGGTCGCTCAGGATCACATCAGCCGTCCACGGAGGCGGCTCCGAGTCGGAGTTGGGCAGCACGCCCAGGCCGATGTCCGCCGACGAAAGTGCTTGCGCGGCGGCCGACGAGAGCACCGCGACGGTGCGACCCGACTGCTGCAGATCGGTCAGCGCCGCCGCGAGTCCCTTGTCGATCGATCTCCGCTGCAGCGGTCGCAGGTCGTCGAATGCGGTCCGCAGTTCGCCGAGATCTTCGACGTCGACCGAGATCAGATCCAGGCCGGCCCGTCGCGTCTCGGCCAGCAGCGCCGAGGCCAGCGGATCGTGGGTGGGGCCGATCAGCGCCTCGACGCCAGACACCCCGGGAATCGTCTGCCAGCCGACGCGCAGGCCTCGCTTCTCCAGTAGCAACTGGGCGCGGTTCCAGGCGGGCGACAACTCGTCCTCGTCGGCTCCCCGGACTCGCACCACACGCAATGCGTTGGTGCACAACACTCGGGGATCGATCAGCAGCGCGTCGATGCGGTCCAGCCAGCGCAGTTTTTCCGGGCGCAGTGGCAACACGTCGTGCTTCTCGGCCAGCCCTTGGCCGAGGGCCGCGGCGAACGACTCGCGGGTGGTGCGGGAGGCCTTGGGCGTGGTGACCAATGTCGCCGTCGACGCCATGCCGAGATTGCGGGTGGCGGCGCCGACGGCCGCGGCACCGGCCGCTTGCACCAGCGCGGCGCGCCGTGCGTACCGCTCGACAGGTC
>JBAWAV010000690.1:0-4421 GCA_049589475.1 Mycobacterium sp.
TCAGCGGCTGGTATTTCTCGCACCCGCAGTCGCAGTACTTCGTGGTCGGCCGGATGGCCCAGGACCAGGTCGCCGACTACGCGAAGCGCAAGGGCTGGACCCTGCAGGAAGCCGAGCGCTGGCTCGGCCCCAACCTCGCCTACAACCCAGAGGACTGAGAACCCTTCCGCCGTAGTGGTGTACTGGGGGCCGCGCTCTGATGTCGCCGGGACCGCTTGCGGATGGAGGAACACTCATGAGTGGTGACGGCGTCTTCGGGAGTGGGCCGACGGGTCCGCACGAAGATCTGCCCGTCGACCCGCGCGCCGCTCGCGCCGCATTCCTGACCGCTACCCGTTTCGCGTCGGTGGCCGCGATCGGCGGACTGTTGTTCGGCTACGACATCTCGGTGACCAACCGCGCAGTCAAGGCGCTGCAGGCCGGCTTTCACATCGGCAACGCGCTGCTGGGCTTCGCGGCAGCATCGGGGGTGCTGGGCGCGGCGATCGGAGCGGTGTGGGCCGGCCGGATCGGCGACCGACTGGGTCGCGTGTCGATGATGAAGCTCTCGGCGGCTTCGTTTTTCGTCTGCGGACTCGGCACCGGGTTGGCCGGCAGCATATGGATGTTCATTGTCTTTCACCTCATCGGTGGTATCGGCATCGGCTTCTCGTCGGTCGCGGCCCCGGCGTACATCGCCGAAGTCTCACCCCCGCGCTTCCGCGGCCGGCTCGGCTCACTGCAGCAGCTCGCCATCGTGTGCGGCCTGTTCGGGTCGCTGGCATCGACGTGGGTGCCGTTCCACCTCGCAGGCGGTGCAAGCAAGCCGCTCTGGTTGGGCCTGGCGGCCTGGCGCTGGACGTTTCTCGGCGAGCTGATTTTGGCGCTGCTGTACTTCACGATGCTTTTCACCATCTCCGAGTCGCCGCGTTACCTCGTTGCCAGGCAACGAATTTCACAGGCGCGTCAGGTGCTGGGGCGACTGCTGGGCCCCCGCGACGTGGAGCTGACGGTCAGTCGTATCGCGGGCTCTCTGGAGCAGGAAAAGCGGCAGTCGTGGCGCGATCTGCGCAAGCCGACCGGCGGGCTGTACGGCATAGTCTGGGTCGGGCTCGGGCTGGCCGTTTTTCAGCAGTTCGTCGGCATCAACGTTATCTTCAACTACTCCGATTTGCTCTGGGAGGCAGTGGGATTCGGCGAGAAGTCGTCGTTCACCATTGCTCTGGTGACCACCGGGGTCAACGTGCTGATCACGTTGGTGGCGATCGCGCTGATCGACCGGCTCGGCCGCAGACCGCTGCTGTTGGCCGGATCGGCGGGCATGTCGCTGATGCTGATCACGCTGACGGTCGTGTTCGCCGGCGCAGCCTCCCGCAACGGCCAGCCGCAACTCGACGGGCCTTCCGGGATCGTCGCACTCGTCGCTGCTGACCTGTTCGTTGTCGCGTTTGCCGTGTCCTGGGGGCCGGTGCTGTGGGTGCTGCTGGGCGAGATGTTCCCCAACCGCATCCGCTCCGCGGCGCTCGGATTGGCCTCGGGCGTGCAGTGGATGGCCAACTGGACCATCGCGGTGACGTTCCCCGCGGTGCGGCACACCTTGGGCGGCGCCTACTGCTTCTACGCGGTGTGCGCGGTGCTGTCGTTTGTTTTCGTGTGGCGATGGGTCCGCGAAACCAACGGGGTGTCCCTGGAAGACATGCCCGACGGGGTGTCCCCGGCAGCCGAGTCGCCCGCCGCGACCTGAAACCGCCGTGACTTTGCTTACCTGCGCATGAAACAATCGCTGGCCGTGAAGACCTTCGAGGATTTGTTTGCCGAACTCGGCGAACGCGCCCGCACCCGCCCGGCGGGCAGTGGCACCGTCGCCGCGCTGGACGCCGGCGTGCACGCGGTGGGCAAGAAGATCCTCGAGGAGGCCGGCGAGGTGTGGCTGGCGGCCGAGCACGAGTCCGACGACGCGCTCGCCGAGGAGATCAGCCAGTTGCTGTATTGGGCCCAGGTGCTGATGATCGCCCGCGGGTTGACGCTCGACGACGTGTACCGGAAGTTGTGATGACGACCCATCACCGCAACGGCTCCACGAGACTGCGCGTCGCCGTTCCCAACAAGGGGGCGCTGAGCGAGTCCGCTGTCGAGATCCTGTCCGAGGCCGGCTACCGTCGCCGGACCGATCCCAAAGACCTGACCGTCATCGACCCGCACAACAACGTCGAGTTCTTCTTCCTGCGGCCCAAAGACATTGCCATCTATGTCGGCTCGGGCGAACTCGACTTCGGCATCACCGGGCGCGATCTGGCGCTCGAGTCTCGTGCACCGGTCCACGAACGACTCGCGCTGGGCTTCGGGTCGTCCACCTTCCGGTACGCCGCACCGGCCGGGCGCAACTGGACCATCGACGATCTCGCCGGCCGGCGGATCGCCACCGCATATCCCAACATTGTGCGAGAAGACTTGGCGGCCCGCGGTATTGACGCGACGGTGATCCGGCTGGACGGCGCGGTGGAGATCTCGGTGCAGCTCGGGGTGGCCGACGCCATCGCAGACGTGGTGGGCTCGGGTCGCACCCTGAATCTGCACAACCTGGTGGCCTTCGGCGAAGCACTGTGCGATTCAGAGGCGGTGCTCATCGAGCAGATCGACCCGCATGCCGCCGAGCGGCCAGACGTCGCCTCCCGCGATCAACTGGTCGCCCGCGTGCAGGGTGTGGTGTTCGGCCAGCAGTATCTGATGCTGGACTACGACTGCCCGCGTGAGGTTCTCGACAAAGCCACCGCGATCACCCCGGGGTTGGAGTCGCCCACCATCTCGCCACTGGCCCACCCGGATTGGGCGGCGGTACGGGCACTGGTGCCGCGCCGCGGCGTGAACGCGATCATGGACGAACTGGCGGCCATCGGGGCCAAAGCGATCCTGGCATCCAACGTCCGGTTCTTCCGTTTTTGATCAGTTATGCGCCTGCTGGCGCAGGCGTTGTTGTGTTAGCGTCCGGCTTAAGTCGCGTTTGTTTGCCGAGCCCTGAGGAGGGGTCGCCATGTCGCATATGACGCATTTCTACGTTCTGCTGCTAGCTCTGGGAATCGGTGTGGTCGCCGGTCTGCGCTCCTTCACCGCTCCGGCCGTCGTCTCTTGGGCCGCCGCGCTGCACTGGATCAACCTCAGCGGGACCTGGGCGTCCTGGGTTGGCAGTTGGGTGACGGTCGGCATTTTCACCGTCCTGGCGCTGGGTGAGCTATTCCTCGACAAACAACCCAAGACACCGCCCCGCACCGCGCCGCCGTCGTTCATAGCCCGGATCGGCTCCGGCGCGTTCTCCGGCGCAGTCATCGGCACCGCGTGGGCCGTCACCTGGAGCGCGCTCGGCGCGGGCATCATCGGTGCGGTGCTCGGCACCCTGGGCGGTTTCCAGGCCCGCAGCCGGCTGGCCGCGGCCCACGGTCGCGACCTTCCGATCGCCCTGCTCGAAGACGCTGTTGCTGTGCTGGGTGGATTCGCGCTCGCCGCTGTCACAGCTGCTCTGTGACACAGCGTTTCGACGCGATCGTGGTGGGCGCCGGCCAGGCCGGGCCGCCACTGGCGGGGCGTTTGACCGCCGCCGGTCAGACCGTTGCGATGGTCGAACGCAAGCTGATCGGTGGCACGTGCGTCAACACCGGATGCATCCCGACCAAGACCCTGGTGGCCAGCGCGCAGGCCGCGCACCTGGCACGCCGTGGCGCGGACTACGGGGTCGACACCGGCGCGGTCCACGTCGACATGGCGAAAGTCAAAGCGCGCAAAGACGCCATCATGCTCGACGACCGCAAAGGTGTCGAAGACTGGCTCGACGGCATGAACGGCTGCACTGTGTTTCGCGGCCCCGCGGTGTTCGAGGATCCGCACACGCTCCGGGTCGGAGACGACGTCCTGCAAGCCGAGCGCATCTTCCTCAATGTCGGCGGCCGCGCGGTGGTGCCCGACCTTCCAGGCCTCAGCGACATCGATTATCTGACCAACGTCTCCATCCTCGAACTCGACACGCTGCCTGAGCATCTCGTCGTCGTCGGCGGCAGCTACATCGCACTGGAATTCGCGCAGATGTACCGGCGCTTCGGTGCGAAAGTGACAGTCGTCGAGAGGGGTCCGCGCCTGGCGTCTCGCGAAGACGCCGACGTCTCCGACACCGTTTGCTCGATCCTGCAGAACGAAGGCATCGACGTCGTTGTCGATGCCGCAGACATTCGAATAGCCAAGTACGACAATGGCTTTGAGCTGACACCACGGGCCGGCGCGACGCCGATCGCGGGCAGCCATCTGCTCCTGGCGGTCGGCCGTCGACCCAACACCGACGACCTCGGCCTCGAGCGCGCCGGGGTGCGCACCGACGCACGCGGATACATCGACGTCGACGACCAACTGAAAACCAGCGTCGACCACATCTGGGCGATGGGCGACTGCAACGGTAA
>JBAWAV010000691.1:0-2276 GCA_049589475.1 Mycobacterium sp.
AGACGACGTTTACACCGACGCCCGCTTACGCTTAGTGCGTGGACTTGGTGAATATCGTCGTCTTCTACCTGCAAATCGGCGTAATGCTGATGACGCTCTACGCGTTCGTGCACGCGGCGATGCAGCGGCCTGATGCCTACACGGCCGCCGACAAGATGACCAAGCCGGTGTGGCTGATCATCCTGGGCGTCGCCTTGCCGGTCGCTTATGTGCTCAGCGTGATGGGCGCGGTCGCCGCCGCCTGCGCAGCGGGCGTGTACCTGGTCGATGTGCGGCCCAAACTACTTGAAATACAAGGTAAGTCGCGATAGCGAGATGCGAGTTCTGATCCTCGCGGCGACGATTTTCGGCGCGCTGTCGGGTATCGCTCCCGCGTCGGCCGATCCGGGATCGAGCGCACCGCCCTATGCGCCGCCGTTCGTCGATCACGTTTTATGGGCCCAGTGGTCCGGGCGAAATCAGCTGTCCAGCCTGCGCGTCTATCCGACGCAGTCCGGGCGCGCTGCGGCACGCGAGCTCGGATCGTCGACTCCCGCAGCCGACGAGGCGTGGTCCGAAGTGCTCGCGCAAGCCCCGAACGCCGGCACCCCCGGGATGCGTGAGCAATTCCTCTGCCATTGGGAGTTCGCGGAGGTTGCACAACCCGGCAAGGTCAGCTGGAACCTGGAGCCATGGCGTCCGGTCGTCGACGATGCCGCGATGGTCGACTCCGGCTGTAATCCCGGCGGCGGGCACGAGCCGTTCTGATGCCGACCCGCCTGACCCGCGGCCAACTGGCCGCTCTGGTCGACCACACCCTGCTCAAACCCGAGGCCACCGCAGCCGAGGTGGCCACGGTCGCCGGCGAGGCCGCGGCGCTGGGTGTCTGCACGGTCTGCATCTCGCCGTCGATGGTGTCGCACGCGATCCACGCCGGGGTGCCGGTGGCCTCGGTCGCCGGTTTTCCGTCGGGCAAGCATCTTCCGGCGCTCAAGGCAAAGGAAGCCGCGCAGGCTGTCGAGTCGGGCGCCGCAGAGATCGACATGGTGATCGACGTCGGGGCGGCGGTCGCCGGTGACATCGACGCGGTCCGCGCTGACATCGCGGTGGTGCGCGCCGCCGTGCCCGACGCCGTGCTCAAGGTGATCGTCGAGTCGGCGGCGCTGTTGACCCTCGTCGGCGAGCAGACGCTGGTCGACGTTTGCCGGGCCAGCGAGGACGCCGGCGCTGATTTCGTGAAGACCTCCACGGGTTTTCATCCCGCCGGCGGCGCCTCGGTCGCCGCGGTCGCGCTGATGGCCGACGCCGTGGGCAGGCGGCTGGGAGTCAAGGCCAGCGGCGGCATTCGGACCGCCGACGCCGCCCTGGCGATGCTGGACGCGGGCGCGACCCGGTTGGGGCTGTCTGGCACCCGCGCGGTGCTCGACGGCCTCGGCTGAGGCCGGATTGCCCGGCTAAAGGTTCGCCATGCAGGGGTCCTGGCTGCCGCCCGATGGGATGGTGGCGTTGCTAGTGGAGAAGGCGCCCTCGAGCCCGGAGCTGGTGACTTTCACGCTGTCGGCGTGGATGCCCAGCGGATAGTTCTGGGTGGCTTTCGACGTGAGGTCGTCCAGGTTCTTCTGGACTGACGTCGTCGACATGTTGGAACCCAACGCAGAAAGGCTGACCACCTGCAGCGACAGCCCGTTGTTGACGATCTGCGGCTTGACCGTCGCGCTGGCGAGCGTGCCCTTTATCGAGATGGTCCCGTCACCGGGATTGGCCGTCACGTCGCCGCTGACGAACTTACCCAGCCCGGGGATCGCGTCCTGGATCGATTGCTTGATCCCATCGGTCGACCAGCTGATGGTGCCGCTCAGCGACCCGATCGTGCCCTGAGAGCTGCTGGTGTTGTTGAGCTTGATGTCGCGGATGTCCAGGCTGACCTTCATGCCCTTGGCCTGGCGCACCTGGTTGCCGCTGGTCTGCACCGAGATGTCGCTGTAGTCCTTGGTCAGGTACTGCCACAGCACCGGCGGGACCGGCGAGAAGGACACGCTGGAGCTGTCCTGCACCTCGCATTGCACCGCGTTGGCCACCTTGGTGCTGGCGACGTGCCGGGCATACAACTCGGCGCCGATCGGCACCGCGACGACGACCAGCGCCACGATCAGCAGGATCAACCACAGCGACGTCCGGTTGGCGAAGAAGCCACGTTTGCCCGTCTCCGGCCCGCGCGGTGGCGGTGGCGGTGGCGTCGGTACCGAGATCCGGGTGGTCAACTGCTCGTGCGGATGCGGTGGCGGACCAGGCTGTTG
>JBAWAV010000692.1:0-5176 GCA_049589475.1 Mycobacterium sp.
TGCAATGACCGCCGTACGCACCGGCCGGTGCGCACGGCGGCGAGCAAGGGTGTACGCCAGATCCGACGCCGCAAGGTCCAGCGCCTGTGCGTCGACCCAGTCAGCGAGCCGCCTTGCGGTTTGCCGCAGTCCATCGGCCGACGTAGCTGACAACGGGAAAAGCAGCGGGCCATCGCTGGCAGGATTGGTTGGCGCGTCGCTGAGTGCGACCATCGCAGGGGCTTGCTCCACAATCGCGTGGACATTGGTCCCCGTGAACCCGTACGACGACACCGCTGCCCGCCGCGGTCCATGGTGACCGTTGCTGGGCCACGGCGTATTCTCTTGCGGCACAAAGAGGTTGGTCTCGATTTGGGCCATTTCATCAGGCAGCCGGTTGAAGTGTAGATTGCGCGGAATCACACCGTGCTGCAGCGCCAGGACCGCTTTCATCAGCCCCAGGGCTCCGGCAGCCGACTGGGTGTGCCCAAAGTTCGTCTTCACCGATGCGAGCGCGCACGGCCCGTCGAGGCCGTAAACCTCCGCCAGGCTGGCGTATTCGATGGGGTCGCCCACCGGGGTGCCGGGGCCGTGTGCCTCCACCATGCCAACGGTGCAGGCGTCCACACCCGCCACCGCCAATGCCGCCCGATACGCCTCGACCTGTGCGGCCCGAGAAGGCGTCACGATATTCACCGTGTGGCCGTCCTGGTTGGCGGCCGTGCCGCGTAGCACGGCCAGGATCCGGTCGCCATCGGCCAGCGCATCCGGTAGCCGCTTGAGTAAGAGCACGGCGCAACCCTCGCCGACCACGAACCCGTCGGCGGCGACGTCGAACGCATGGCAGCGTCCGGTCGCGGACAGCATTCCGATGGCAGAACCCGAACAGGATTTGCGCGGTTCAAGCGACACGGAGGCGCCGCCCGCCAGGGCAATGTCGCTTTCTCCTTCATGCAAGCTGCGACAGGCCACATGCACCGCGGCCAGGCCGGACGAGCACGCGGTATCCACCGTCATCGCCGGACCGTGCAGTCCCATCGCGTAGGCAATCCGGCCGGAGCCCATGGCGAAGCTATTCCCCATGTATCCGTACGGCCCTTCCAATGCGTTGGCCTCGGCGTGCACGAGTTGGTAGTCGTCATGCATCAATCCCACGAACACGCCAGTCCGTGACTCTGCCAGCGTGTTCCGAGTCAGACCGCCGTGCTCCATTGCCTCCCAGGAGGTTTCCAGCAGCAAGCGGTGCTGCGGATCCATCGCGGTCGCTTCTTTTTCGGTGATGCCGAAAAACTCGGGATCAAAGCCGGCGACTTCATCCAGGAATGCGCCCCACTTACACACCGACCTACCAGGCGTACCAGGCTGGGGGTCGTAGTACTCCTCGGCGTCCCATCGGTCGGGTGGAATTTCGGTGACTAGGTCGTCGCCGCGCAGCAACGCCTCCCATAACTGTTCTGGAGAGTCGATGCCTCCAGGCAGCCGGCAAGCCATGCCGATGACCGCAACCGGAGTATGCGGAGCCTTGATTATCGGGACCAACGCTAAAGCCGATCCTGAGTGCGCACCCCATCACGTATTGGCCCGAACAAAACCATTCCCTCCTCGCAGCAACCGTGGGGTTGCGCCGTGGGCTGGCGTAATTGCTGGGTAGCAACCAGCCGGTCGTGTTGGGCTGCCTACCGCGACGTCAATATTGGGGGTATGTGGTCACGCTGGAGCTTTCCCGCAGGTCAGCCGCCTCGCAGCGGCTGCCACGTATTGGACACGCGATCAGTGCTTCCACATGTTAGCGGATCGCTCTCAGGTCGTGACGTTAACTGGGGCCGAAGTTATGCGCGGCGCGACCTACCTGAAAGTTGTAATAGAGCATGTCGTGGTCGACGATGCCGGGCGCCCAAGGGTTTGCTGGAGCCCCCTGTCAGGATTGAACTGTATTTCAGCAGTTCACCGGTGCTGGTAGGGGGGCTTGAATCGCGTTCTAGCTGCTGAAAGACATGACTGTAGTTGACACGGGTTGACTGCACCTGCCGAGGGTTTAGTGCTCACGGCGTGCTCACGGGGCCTGCCGTGACCGATCAGGTCGAGATACCCGACACCGCCGGCGGTAATGCCGAGCAGGTCGCCCGCGCCAAGCGATTGCGACAGCCGGGACGCGCGCGCCATATCAGCTTGAGCTCGGCCGGGTCACGAAAACCCCTGTTCACTGCAGCCCTGACAGTCGCTGCTGCCATGATCTGGTCATGGGCACCAATGTGATCGACTTGCAAGCGCAACCGGTTTACGGGTTCGCGCAGGTTGATCGCATCCTCGGTCTCAAACCGACCACTTCTGAACGGTGGATCGACGGCTACCGGCGTGGCGGCAAGAGCTACCCGCCGGTGATCCGCATCGAGCGGACCGGCGACGACGTCGTCACATGGGGCGAGTTCATCGAGGCCCGGCTGCTGGCCGAATACCGCGACGCGGGTGTGCCGCTCGTCAAGATGCGGCCGGCCGTTGAGAAGCTCCGCGAGGAGCTGAACACTCCCTACCCGTTGACGTCGGCGAGGACCTGGCTGGACGTTGAAGGCCGCGAGCTCGTCCGCAAGGTACAGGAGGCCGTCGGTCTCGACCGTCGCCTCCGCTTGGTCGTCGTCCGCAACGATCAGCAGATGCTGGAGGGGTCGCCGCCGGCGCAAGAGTTCGCCGACTCACTGAACTGGGAGCGCGTCGGCCGCGCGAAGCGACCCGAGGTGACGAGCCTCAACCCCGACCCGGCGATCCGGGACGTCGTCGTGAATCCGCTGCAGCGGTTCGGTGAGCCGTCCACTCAGGGTGTGCCGACTGAAATCATTCGGGAGCTCTACTCTGCCGGCGACTCTATCGAGATGATCGCCGAGCTCTCCAGCTTGCCGAAGCACCTCGTGGAGGCCGCGATCCGCTACGAGCTCAGGGCGGCCGACGCCTACGCGGCCCGAGCCAGCTAGGCGAGACCGTCGAGGATGGTCGCCGTTGAGCACCTCTCAGCAGCCGTCTTGCCCATGCCCACCATCCTCGCACAAACTTTCGATCCGGCCCCGCCAACGACGCACCGCCGGGTGGGACGGTGCGCGAGACAAGGATTTCGCCGCCGCCAGCGATGCGGGCCGACTTCGCGCAGACCGTCCCGCAGGCGTGGGCCGCTGCCAGCGTCGCGCAACATCCATCACTGCGAAACCACCGAGATGGCGCCCGGTGACGGCGTAAATTTGGTCGCCATCAACGCCGACAACTAAGGAAAAGCATCACATGTCCTCACCTCGCTGGCTGGCCGCACTCACCATTCCGATAATCGCAAGCGCTGCCCTGGTTTCCAGTGCTGCGGTTGCAAGTGCCGATCCGACTGATGACGCATACCTCAATCAACTGCGGGGCGCCGGTCTCACGTGGCCGGACGGCGACGAGGATGCGCTCATCGGGATGGCGTACCTCATCTGCAACGATCTCGAATTTAATTGGACGCCACAACATATTGCCAGCAGCATCCACGCCAACCTGGACCCGGACAAGGTCCATGTGAACGATGTCGGAGCCATGGTCAATATCGCGCGTGAGAGCTATTGCCCCAACCATGGGTACAACCCCGGCGCCAGCGGTGGTGGTGGCGGCGGCGGCGGCTAGACTAAGTGGGCACAAGTCCAGTAAGACCGGGCAGGTGGCGGATTGTCGCCACCTGCTAACGTCATCCCCTTGCAAACCCCGGCACACAAGGAATCACCTTGTATATCAACGTATTTCGGTTGCGGTGATTGCTGCTGCGGTGTGCCGCTAGGCGTTGTCGACCGGCTGGATGTTGTTGTTGTGTCCGGTCGTCGCCGTCCAGGTAACGGCGCTTTAGACGGTCGATAAGCCTCTGGGCCTCTCCCAGGTCTTTGCGCAGCGCGGCGGCTTCCAACCGTATCGCGCATGACCGGGTGTTCTTGACACCCTGGCGTTCCACCTGATGCAACCGGGTGGTCATGTCGTCGAGTTGATGACACAACGCGCCGACTAACTCCGCGGCTTGGGCGCGTTGGTAATAATCGCCCATCGGGCAATTGTCGCGCTGGCCAGCATGGCTGGATCGCCAGAAAGGGCACATGAAGCCGTCCGGCTGGCGGTCCTACGAGTCCGCGTGGCGGGTGCACGTCGAACCGCGGTGGTCGTCGACCGCGGTCGCCGATGTCCGGTACAGCGACGTGGCGGCGTGGGTTGCGCAACTGTCAGCCAAGCGCGGGCCGGTCATCGTTGCGACCGCGTTCTCGGTGTTGGCGCGGGTCCTCGACGACGCCGTGCGGGACCGCATGCTGTCGTCCAACCCGGCACGCGGGGTGAAGCTGCCCAAGCGGGCACCGCGGCGCAACGTGTATCTGAGCGCGGAGCAGCTGCACCGACTGGCCGACCAGTCCGGCCGGTATCGCGGCCTGGTGTTGCTACTCGGTGTCGGCGGCTTGCAATGGGGTGAAGCAGCCGCTTTGCGGCCCTGCGATGTTGACTTTCTGCGGCGTCGTATCGAGCTGCACCGCAACGCTGTGACGATCGGGCGGCAGACATGGGTCGGCACACTCAAGAGCGGCAAGAGCCGCACCGTGGTACTGCCCGGCCTGGTCGTGGACGCGCTGGCGCAGACCGCTGAAGGGAAGGGCCGCGACGAGCTGCTGTGGCCGTCACAGACCGGGTCTTATCTCGCCCCGCCGGCAGCAAGCGGGTCGTGGCTGTCTGGTGCGGAGGCCCGCTGCCAGAAAGCCGCCAACGAAGCGCGAGCTAAGGAAAGTAAAGCCGGCGGGGAGCCGACCACACCTGTGTTCCCGCGGGTGACTGCGCACGCGCTGCGGCACACGGCCGCGTCGCTGGCGATCTCGGCGGGCGCCAACCCGAAAGTCGTGCAGCGGATGTTAGGGCACGCTTCGGCCGCGATGACGCTCGACGTCTACGCGGATTTGTTCCAACCGACCTTCAGTCGGTGGCCGACCGGCTGCAAAACGTGCTCAAAGTGTGCTCACCGGCTGCGCAATAGAACGCATGTTCGGGGTAGAAATAGCCTCTACCAGCATCGACGTCGGGCGAGCGTGGGAGCCCCCTGTCAGGATTGAACTGACGACCGCTCGCTTACAAGGCGAGTGCTCTACCACTGAGCTAAGGAGGCCGGTTTTTAACCGGTGCCTAGCCTAGCGGGGTGACGATGCGGGCCGGAACGGCC
>JBAWAV010000693.1:0-15748 GCA_049589475.1 Mycobacterium sp.
CAACTGCCAAGCGGCGATGGGCGGGGGGCGGGTTCTCAAGGACAGCTGGTACCGGATCCCGGCGTTCTACTTCGCCTGTCCGACGACCGTTCTCGGTCCGTACGACGACGCCCCGATGGCGCCCGGAAGTGCTTGGCAGGACTTCGAATTGGAGATCGCCGCGGTCATCGGCACAGCGGGCAGGGACCTGTCGGTCGGCGAAGCCGAACAGGCGATCATCGGCTACATGATCTTCAACGACTGGTCCGCGCGCGATCTGCAGATGCTGGAAGGTCAACTGGCGATCGGGCAGGCCAAAGGCAAGGACAGCGGCGTCACCCTCGGCCCCTATCTGGTCACGCCCGACGAACTGGAGCCCTATCGCCACGACGGCAAGTTGGACCTGCAGGTGACCGCGTCGGTCAACGACGAGATAATCGGTTCGGGCTCGACCGCCCAAATGGATTGGAGCTTCGCCGAGGTAATCTCCTATGCGTCGCGCGGGGTGACACTGACCCCCGGCGACGTCTTCGGCTCCGGCACCGTGCCGACGTGCACGCTGGTCGAGCATCTCGACGCTACCGCGCCGGAATCCTTCCGCGGCTGGCTGCACGACGGCGACGTCGTCACGCTCACCGTGCAGGGTCTGGGCGAGACTCGCCAAACCGTGCGCAAAACGCCAGCGCCGCAACCATTGTCGCCGCGCAGAAACCCCGATGCCGCACCTGGCGTGCGGCGGGTCAACCCGGCACCGGCCAAGATTCCCTACACCCGCGGGCTGCACGAGGTCGGCGACCGGGTGTGGGCGTGGATGTTGCCGGACGGCGGATACGGCTGGAGCAATGCCGGACTGGTCGCCGGCGACGGTGCGTCGCTTCTGGTCGACACGCTTTTCGACCTGCCCCTGACCCGTGAGATGCTGGCGGCGATGGCGCCCGTCACCGACCGCGCCCCGATCACCGACGCGCTGATCACTCACTCCAACGGTGACCACACGCACGGCAACCAGCTGCTGGACCCCGCGGTGCGGGTGATCGCCGCCACCGGCACCGCCGAGGAGATCGCGCATGGGATGGCGCCCGAGATGCTGGCGATGACGCAGGCAGCAGACCTCGGCCCGGTGGCCACCCCGTATCTACGAGAACGGTTCGGGCCCTTCGACTTCAGCGGCATCGTCGTGCGCAACGCCGATCAGACATTCGATGACCGGCTCGTCATTGAGGTCGGCGGCCGCGAGGTGAGCTTGTTGAACCTCGGCCCGGCGCACACCGCCGCCGACTCGGTGGTGCACGTGCCCGACGCCGGGGTGCTGTTCGCCGGCGATCTGCTGTTCATCGGCTGCACACCGATCGTGTGGGCCGGCCCGATCGGCAACTGGATCGCCGCCTGCGACACGATGCTCGCGCTGGACGCGCCGACTATCGTGCCGGGCCACGGTCCGATCACCGACGCTGACGGAATCCGCGCGTTCCGTGGATATCTCGTCCACGTCGTCGAGCAGACCGACGCCGCACACGACAAAGGCCTGTCGTTCGTCGAGGCGGCCGACAGCATCGACCTCGGTGAGTATGCGAACTGGTTGGACGCCGAGCGTGTGGTCGTGAATGTCTATCAGCGTTACCGCGAATTAGATCCGGCCACACCGCAATTGCCGGCGATGGGGTTGCTGGCCATGCAGGCCGACTGGTTTGCGAAGCGCGGGTAGGCGCAACGCCTGGCGCCGGGTCGCCCTGACGAAACCGATCGACGCGGGCGCGCCCGCCCGGATAGGTCAAGTCGGGTATGTGCTGACGCTGGGTGTTCCCTTACGGTTGCTTCATGGCACGCGCCGACGACGATGCGGAGCGGAGCGACGAGGAGGAGTGGCGCTCATGACGGCTGTGGAATTGGAATCGCTCGACGACAACATCGCCTGCGTCACGCTGAACCGCCCCGAGAAGTTGAACGCCATCGACGGGTCGCTGATCGACGGCATGGACGAGGTGCTGGATAGGCTCAGCGGCGGCGAGTTCCGGGCGGCGGTCCTGACCGGCGCCGGTCGCGGGTTCTGCGCGGGCGCCGACCTGAGCGGCACCGGAACGGCATGGACGAACAACGCGCCGAACACCCCGGCGTTCAAGATCACCTATGACGCCCAGGTGCGCCTGGCCGATCTGTACGTCCGGCTCTACGAACTCCCGATACCGGTGATCGCCGCGGTCAACGGTGTGGCCGTCGGCGGCGGGCTGGCGTTCGCGCTGCATTCCGACATCCGGATCGCTTCGGCGCACGCCAGATTCGGCTCGGTGTTCATCAAGGCGGGATTCTCCTCGATGGACATGGGCACCAGTTACCTGCTGCCGAAGATCGTCGGCGCCGGGGTGGCGCGCGAGCTGATGCTGACCGGCCGCATCATTGACGCCGACGAGGCCTACCGGATCCGACTGGTGCACGAGGTGGTGGCGCCTGAGGAGTTGATGGCCGCCGCGCTGACGATGGCCCGCTCGATCGTCGAGAACAACGCCTACGGGGTGTGGCAGACCAAGATCGGGCTGAACACCGCGCTGGACGCACCCAGCCTGCGGCACGCCATCGAGATCGAGAACCGTACCCAGATCCTCAGCGGGTTCACCAACAACCCGCTGGAGGCGGCCAGGGCGCACCAGGAGAAGCGCGCGCCGATGTGGGATCCGCTGTAGCCGCTAGGCTTTCGCGATCACCTTCTCGGCGAACATCTCCAGGTTGCGGATCTTGTTGTCCAGCGGCTCGGTGTCGGGTCCCATGATGTAGGGAATCCGGAAGCCGACGATCACGTCGGTGACGCCCTTGTCCTCGAGCCGCTTGACGCCGTCGAGGGTGAACCCGTCGACCGAGATGACGTGGATCTCGAAGGGGCCGGTCCTGCCCTCCTCTTCGCGAAGCTGCTTGACCCGCGCGATCAGCCGGTCGAGTTCTTCCGGGTCGCCGCCGCCGTGCATCCAGCCGTCGGCGCGTGCCGCCCGACGGAGGGCGGCATCGGCATGCCCGCCGATCAGAATCGGAATCGGCTGAGAGGGCGCAGGAGTCATCTTCGTCTTGGGGATGTCGTAGAACTCACCGTGGTATTCGAAGTAGTCGCCAGTGGTCAGCCCGCGGATGATGTCGATGCATTCGTCAATTCGCTTGCCGCGCTTGGCGAACGGGACGCCCATCAGCTCGTAATCCTCCGGCCAGGGGCTGGTGCCGACCCCGAGCCCCACGCGGTTGCCGATCAGTGCTGCCAGGGAGCCGGCCTGCTTGGCCACCAAGGCCGGCGGACGGATCGGAAGCTTGAGGACGAAGAAGTTGAACCGCAACGTCGACGTCACCGCGCCCAGCGCCGCGGTCAACACGAACGTCTCGATGAAGGCCTTGCCGTCCAGGAACTCCCGGTTGCCGTCCGGTGTGTACGGATACTTCGAATCCGATTCGAACGGGTAGGCGACGCTGTCTGGAATCGTCATGCCGGCGTATCCGGCCGCCTCGGCGGCCTTGGCCAACGGGATGTAGAACGTCGGGTCCGTCATCGCCTCCGCATAGCTGAACCGCACACTGTCTCCTGTCGTCAAGGGCCTGCACGAATGATCCAGATGGTAGAACGTGTGGCAGTTGCCGAACGACCATCGGGCAGGACCACGGCACCTGCCTTGCGATGGGGGCGGGTAGCCCGCGGTTCGGAGGCGGCGGAGAATGAAGGCTTCGCTGTCGAAGTGATCGGAGCGAACACGATGACGTCGAGCCCGCACGGCGAAGTCATCCGACAAGTCGCGAAGCTGATAGGCACGACGCTTCAAAGTGGCACGCCGGATGTCGACTCGGTTCTGGGTGAACTCACCGAAGCCGCGGTCGCGGCGGTGCCCGCGGCCCGACACGCCGGCATCACCGTCGCCTCGCGCGGTGGCAAGGTCCGCACGGCAACGGCGACGGGCCGCTACCCGGCCCTGCTCGACGAAATCCAGCAGCGTCACAAGCAGGGGCCTTGCCTGTCAGCGGCGCGGGAACAACACATGATCCGGGTCGACGACCTTTCGGGCGAACAACGCTGGCCACGTTATTGTCGCGAGGTCACACAAGCCAGCCCGATCAGGTCGATCATGGCGTTTCAGCTGTTCGCCGATCAACGCACCATGGGGGCGCTCAATTTCTACGCTGATCAACCGCATGCATTCGACGGCAGCGCCGTGGAGCTCGGCCTGATGATGGCCACCCACATCGCCCTGGCCTGGAACCTCGTTCGCCGCGACGAGCAATTCCGCAGCGCGCTGGCGTCGCGAGACCTCATCGGCCAGGCCAAAGGGATGATCATGGAGCGGTTCGCGATCGATGCGTCAGCGGCATTCGAACTGCTCAAGCGACTGTCCCAGACTTCGAATAAGCCGTTGGCAGTCATCGCGCGCCAGCTTGTCGAACCAGACCGCTCGGCCGATGACGCCGGTTGAACGCGGCCCCGCCAACGATCGGGGCGAGGTGGCTCGGCGGCGTGCCGACGAGCTGCGGCAGCGTCACGCCGACCTCGAGGCCGGTCTGCCCTCGAACGCCGAGACCGCGAAGCATGCTCGACTGCGTGCCCAGGAGTCGCGTGAACGGTACAAACGCGCCCACCTGGCCGCCGCGAAGCGGCACCATGACGCCGGCGCGGCGCACCGGCGAAGCGCAGCCACGCACGAGCAGGTGGCGATGCGGGCTGATGACGCCAGCGTCGGAGCTCATCAGGATGCGGCCGAAGTGCATCGGGCGGCCGCGGCCATACACGACGCTGCCGCCCTCGAACAGCAGCATGAAACGGAGTAGCCCGTCAGGCCTGCGCTTCCATCAACAGAAGTGCTCCATTGACGCTGCCGCTCGGCGCTGCTTGAAAAGCTGTGCACAACAACCGGATCCGAGTGGAACGACCCCGCCTGTTGACGGCCTCGATCACCGCCTCGCCGGGATTGTCCGGGTCGACGAAGGCGTGGCCGATCAGCGGCCGGACATCGTCCATCGGCAGCCCGATGTCCAGGCTGGTCAGCAGAATTCCGGTCGTCTCCTCCGCGCGCAGGCCCCACAGTTCCTCGCAGCCGCGATTCCACACCACCACGCGCATCTCGCGATCCACGACCACCATGCCGAGATGAACCGAATAAATCACGGAGTCCAGGAAACCGTGGGCATGGTTGAGTTCTTCGCTACGCTCGCCCAGAGCGTCGTTGATGGCGTGCAACTCGTCGTTCGTCGACTGCAGTTCCTCGTTCATCGTCTCGAGTTCTTCGTTGGTGGACTGCAATTCCTCGTTGGTGGTTTCCAATTCCTCCACCGTCGACTGCAGTTCTTCGTTGGTGGTCTCGAGTTCTTCGTTGGTGGATTGCAGCTCTTCGTACGCCGCCTCCAGTTGGCGGTTGGTGTGAACCACCTTGTCAAACAACGCCCGTGTCGCGGTGACGTCGAAGAACACGACCGAAACGCCCAGCAGCGCGTTCTCGGCGTCGACGAGCGGGTTGACGTGAATCTCGAACCAGACGGTCTCGCTGCCCGGCCGCGCCCATTCGACGTCAGGGACCCTGGTGGATCGGCGTTCCACCTTGGCCTGCTCCAGGTACGCCCGCAATTCGATTGGGCGATAAGAGATCTCCAGATCCCGGAGCAGGCGGCCGATGTCGCGGGCCGATAGGCCGAACAACGATTCGGCCTGCTGGTTGATCATCGCCACGGTGTCCTCGCCGGTCACCACGATCTGGGCCACCGGGCTGGCCCGAAATGCCAACTCTCGCACGGTCATCAGGGTTGAGAGGTCACCCTCCCGCTCGTAGATTGCGGTGGCCGGATCGTAGCGCTCCAGGCCGCTGTGCGAACCCGGTGCTTTGCGGAAGATCCGTTGCTTGAGGTTCAGCGGCGTAAAACGATCACTATGGCTCAACAACATCTCGGCGTGCCCGAGAAACACCACACCCGCCGGGGCCAACGCAAAGTGCAGTTTGCTCACAACGTTTCGTTGCGTCTCGGCATTCATGTACATCAGCGTGTTGCGGCAGACCAGTAGATCCACCCGCGAGATCGGCGCATCCTTGACCAGGTCGTTGCGGCCGAATATGACGCTACGACGCAGATCCTTGTTGATGATGTACCGGCCGTTGAGTCGGTCGAAGTGTCGCTCCAGCAGGTTCGCCGGCACCGACTCGACGGCCTTGGCGTCATAGATGGCCGCCCGCGCCTCGGTGAGGGCGTCCTCGTCGACGTCGGTCGCGTAGATCTTCACCCGCTTCCGAAACGCATCCGGAGTCATTGAGTCGGCCAGCAGCATGGCCAGGCTGTAGGCCTCCTGGCCCGAGGCGCAGCCGGCGCTCCACACCCGGATCGGCGCATCCGGGCTGCGTTCGGCGAGCAGGCTCGGTATGACCTCGGTTCGGACGTGATCCCATGCCTCGGGATCGCGAAAAAATGCGGTGACGTTGATCAGGATGGTGTTGAACAAGGCCGAGAATTCCTCGGAGCTGGCCTGAAGCTCGTCGAGATACTGCTCGTAGGTCTCAAAACCGGCCTGCGTCATGCGGTGACGCACTCGCCGTACCAAAGTGGCGCGTTTGTATCCGGTGAAGTCGAATCCTCGTGAGTCCCGCATGAATCGCAGCAAAGCCTCGAAAGATTCGTCTACCTTCGGGTCCATTTCGTCCTGTTCCCCCGACTGTGTTGCGAATCTGAAGACTACTCGCCGCGCTTGATGGCGCCGCGCTTGATGGCGCCGCTCCTCCTCGGGCCCTACGGGCCCGCATCGTCGCGCCGCGGGAGGGGTTACAGCCGGTTCTCCGGGCCGATCACCGCCCACACCGTCTTGCCCGACGGTGTGGGCGTACTACCCCAGGCCCGGCACACGGCCGCCATGATCGCCAAACCGGACACTTGTTCCCCGCCGCGGAACGCGTCCTCGTGACGGGCGGCCGGTGTCGAGCTGTTGTCCTGCACCGAGACGATGACAAGCGCGCCTTCGCTTTCCAGGATCACCACCGGGGCGCTGGCGGTGTGTTGCAGGACGTTCTCGACGAGCACGTTGACGACCACTGTTGCCACCGGAATGAGGTCGGCCTGCGACCAGATCGCCAGTCGGTCGGCCACCAGTTGGCGGGCCATGCTCAGGCTGGCCAGGGAACCCGGCAGTTCGGAGCGCGACCGTTGTCGCAAGGGTCGTGCGTCGCTGGTGAGACCGCGCAGAGCCGACTCGATCCCGGCGTAGACCGGCACGTAGCGCGGCACACCGCTGCGCGCGATGGTGACGCGCCGACCGGCATGGGCACACACCAGCACGATCGGAACATCGGGCCAGGTGCTGACGTGCCAGCGCGCGCTGGTGAAGACCGACCATGCCGAGGAGGCAGGAACTTCGAGACCGTTGACGTCGACGAGGACAACACGCGGTTCGTCCAGAGCGGCCTTGATGACTGCGTCGCGCAGCTTCTGGTAAGTGCTGCTGTCGAGGACACCTGTGACGATCAGCAGACATGCCGCGCCCGCGGTACCAACCTCGACGGCCACCCGACCGGCCGGCCTAGGCATCAGGCTCGCGATCTCCGGGCTGGGCCAATTCCATGAGCAGTTGACCCACTTTGCCGGCCGGCAGTTGGTAATCGATCACGCCGGCATCGATCGCGTTGCGCGGCATTGCGGGAAACAGCGCCTCGTCGGGCAGTTGGGCGATCGTTGTGCCGCCACGGGATCGGATGGCGGCTGATCCCAGCGTGCCGTCATCAAGCACACCTGACAGCACGACGCTGACCGCGCGTCGACCGCGGGCCAACGCCACCGAGCGGAAAAGCGCGTTGATGGCGGGACGCTGGCTGTTCTCGGTCGGGCCCTCCGACAAGACCGTTCGGTCACCGTCGACCAGCAGATGGCGATTCGGTACCGCGACCCGGATTGTGCCGGTCACCAAGGGTTCTCCGTCACCGGCGTCAGCCGCCGGCAGCGGCCCCTGTCGATCGAGGATGCGCGCCAAAACGCTCGGCGCGTTGCTGGGCAGGTGCAGCACTACCAAGACGGCATATGGCAGATCGGGCGGCAGACCTGCGGCGAGATTCTTCAATGCCTCGACCCCGCCCGCCGACGCGCCGACGGCGACCACATCGGGCGCGGTGTCTGGGACTGGCATAACGCTTCCCACCATTCCCGGCTTGCCTACGGGGGTCTAGTTGGCAACCGCGTTCGACTGGCTTCTGAGGCGACTATGCGCTTCTGCAGCCGATCAGGCAAGCGGCAATACGCATTACACGTGGGGCAGGCCTTCGATTTCGGCGAGCTCGAACGGCGGCAAGCCCACCCCGGCGATCGAATGTGTCTCCTGCGGTGTCTGTTCGGTGATCCGAGCGGGCGTGGTCCGGTCACCTACCGCCAGGCTCACCGCGCGACCCTGTTTGACCAGATCCTCGGGGAGCTTGTCGAAAACAGTCCCCTGCCAATGGTATTGGCCGTCGATCGGATCGAGGTGACCCGCCAGCCGCACGCGCACCTGCCGGCAGGTGCCGGCCAGGGTCAGCACCGCTGCACCGTCGTAGATATCGCCGGGCGCATCGAGCGACGGCGTCAGGTCGAACGCCGACGCGACCGGGCGCAGCGGTGGACCGATCAGGTGAGCCCGTTCGTTGAACACCTGCTGGCTGCTGCGGCGCACCTCGATGCGGGCGTGCCCGACTGCGAGTCGCAGGCATGCGATGACGGATTGCAGCGCCGCGTCGTGATCGGGTCCGCCGAGCGTGAAGTAGTTCGGGAGGCCGTGCAACGCCACCCCGAGGTAGGGTTCGGCGCCGTCGGTCCAGGTCTGCTGAAGTGTCCGCCCACCCGGGCCGACCACCGGTGCTGCCCCGGCGGCGACCGCGAAGCCGGTTCCGTAGACGACAGCATCGGCGTCGTGGTGAACACCGTCAGCGGTGCGGACGCCTGCCGTGGTCAGCTCTTCGAACGGCGAGCGGATCACCGTGGCTGCACGGCGGCGAGCGAAGCGCACGGCGCGACGCGACCGCGGGACCACGCGACGCGGCGGTAGAAGGAAAACCTTGACCTGGTCGGCGGACCCGACCATTTTTTCGATCAGCCGGCCCGCGTTGGAATCGGCACCGATGACCGCGACGCGCGCGCCGGCGGGGTCGAAGTCGGGGGCGGGCGTCGCTGCGTGAAACGAAATACCGCGAAAGTCCCTGCGGCCGAACAGGTCCGGGATGAAAGCGGCCAGCGGCGAATCGCCGGCCACCACGATTCTGGCGCGGCAGGAGTCGCCGTCATCGGTGGTCAGCGTCCAGGAGCCGGTGCCGTCGTCGAAAACCGCGCTACGCATCGGGCGCCCAACGGTCACGACGTCGATGCCGGCGGCGCACAATTCGTCGCCGACGGACTCATCGCCGACGACAACGACGTCGTGGCAGCGTTCGGTCACAGGAACCTGGTACGTGCCCAGCCGCGGCGCGCGATCGGGCCCAGCAGGTTGACCTCGGTCAAAAATGCGGCCAGCGGAGCGAATCCCGCCACCTGGACTTCGTGACGATGCGCGCTGGTGCGCGCCATCCTGCGTGCCTGCCGGGCATCCAAACCCGCGCGCGCATATTGCACTTTGTTGGTGAACAGGTAGCGGAAGAACCACCCGCCCAGCCCGTTGACGTTGCCGACGAACCACCGCTCCGGCCGTCGCATCTTCGGCCCGCGCTTGCGCAGGCCGTCGCGGGCGAACTGGATGTGCCGGGCCTCTTCGGCAACGTGAATTCGCATGAGCCGCTGGATGATCGGCTGCAGTTCGGGATCGTCCATCATCTGGCGCTGCAGCGAGTCGAAGACCTCCTCGCCGATCAGCGCGGCAACCCAGAGCACCGAGCCGCGGAAGAAGAACGGCAGGGTGTTGATGATCATCCGGTGGTAGAGCCGCGGGCGCACCGGCTTGGCCCCGACCCGCTCGATGGCCTTGCCGAACATCACCATGTGCCGGGTTTCATCGCCCAGCTCCGTCAGCGCGTAGTGCGTTGAGCTGCTGGTGGGGTCGGTGTGCATGATCTTGCGCAGCAGCGCCTGGTTGAGGATGTTCTCGAACCAGATGCCGGCCGACAGCGTGTTCACCAGTTCCTGGCGGGACAACTCGATGCGCTGGGCCCGGGTCATGCTGTCCCACAATGGAGTTCCGTAGAGCGACACGGTCCGCGGCGGTAGGAAGAACTTGTCCGGGTCCAGCGGCGCGTCCCAGTCGATGTCGACGACGGGTTCATACGACTTCTTGACCGACCCCTTGAGTAGACGGTCGGAGAACTCCTGGCGACCTGGTCCGGTCGGCTTTACCGCGGTGGTCATCGCGCCGCTCCTCCTCATCGAGTCAGGCTGCTCGTTCGCCGCCGCAGGTCATCATCGACGTCCCGACTTGGCGTTACTCCAGAAGGTAGGGAGCGGCGACGAGGATGTCAATACCTGCGGTACCGGATACTTGCGGTTACAGCTCTTTCAACGGCGAGTCGGGCACGGTTGGATCACGAACGCCTGTTTCGCGCCCGCAGCCGAGTAGGTTCACCCGCATGGGGCCATTCGTCATTCGTGCCGCGCTGACCGGATTCGCTCTCTGGGTGGTCACCCGACTGGTCCACGGCCTCGACTTCGTGGGCGGCGACACCCGCCTGCAGCGCATCGGCATCATCTTCGTCGTCGCGGTGATCTTCGGCCTGGTCAACGCTTTCATCAAGCCGATCGTGCAGATCCTGTCGATCCCGCTCTACATCCTCACGCTGGGTTTGTTCCACATCGTCGTCAACGCGCTGATGCTGTGGATCACCGCGCGGATCACCGCCCACACCACCCACTGGGGACTGGCGATCGACCACTTCTGGTGGACCGCGATCAAGGCCGCCATCGTCTTGTCGATCGTCAGTTGGGTGTTGTCGCTGGTGTTCGGCAACGTACGGCGCACCGCCCGGCGCTGACGGCACACTGGAGACATGCCTGAACTGCCCGAAGTCGAAGCGCTGGCTGACTACCTTCGCCAGCACGCCGTCGGCCGGACGGTTGGGCGTATCGACGTCGCCGCGCTGTCGGTGCTCAAGACCTTCGATCCGCCGATCAATGTGCTGCATGGTCTGACCGTCACCGGCGCCGATCGGTGGGGTAAATACCTCGGCCTGCATGCCGGTGAGCTGACCCTGGTCACCCACCTGTCTCGGGCCGGCTGGCTGCGCTGGTCGGAGAAGTTGACCGCGGCCCCGCTGAAACCCGGCAAGGGTCCGATCGCGTTGCGTGTCCACCTCGGCACTCCCGGCGAAGCGCCGGGCTTCGACCTCACCGAGGCCGGCACCCAGAAACGGCTGGCGGTCTGGCTCGTCACCGACCCCAAGCAGGTGCCGGGCATCGCCACGCTCGGGCCCGACGCCCTACAACTGACCGTCGACGACTTGGCCGGGCTGCTGGCTGGGAACACCGGACGGATCAAGTCCGTGATCACCGACCAGAAAGTGATCGCCGGCATCGGCAACGCCTACAGCGACGAGATTCTGCACGTCGCCAAGCTTTCGCCGTTCGCCACCGCGGGGAAACTCTCGGAGGCTCAGCTGGCGGGGTTGCACGGCGCGATGGTGTCGGTGCTCAGCGATGCTGTGAGCCGTTCGGTCGGCCAGCAGGCCGCAACGCTGAAGGGCGAGAAGCGCTCCGGGATGCGGGTGCACGCGCGCACCGGCCTGCCGTGCCCGGTGTGCGGAGACACCGTGCGGGAAGTGTCGTTCACCGACAAGTCGTTTCAGTACTGCCCGACCTGCCAGACCGGTGGCAAGGTGCTGGCTGACCGGCGGATGTCGCGTCTGCTGAAATAGTCGGATGACTCGGCAGAAGATCCTCATCACCGGAGCAAGTTCTGGCTTGGGCGCCGGAATGGCCCGCGCATTCGCGGCCAAAGGGCGGGACCTGGCGCTGTGCGCCCGTCGCACCGATCGGCTGGACGAGCTTAAAGCCGAACTCTTCCAACAGTATCCGGATGTCACCATCGCCGTCGCCGCATTGGACGTCAACGACCACGAACAGGTGCCGAAGGTGTTCGCGGAGCTGTCCGACGCGCTCGGAGGCATCGATCGGGTGATCGTCAACGCCGGAATCGGCAAAGGCGCGCGGCTGGGATCGGGCAAGCTGTGGGCGAACAAGGCGACCATCGAAACCAACCTGGTGGCTGCGCTGGTCCAGATCGAGACCTCGCTTCAGATGTTCAAAGAGCAGGGGTCGGGGCATCTGGTGCTGATCTCATCGGTGCTCGGCGCCAAGGGCGTGCCCGGCGTGAAGGCGGCGTATGCGGCCAGCAAGGCTGGCGTGCGATCGCTCGGCGAATCGCTGCGCGCCGAATACGCCAAGGGGCCGATCGCGGTGTCGGTGATGGAGCCCGGCTACATCGAGTCGGAGATGACCGCGAAGTCGCAGAGCACAATGTTCATGGTGGACAACGAGACTGGCGTGAAGTCACTGGTCGCTGCGATCGAGCGCGAACCGGGCCGGGCGGCGGTGCCGTGGTGGCCGTGGGGCCCGATGGTTCAGCTGATGCGGGTGCTGCCGCTGTCGCTGGCTAGGCGGTTCGCCTAGCCGAACGTGTCGCCGAACGTGAAACTAATGCGAGATTTTGCCAATATTCTCGCAACAGCTTCACGCTCGGCACAGTCTTAGCCCGCCCGGCTTTGGCTGGATGGGCCGGGCCCGTCTTTCGCGGCGGGGCCGCTCAGCCGACCCGGCCCCTCTCGGTCCGGTAACGCCGAACGAGCGTGTCGGTCGAGCTATCCGACTGCTTTGCCGGCGCAGCGTCGTCGGTGATGACCGGCAGCAGCGCCTTGGCCTGAGTCTTACCCAGCTCGACACCCCACTGGTCGAACGAGTCGATGCCCCACACCACGCCCTCGGTGAAGACCTGATGTTCGTAGAGCGCGATCAACTGGCCCAGCACCGAGGGGGTCAGCCGAGTGGCCAGGATGGACGTGCTCGGACGGTTGCCGGGCATCACCTTGTGCGGCACAACGTCTTTCGGTGTGCCTTCCGCGGCGATCTCCTCGGCCGTCTTGCCGAACGCCAGGACCTGGGTCTGGGCGAAGAAGTTACTCATCAGCAAGTCGTGCATGCTGCCGGTACCGTCGGCGGTCGGCAGATCGTCGATGGGCTGGCTGAATCCGATGAAGTCGGCCGGCACCAGCCGCGTGCCCTGGTGCAGCAGTTGGTAGAAGGCGTGCTGGCCGTTGGTTCCCGGTTCACCCCAATAGATCTCACCGGTGTCGGCGGTCACCGGGGTTCCGTCGGCGCGCGTCGACTTGCCGTTGGACTCCATGGTCAGCTGCTGCAAGTAGGCGGCGAAGCGCGACAAGTCGTTGGCGTACGGCAGGACCGCCCGCGATTGGGCGCCGAAGAAGTCGGAATACCACAGTCCGATCAACCCGAGCAGTGCCGGCGCGTTGGCTTCCAGCGGCGCGGTCCTGAAGTGCTCGTCGACGAGGTGGAATCCAGACAGGAAGTCCTCGAACGCTTCTCGGCCGATCGCAGCCATCACTGAGAGCCCGATCGCCGAGTCGACCGAATACCGTCCACCAACCCAGTCCCAGAAGCCGAACATGTTGTCGGTGTCGATGCCGAACTCGTCGACCAGCTTCTTATTGGTGGAGACAGCGGCGAAATGCTTCGCCACCGCGTCGTCGCCGAGCGCATCGGTCAGCCAGCGCCGCGCCGCCGTGGCGTTGGTGAGCGTCTCCAGCGTCGTGAACGTCTTGGATGCGACGATGAAAAGCGTTGTGGCCGGGTCTAAGCCGTCCAGCTTCGCGATCAGGTCGGCCGGGTCGACGTTGGAGACGAAACGGGCCGAGATGCCGGCGTCGGCGTAGTGCCGCAACGCCTGGTAGACCATCACCGGTCCCAGGTCCGAGCCCCCGATCCCGATGTTGACCACGGTGCTGATCCGCTTACCGGTGGCACCGGTCCACTCGCCGCTGCGTAACCGGTCGGTGAAGTCGCCCATCGCGTCGAGCACCTGGTGGACGTCGGAGACCACGTCCTGCCTGTCGACGGTCAGCGTGGCGTCGCGTGGCAGTCGCAATGCGGTGTGCAGCACCGCGCGATTCTCCGACGTGTTGATGTGCACGCCCGCGAACATCTGGTCGCGGTGCTGCTCGAGATCGACGGCCTTCGCCAGATCGATGAGCAGTTTCACGGTCTCGCGATTGATCCGGTGCTTGCTGTAGTCGATGTAGAGATCGCCGACGGTGAGGGTGAACGCGCCGCCCCGGTCGGGGTCGGCGTCGAACAGTTCGCGCAGGTGGGTGTTCTCGATCTGCGCGTGATGCTCGCGCAGCGCGTTCCAGGCCGGCGTCGCCGTTACATCGGGGATCTGTTCAACCGCAGTCATGCTTTCCGACCCTAGTCAGGTTGGCCGGGGGCGCGCTGACAGTGAGGTGAACGGGCGGCTAATCCGCCAGATCAGTGACCGAGCCGGCCGCGGCCCAGCCTGAGCAGGAGCATGGCGAGGTCTTTGCCTTCGGGGCCGATCTCGCTGTAGCGCTCGATGACCTTCATCTCGCGGCTGTGCACGAGCCGGGTGCCGCCGGAGGCCATTCGGGCTTTGCCGATCGCCCGGGATACCTCGGTGCGACGCTTGACTGCGGCCAGGATCTCGGCGTCCAGGCGGTCGATTTCGTGGCGCAGATCGTCGATGTCGGTGAGTTGTTCGGTCTCGATTGTCATTTCAGACTCCGGAATCTCATGATGTAGAGGGTTGTGCGGTCTCATCCGGTTTCGGGCCTCACACAAGAGACGAGCCCCGGATCTCAGAAGCAGACCGCGGGGCTCAGGGAAGCAGCTACACCACGGGCACCGCTGGCCGGTACCCGTAGAAAAATCGCCACTGCGCATTGAGCACAAAAAGAGTGTGCCACTTGGGGGCGTTCCAGCGCAAAGGTGTCGGCGAACAGCGGTAGGTTTGGAAATCGATGAGTGTGCAGCACGTGACCGAGGCCGGGGCGGACCTTCTCGACGGCCTCAACCCCCAACAGCGCCAGGCGGTGCTGCATGAGGGCTCGCCTCTGCTGATCGTCGCGGGCGCCGGCTCCGGGAAGACGGCCGTGCTGACCCGTCGCATCGCCTACCTGTTGGCCGCGCGCGACGTCAGCCCGGGCCAGGTTCTGGCGATCACGTTCACCAACAAAGCCGCCGCGGAGATGCGCGAACGGGTAGCAGCGCTGGTCGGCCCGCGGGCCCGGTCGATGTGGGTATCGACGTTTCACTCGACCTGTGTGCGGATTCTGCGCAACCAGGCTTCGCTGATCGACGGGCTCAACTCCAACTTCTCCATCTACGACGCCGACGATTCGCGACGCCTGCTGCAGATGATCGGCAAGGACATGGGCCTCGACATCAAGCGGTACTCGCCGCGGCTGCTGGCCAATGCCATCTCCAACCTCAAGAACGAGTTGATCGACCCTCACCAGGCAGTCGCCGACCTGACCGACGAGACCGATGATCTGGCGCGCACGGTTGCCACCGTCTACTCCGAATATCAGCAACGGCTACGGGTGGCCAACGCGCTCGACTTCGACGACCTGATCGGCGAGACAGTCGCGGTGCTGCAGGCATTCCCGCAGATCGCCGACCATTACCGTCGACGGTTCCGGCACATCCTGGTCGACGAATACCAGGACACCAACCATGCGCAGTACGTCTTGGTCCGCGAACTGGTCGGCCGCGGCCTGAAAGTCGGGGAAGTCGGGGAAGACGGCGTCACGCCCGGCGAGTTGTGTGTGGTCGGCGACGCCGACCAGTCGATTTATGCATTCCGCGG
>JBAWAV010000694.1:0-3269 GCA_049589475.1 Mycobacterium sp.
TCATTCGCGGCGGCTACAACGTGTATCCCCGCGAGATCGAAGAGGTGCTCTACGAGCATCCAGCGGTCGCCGAGGCAGCGGTCATCGGCATCCCCCACGATGTCCTCGGCGAAGAAGTAGGCGCCGCCATCGCGCTGGCCAGCGGCGCCACCGCAACCGCAACGGAACTGCAGGACTTCGTCAAGCAACGGGTCGCCGCCTACAAGTATCCCCGCCACATCTGGTTCGTCGATGAACTACCCAAGGGCGCGACCGGGAAGATTCTGCGCCGCGAGATCGCCGTTCCCGACAACGTGGATAGCCGATGACCACCGAAACCGCAGAGCCCCAGCACGAGTCGGACGCCGACGTGAGCGAGCGGCTCCCGCTGACGCCCGCGATGGGAACCTATGTCCGCGAACGCTAGTAGCCCAGCGCTTGACGACGTCGAACGCACCGAGATAGTCCGCGTCGGGGGTGCCACGCTCCGGGTGCGGGTCCGTGACGGCGGTGGGATTCCGCTGGTGCTGTGCAACGGCATCGGCGCCAGCCTCGACGTCTTGCAGCCCCTGGTAGATCACCTCCGACCCGACCGCCCTGTGGTTCGCTTCGACGTCCCCGGAACCGGCGAATCGCCGACTCCCGTCCTGCCCTATGGGTTTCCCTTTCTCGCTTGGGTACTGGGACGGATCCTCGATCAGCTGGGGCATTCGCGAGCAGACGTGCTCGGCTTCTCCTGGGGAGGCGCACTTGCGCAACAGTTCGCATTTCAGAACCCGCGACGGTGCCGTCGCCTGGTCTTGGCGGCCACCGCCACCGGCACGATCATGGTCCCCGCCAGCCCGCTCATCCTGACGAAGATCGCCACGCCGCGCCGCTACCGCGATGCCGACTATCTCGCCTCGGTCGCCGCCGAGATCTATGGTGGGCCGATCGATCTCGGCACTGCCGCCGTCGCCGCACTCGGCCATCACCTGCGCCCGGTCTCCTGGCGCGGCTATCTGTACCAATTGCTCGCCGGAAGCGTGTGGACCAGCCTGTTCGCCCTACCCGCGATCCGGCAGCCCACCCTGCTGATCGCCGGCACCGACGACCCGATCATCCCGACCGTCAACGCACACCTCATGCGGGCCCTGCTTCCGCACCCACAGTTGTATCTGCACGAGGGCGGACACATCGATCTCATCACCCGTGCCGACAGGATCGGCCCGGTCATCGACTGTTTCCTCGACCGTGACGAAACCCCGCCCTGATCGGAGATCTCAACCCCGCGATTGTACAAACGCACCAAACCGTAACAACCCCTACATGATTGGAGCCCGGCCCCATGCTGATCACCGAACGCGAACGCAGCGAAATCAATACAGCCAACTCGTCAGGTCGACCGACTGTGGTATTCGTGCACGGTCTGTGGCTGCTACCCAGCAGCTGGGCGGGCTGGCGCCAGATGCTCGAATCAGCCGGCTATGCCACCATCGCCCCCGACTGGCCCGACGACCCGGCAACCGTGGAGGAGGGGCGGGCGCGCCCGGAGCTGTTCTCCGGCAAGAGCGTCGGTGCCATCACCGACCACTTCGTCGACGTCATCAGTCAGCTCAACCGCAAACCCGCCATCATCGGTCACTCGTTCGGAGGGCTCATCACCCAGAAACTTGCCGGTTTGGGGCTGGCGTCGGTTTCGGTTCCGATTGATCCGGGACCCTTCCGCGGGGTCCTGCCGCTACCCCTGTCTGCTCTCAAAGCCGCGTGGCCCGTGATCGGCAACCCGGCCAACCGCAAACGCTCGGTCATGCTCAGCTACGAGCAATTCCGGTTCGCGTTCGCCAACGCCGTTACCGAGCGCGAGGCGAAGACCCTTTACGAAACCTATCCCGTGCCAGGCTCGGGCATCCCGCTGTTTCAGGCTGCGTTCGCGAACTTCAACCCTGCCAGCGAAACCAAGGTCAACTCCAAGAACCCTGGGCGGGGACCGATGAAGCTGATCTCGGGGCAGAAGGACAACACCGTCCCCTGGGCGATCGCCAACGCCTCATTCAAGAAGCAGAAACGGAACTCGTCCGTCACCGAAATCCAGGAAGTTCCCAACCGCGGGCACTCCCTGGTCATCGACAGCGGCTGGCCCGAAGTCGCTCAGATCGCCCTCGACTTCATCAAGACTCACAGTTAGCGCGGAGTTACGCCGATCAGCCAACAGACCGCGTCGGCGGCACGCCGTCCATCGCGTCGGCTGAGCCGTTCTTGTTAAACAAGATGTACCGGCTTGCTAATCTTCGATGCATAACTGCAGCTCAGTGGCATTCAACCTCGAAGATATCGCGCGAACTGGGCATCGCGTCCGTCGCATCGAAGCAAGTTCCGAGCCTCACGCGACGGTTACCGAGTGTTGGATTCCGGCGGTGAGCAGATCGCTTCCAGCTCGTCTCGTCGATGCTGCGGAACCACGAGTACAAACTCTTTTATCGCGCGACTCACTCCCACATACAGCACTCTGCGCTGCTCGGAGCTGTTGCCATCCCTCCAGTCGTCCAGAACATGCGTAGCTCCCGAGACCTAACGCACGTCGGCCTCCCGACGCCTAGTACGGACCTGGGATTCTGCACAGCTCTCAACCCAAGCTAGTTGTGCGCTGGAGGTTGGCGAGTTCATTCGGGTGTGAGCTGGAGCATGAGTCGTAGGCCGAGTTCGAACCGGTCGTCGGGGCCAGAGCCGGAAATGATTCGCAGTGCTTGCGCAGTAAGCGGAAAGCTCTTGGCGTCAAGTGCATCTGGTAGCTCCTCGAGTCTCGCATGATCGTCTTTCTCGTCCGACTCGGCCAGTGCCTGCTCTTCGATGCAGAACCCAACGATGAAGTGCCGCAGCAGAAACATGCGTTGTGCCGATTCATCGAGGGACAGGCCCGCGTCCCGCCACGCGGAAAGCGCCGCCTCGGTCACCGCGAAACTCGCCGGATCGGCGGCATACGTTCCGGCGAAAACGCGACCACCGTCGCGGTGGCTGACGATGCTCGAACGCATCGCGTACGCCCAGCCTTTCAAGCGCTCCCGCCAGGGACCCTCGGGGTTCATGGCGGAGGTTTTAGCGGCGGCGTCCTGGCTGATTGCTGCCGCCATCGCCTTGAAGATGTGCTGCTTTGACTTGACGTGCCAGTACAGGGTGGGCGCCTGAACCCCTAGTTCGGAAGCAAGAGCCCGCAGGGTGACGCCGTCGATACCCGAACCGTCCAGCAGGCGCAGCCCAGCTCGCGCGATCACTTCCCGGTTGAGTTTCGCAGCCACCTAGACACTCTAACA
>JBAWAV010000695.1:0-2229 GCA_049589475.1 Mycobacterium sp.
CACCTGGTGTTGATGAGCCGGTTCGAGCCGCAGCAGTTTCTCCGCTTGATCACCGAGCACGGCGTGACCTTCTTGACGACGGTGCCGACCATCATGCAACGGACGCTGCCGGTCTATCACGCCGATCCGGATTCCTATGACCTGTCCTCGGTTCGGCGGTTCTGGCACCTCGGCGCGCCGTGTCCGCCCGCCGTCAAGCAAGCCTGGATCGAGCTGCTGGGTCCCGAGGTGGTGTGGGAGCTGTACGGCGGCACAGAATTACAGGCCTTGACGTTCATCTCTGGCGATCAGTGGTTGGCCCACCGCGGGTCGGTCGGCGTCGTGGTGGCCGGCGAGATGAAGGTGCTCGACGACGACGGCAACCCGTGCGGACCAGGCGAGGTCGGTGAGATCTACATGCGGCCCAGCCCGGGCAGTGCGCCCACGTATCGCTACGTCGGCGCCACCGCGAAATCGCGCGACGGCTGGGATTCGCTGGGCGATCTCGGCTACTTCGACGCCGACGGGTTTTTGTACATCTCGGATCGCCGCGTCGACATGTTCACTGTCGGTGGCCGCAACGTGTATCCGGCCGAAATCGAGGGCGCGCTGGCTGAGCATCCGGATGTGTTGTCCTGCTTGGTTGTTGGTGTGCCCCACGAAGACCTGGGGCAGGTGCCGTACGCCCTCGTCCATGCCGGGTCGCCGCTCGACGAGCAGGCCGTGCAGGATTTTCTGCGCGGTCGCATCGCCGGATACAAGGTGCCGAGCACCGTCGAGTTCGTCGACACCCCGCTGCGCGACGACGCCGGCAAGGCGCGCCGCTCAGCGGTCCGCGCGGAAGTCATGGCGCGATTGCATCTTCTTGACGCAAGGTAACGGCGGGCTGTTTCTGCTCGCGTTTCTCCCAGCGCCGCAACGCTTCCCGACATGGCGATTCGACGAGCGCATAGCTCACCGCGGCGATGGCGATGCTGAAGATCACCGTCAACACCAGGACTTCGACCATCTTCCCGTGAAATGAGAATTCGCCGATCACCGGGAACACCATGGTCATTGCGGCGAGATGCCAGATGAAGATCCCGTAGGACCAGCGTCCCAACGTCACCATCGGGGCGCTCCCCAACAGCCAATGGCTGTCGTCCGGGCGATCCAATACCAGCGGCGCCACCAGGCCCGCCGCCACCAGGGCCCCCATTGCCGTCTTGACGGTGAACTGTGCGGCGCTGCTGGGCACCAGCCCGGGCGGCCCGGCCAGCGGTGAGGCAGCCACCAGATACGCCCCCGCCACAACGATGGCCATCAGTACTCGGCGTCGCACCAACCGGTGCGGCCAACCGAACGGGCTGTGCACCCACTCCGCCAGCAGCATGCCCGCGGCGAACCAGGAGAAGAAAGCCGGCGGCCAGGTCAACGGATTCAACCCGGGCGAAGTGCCGAACGGAATCCAGCCCCACAACAAGCTCGCGACCGCCAGCACGGCGATCGCCGGCACCCGGCCGCGCACCGGTAGCCGGGCGGCCAGCATCGCCAGGATCGGCAACGCGAGATAGAAACTGACTTCCACCGACAGGCTCCACATCTGGGTCAGGCCCGCGGTCAACGTCAGCGGCACGTACACCTGCGTGAGGGTCAGATTCGCCAGCCACACGGTCAGACTCGCGTGATTGCCGTCGGGCAGCAGGGTCAGAATCACCACGACCGCCACCAAGTAGGCCGGCATGATGCGCACCACTCGGGAGCGCAGATAATGTCCGGTGGCCGGTCGCGGCGCCAGGCCGCGCGCCGCGGCGGCGTGGCTGCGCCACAACAGGAATCCCGACAACGCGAAGAACACCGCGACGGCCAGATCGAACCGCCCGAACAGCCTGCCGTCGACACCGGCGGAGTGACCGGTCTCGAAGGCGACGTGAGTGACTACGACGCCGAGGGCCGCGCAGGCGCGCATCCCTTCGACCGCGGGCAGGAAGCTGCGGGTGCCCCCCACCTGCCGGTCACTCATGCCGACAGTCTGCCCCCGACGGGTGATCCGGCGACTCGGGTACACCCGATTTGTCCACGCGAGGACATAAAAACGCGACCTTAAATATTGCTGTTAGGGTCGAACGAGTTTTGCTTCGCTGCGGCACCGCAAGTGGGTAGAAGCCCAGGTCGCGAAGGTTTGGGGCGGAACGGGATCAGTGGCCTGAACCGAACGAGACCAGAAGGAGGTCACGGCAACGTGAACCGAGCAGTCATGTTGCGGATGGC
>JBAWAV010000696.1:0-5197 GCA_049589475.1 Mycobacterium sp.
TCATGTGCGTTCCTCCAGTCGGCTCGTGGTCGATCACTTGTTCGAAAGAGTAATCGATAATGTGTTCGAATACCGAACATGTGATCGAACTGTTGCACACGCCCGAGACGATACGACGGGGTACCGACAACTTCTCCCCTGTCGGATCGTCCTTTACAGCCGATCTGACCGAAACTGGCGTGGAAACACGTCGAACAAGTGTTTGCTTTACGGTGGAAAAGGGCTATATTCGGCCGTATGAGCGACAGCGATACCTCGGACGCCGCCTCTGCCCGCCCCCTTGCAGCTGTAAATTCTGCACTCACGCCACGGCAGCGGACCATCCTGGATGTCATCCGCGCCTCGGTGACCAGCCGTGGATACCCACCGAGCATCCGCGAAATCGGTGATGCCGTCGGTCTGACCTCGACGTCCTCGGTGGCTCACCAACTGCGCACACTGGAGCGCAAGGGCTACCTCCGTCGCGACCCCAACCGCCCGCGCGCGGTGGACATCCGCATTTCGGACGACGGCTCGAGGCCGCCGGTACTGACCGACGTGGCCGGGTCGGACGCATTGCCGGAACCCACCTACGTACCGGTGCTGGGTCGGATCGCGGCCGGCGGACCGATCCTTGCCGAGGAAGCCGTCGAAGACGTGTTCCCGCTGCCCCGCGAACTCGTCGGCGAGGGCGCGTTGTTCCTGCTCAAGGTCGTAGGTGAATCCATGGTCGACGCCGCCATCTGCGATGGCGACTGGGTGGTCGTCCGTCAGCAGAACGTGGCCGACAACGGCGACATCGTGGCGGCCATGATCGACGGCGAGGCCACCGTGAAGACATTCAAGCGCACCGGCGGTCAGGTATGGCTGATGCCACACAACCCGGCTTTCGACCCCATTCCCGGCAACGACGCCGCCGTGCTCGGCAAGGTCGTCACGGTTATCCGCAAGATCTGACGTGGCCTGAAAGGCTAACCGGCCTTGTGAAACCCGTTGGCCCGCGCGATGTCCTCGTTGGCGAACCAGATTTCTGCCATCGTCTCCTCGTACAGGACGCTGTCGGGCATGTAGTACAGGCCTGAGCTGGCGTTCGCTTTGACCGGATATCCGTCCGGCACCTGGTACGGGTCGTCCATCGGAAGATGAATTGCCAACTGCCCGGCCGGGATTCGCGCCGTCGGCACGGCTGTGGTGACGGCAGAGTCATCGTCGTCAGCGCCGCCGCCCGAGGCAGCATGCCGGCCGCCGCGCGCCTCGCCCAGTGCGGGGAACCCGGTCGGGTCCGTGGCCACGTCATCGGGATCTTCGTCGGAATGATCGTCAGCGTGCCCGTCGAAATGATCGTCAGCGTGCCCATCGAACTCGTCGTCAGCGTGCCCGTCGAACTCGTCGTCAGCGTGCCCGTCGAACTCGTCGTCAGCGTGCCCATCGAACTGGTCGTCAGCGTGCTCGTCGAACTCGGTGAAGGCAGAAAATTCGTCGGGACTCTCGGTTTCCTCGTCCGGCGGCTCGTCGACCAAATCGGCACGCGCCGGCGGCATCCATGCGCTGACCGACTGAGTAGGCAGGCGCACGGTCCGCGGCCGAGGCGGCCGGTGGTCGTCGTTCAGGCTCGAAGTCGCCAGATCCCGGTCGGCTTCCAGCGACCACTGCGAGACGGATTCGGTCGCGGGCTCGTAGCCGGAATCGTCGGAGCCGACCTGCTTGCCGCCCAGTTTGGAGACGGGGCGCCGACGCCACGACCGCGCCAGCAGCGCGGTGAGCCCGATCAGCAGCAGTGCCGCGATGCCCGCGGCCAGCCACCACCAGTGCCATGCCGACGCGTGGACGCCGCCGCCTTTGGACGCCGGGCCGGCCACCGTCTTCTGCCCCGGTATCTGCAAGCCGGACAGTGCCGATGCCAGGTTGGCAGGTTGAGTGTTGAAGGTGTTCTTTTTCGAATTCCAGGTGATCTGACCACCGGTGAATTTCTGTGTGACGTCGTCTTTGTCGACCCTCTGATCCCCCACCGGCGCGCCCAACTTGCCGGTCGCGCCGAGAAGCTTGTCCCACGCGGCTCTGATCGGCCCACGCACGACGAACGCGCCGTGCTCGGGGGTCCAGAAAATCACCGGTTTGTCGTTGGCGGAGAACTCGCTGACCCGGCTGGACGGTTTAAGACCACCGTCGGCCTCGTTGGCGATCGGGAAGCCGAGGTCGCCGCCTGGGCCGCCCACCCCTTCGTACTTGCTCAGAATGTCGGTTTCGACGGCGTTCGCGCCGGTGGCAGGACTGAAAAAAACCTTGCCGCCGTTGAAGTTCTGGACCAGCCCGCCGGTAGCGGCTGGGGTTTGGTCGCCCAGCTTGGCGCCGAGCGGCCCGGCAGCGCCACCTGCTGCCCGCCAGGCCATATTGATCTCCGCTGTCGGATCGACGGGCGCCTGCAAGCCCGCGAGCTGGCCCGCCAAGTTGGGCGGCACGGTGGTGAAGGCTTTCGTCAGCCGATTCCAGGAGATTTTGCCGGCGCTGAACGTCTGGGTCGCGAATTCGCCGTCGTAGGTTTCGTCGCCGATCGGCACTCCCAGGGCGCCGCCGGAACTACCCAGCTTGTCCCACGCTGCATTGATCGCTCCGCGCACGACGAACGCGCCGTGGTCAGCCGTCCAGTAGATAAGGGGTTTGTCGCTGGCCGAGAAGGTGCTGACCCGGCTGTCCGGGCCCGCCAGCCCGCGGGCTTCGTTGATGGTGGGAAATCCCAGATCGCTGGCCGCCGGGCCGCCGAGCGACTCGTACTTGTCCAGGATGGCACCCATCATCGACCTGGGCCCGGTAGCCGGCGTGAAAAACATCTTGCCGCGGACGAAGTCGTGCGCGAAACCTTCTCCGGCGACGTACGTCTCGCCCTGCTTGGGGCCAAGATCCGAAGTGTCGCCGCCGGCTTCCTTCCACGCCGCGGTGATCGCATCGTCGGCTTCCCCGAGCGGGGATGCAACGGCGACGGGCGCCATCAGCACCATGCACGCAAGGCCCGCCGCCAATGCCGCCAGACCACGCGTCGCGAGTCCCGCGACGCGGCCCGATCGCCCGTGCTGCCCTGTCATCCAACCTCCTGGCGGCCGCCCAGTCCAAAGCCTGGGGCCAAGTTTCGACCGTCCAGCGGGTCGCCACAACTCTGTTGTGGCCGACAACACCTGGCAAGTCATACGAAGACACTACGGAAGCAGGTTCCCATTGATGTTGAAATGATCTCCACAGGTCCGTTGGTGTCGCATTCCGCGCATGCGATTTTGCTCCACGATGCTCAGAAATCGGGGATCACGCCTTGCGGCAACGTAGCCCGGCGAATCTGAATGAGATGGTTGATTCAGGGTCGATCTGGATCGTCTCGTGCGCTGATCGCCAGGATGTAGCGCTCAACTACCTGTTCAACGTGCGCCGCAATGGCGATCGCATTCGGCGACGCAGAGGGTCGTCGACGGGATCTTCACGAGCATCGAATATTTCGCGCGCCACCTCAGCGATGCGGCGCCGTGTTTCGACACGGTGTTTGCTTTCTCGCCAGGGTGGGCAGCTTCGATTTCGCGCCACGAAGTCGTTTTCACCGACGCCTGGCAGACTTGAATTGCACACAGCGGAAAGGACAATCGGCCGCTCGCGGCCTGAGGCGGTTGCTGCGAGCATTTGCGCCTCGACAACATTCCCGCCATTGACCGTGGCCAGCGGGATCCCGCGCGCCGAATCGAGTGCGCGCCTCGGCTAGACGCCGAGGCTGCGGCCGATGATCTCCTTCATGATCTCGGTGGTACCACCGTAGATCGTCTGCACACGGGCATCGAGATATGCACGGGCAACGGGGTATTCGCGCATGTAGCCGTAACCGCCGTGCAGTTGCAGACAGCGGTCGATCAGGTGCACCTGCTTTTCGGTGGCGTACCACTTGGCCATCGCAGCCTGTTCGACAGTGAGCTTCTCCTCGAGGTGCAAGGCGATGAACTCGTCGACCATGATCCGCACCACCGTGGCCTCGGTGGCCAACTCGGCGAGCACGAACCGGCTGTTCTGAAAACTGCCGATCGGCTTACCAAAGGCCTTGCGCTCCTTGGTGTATTGCAGCGTCTGCTCGAGCACCTGCTCCATGGCCGCGACAGCCATGATGGCGATGGAGATGCGTTCCTGCGGCAGGTTCTGCATCAGGTAGATGAAGCCCTTGCCCTCCTCGCCGAGCAGGTTCTCGGCGGGCACCTCGACGTCTGTGAACGACAATTCGGCGGTGTCTTGAGCGTCGAGACCGATCTTGTCCAGGTGCCGTCCGCGCTCGAAGCCCTCCATGCCGCGCTCAACGGCCAACAGCGAAAAGCCTTGTGCGCCTTTCTCAGGATCCGTCTGAGCAACGACGATCACCAGGTCGGAGTTGATGCCGTTGGTGATGAACGTCTTGGAACCGTTGAGCACATAGTGGTCACCCTGCTTGACGGCGCGGGTTTTGATGCCCTGCAGGTCGCTGCCGGTGCCCGGTTCGGTCATGGCGATCGCGGTGATCAGCTCACCGGTGCAGAACTTCGGCAGCCAGCGCTGCTTCTGCTCCTCGTTGGCAAGGCTCAACAGGTAGGGCGCGACGATATCGTTGTGCAGACCGAAGCCGATGCCGCTGTAACGGCCGTAGGTCGTCTCTTCGGTGATGATCGTGTTGTAGCGGAAGTCGGAGTTGCCGCCGCCGCCGTACTCCTCGGGGATCGACATCCCCAGGAATCCCTGCTTGCCGGCCTCCAACCAAACGCCGCGGTCGACGATCTTCGCCTTCTCCCACTCGTCGTGGTACGGCGCGACGTGGCGTTCCAGGAATGACCGGTACGACTCGCGGAACAAGTCGTGCTCGGGTTCGAACAGCGTGCGCTGGTACTTGACGGCGCTACCCATGGATTGACCTCCGGCGGGTTGGGGAGACTGTGAGGCCAAGATATACCAACCGGATGGTTGGGCGGCTCGGGTCCCGGGTCCGCGCCTACAGTCAGCGAGATGGACGCGACGATTTTGGTGCAGGAACTCGGGCAACTGCTCGAGTTCTCCTATACCGACATGCTGTGCTACGCGGGGCCGTACTCGCCGGCCGGTGTCGCTGTCGCGTTGAAGGTGATGCAGCGGGCGTTCGCCGCGCTTTCTCCCAACCACCCGCCGCCGCGACGATCGGTCGCCATCCGCACTGCCCTCGTGGAACAAGGAGCACGCGACGGGTTTGAAT
>JBAWAV010000697.1:0-11547 GCA_049589475.1 Mycobacterium sp.
TGCACATGGTCGAGGTGATCAACAAGCTGGGCCGCATACAGCGTGAGCTGCTGCAGGACCTGGGCCGCGAGCCCACGCCCGAAGAGCTGGCCAAGGAAATGGACATCACCCCGGAGAAGGTGCTGGAGATCCAGCAGTACGCCCGGGAGCCGATCTCGCTGGACCAGACCATCGGCGACGAGGGCGACAGCCAGCTCGGTGACTTCATCGAGGACAGCGAAGCCGTGGTGGCCGTCGACGCCGTGTCGTTCACGCTGCTGCAGGATCAGTTGCAGTCGGTGCTGGAGACGCTGTCCGAGCGTGAAGCCGGCGTGGTACGGCTGCGCTTCGGTCTCACCGACGGTCAACCGCGCACGCTCGACGAGATCGGCCAGGTTTACGGCGTGACCCGCGAACGCATCCGGCAGATCGAGTCGAAGACGATGTCAAAGTTGCGCCACCCCAGCCGTTCTCAGGTGCTGCGCGACTACCTCGACTGAGCGACTCGGTTAGCCATCCGGATTGGGGTGGCTTTGGCGCGAAGATTCGACGTTACGCGCGTCGTCCGGGAATTCAAGTTCTTTGCGCAAGTTGGATGAATGTCAGGCATTCATCTTCCGCCGAGTGATCGGCGTGAGGATAATTCAGCGCGCAAGATGAGAGCCAATTGTGGCTCCGACACCGTTCTCGAAGGCTGGCGGAGGTGTCCGGTAAAAACCAGCAAAAGCTGCCTGTCGCAACGCATCTTGCCGTCGGCACCTTCAGGCCATGCCCTGCCAATGGACTGGTGCCTCAACAGAATGCGAGCTATGCCATGAAAATGATTGCGATTCAGGCGATGTCGATGGTGTCGGCAGTCGCGATGATTGGATACCCTGCAACCGCGTACGCCGGCGGTCCGCCGAACCCTGCACCATCACCCTCGCCTGCGCCGGCGCAGAATTACCAATTCCAGAATTCTGCAGGAAACGTCTCGTGTAACCTGAGCAGTGGCGGCGCTGCCTGCGAGATCAGCAACCGCGCCTACACGATCCCCACGCCGCCGCCACCGTGCGCCCAGCACTCCGCGTGGGGCGATCGCTTCGCACTGTCCAGCGGCGGCGTCACGATGGACTGTCACAACGACACCCTGCACGTGCAGGGCGAGCAGGTCCTCGCTGACGGGCAGACACTGACTTCCGGCACCTTCAGCTGCACTGCCGAGCCATCGGCGATGAAGTGCACCGACTCGAGCAGCGGCCACTTCTTCTCCACGTCGCCTGGTTCCTATCAGATCGGGTGACGGGACCGGCACCGCACTGATTCGACTGCGGCTGCGACGTTGGTGTCCTAACTTGGCCGAATGTCGGCCGATCGCGTCCTTGTCTCGTCCGGATCCGATTTCGAGTCAATCGTCGGTTACTCGCGGGCGGTGCGGGTCGGCCCGCATGTCGCCGTGGCCGGGACGACCGGACCCGGGCCCATCGACGATATCGGCGCTCAGACGCGAGAAGCGTTGCGCCGCATCGAGATCGCGCTCAATCAGGCCGGGGCCGGGCTGCGCGATGTCGTTCGAACCCGGATCTACGTGACCGACATTTCGCGCTGGCGTGACGTCGCGGCGGCGCACGTCGATGTTTTCGGCGAGATCCGGCCCGCCGCCACCATGGTCGAAGTCGCCGCCCTCATCGCGCCCGATTTGCTGGTGGAGATCGAAGCCGACGCCTACTCGCCGACCGATTTCCCGGCCGGCGGAAAGGATCCGTCAGCCGACGGCCGGTAGCTGGTGACATTGATCACAGCAGCAACGGGCAACGCGCCGTACAGATGCGGGAACAGCATCGACTCCGGATCCGTTGCTACCCCTAGTTCCCAACGAATGGGCGAGTCCAGACGAGACGGATCGATGTGCAGCAACACCAGGTCTTCGCGACCACGGAAGAGCCGGTTAGCCGGTAGGTGCACTTGTTCCGGTGTCGATAAATGGATGAACCCCACGCTGGCAAGGGACTCGGGTCGTACTTCGCCACTGATCCTGGCGGCCGACCAGTCGTCGGTGGGACACAGGTGGACCAGCACCGGCTGCTCTTGAGCCATAACGCCATCCTGCCCGCAGCGCTGCACAGGCAGGGGTGAGAAACGACACAACGGGTAAACCCGCGGTGAAGACGACCAAAAGCGCAGACATCTGAGAAAGTGTGGAGAAGGCAGAACGGAGTAGCCATGAACGCGACCCTGACTAGTCCTGAGTTGACCCGGGCCGACCGGTGCGACCGGTGCAACGCTGCCGCGCGCGTCCGCGCGAAGCTGCCCTCGGGTGCAGAGCTTCTGTTCTGCCAGCATCACGCCAACGAGCACGAGGCGAAGCTGATCGAGCTGTCCGCGGTGCTGGAAATCAGCGCCGACCCGCTGGAGGCCTAAGACACGACTCGCGACCTGCAGTCCTGGCGCCATCGCCGTTCGTCGGGAATCCTGAACAGGTCATGAGCGACCCAGCAGTGAAGCCATCGCGTCGTCACGTCTGGCGCATCACCAAGCGGGCGTTTTCGAAAAGCTGGGACGACTCGATCTTCTCTGAGTCTGCGCAAGCAGCGTTTTGGTCAGCGCTGTCGTTGCCTCCGCTGTTATTGGGGCTGCTGGGCAGCCTGGCCTACGTGGCTCCCCTCTTCGGTCCGGACGTGATGTCGGACATCGAACAGCGTCTGGTGTCGATGTCGAGCAAGGTGTTCTCGCCGAGCGTCGTTCACGAAATCATCGAGCCGACGATCGCCGACATCGACCGGGGTGCCCGCGGCGAAGTGGTCTCGCTGGGCTTCCTGATATCGCTGTGGGCGGGGTCCTCGGCGATCTCGGCGTTCGTCGACTCGGTGGTCGAGGCTCACGATCAGACTCCGCTGCGCCACCCGGTGCGCCAGCGCCTCTTCGCGCTACTGCTCTACGTGGTGATGCTGCTCTTTGTCATCGTCACTGCGCCGCTGATGGTGCGCGGGCCGCGCAAACTCGCTCAATTCATCCCCGACGGCCTGCAGGACGTGCTCGCCTATGGCTACTATCCCGCGCTGCTCACCGGTCTGATCGTGACCGTGGTCGTGCTGTACCGCGTCGCCTTGCCCGAACCGCTGCCGACCCACCGGCTGATCTTCGGCGCGGCGCTGGCCAGTGTGGCGTTCGTGATCGCGACGCTGGGGCTGCGCGTCTATCTGAGGTACATCACCGGCACCGGTTACACCTACGGCGCGCTGGCGACGCCGATCGCGTTCCTACTGTTCGCGTTCTTCGCCGGCTTCTCGATCATGCTGGGGGCGGAGTTCAACGCCGCTATCCAGGAGGAGTGGCCGGCCCCCCGCACACACGCGCACCGGATGCGACGCTGGCTGGTCAAGCGTGCCAAGGAGGTCGTCGACGACGCGTCCGACGAGCCCGCCGACGCCGGCGCCGATCGGGTCAGCTCTTCTTGAGGTTCTCGTAGATCCGTTTGCAATCCGGGCACACCGGGGAGCCCGGCTTGGCCGACTTCGTCACCGGGAATACTTCGCCGCACAAGGCGACGACATGCGTGCCCATCACGGCGCTTTCAGCGATCTTGTCCTTCTTGACGTAATGGAAGAACTTGGGGGTGTCGCTGTCGGTCCCGTCGTCGACGCGTTCGTCGGTGTCGGTGCGTTCGATCGTCTGGGTCTGCATAGGACATATTGTGCCGCAACCGCCCGCACCGCCGTAGGCGAAGTTGTGCAACAGTGGAGAGATGAGGCGCAGCCAAGAGCTGGGTTTCGACGACGATGGTCGACCGATCCTCATCACCGCCGCCGCACCCTCCTACGAAGTCCAACACCGTCAACGCGTGCGGAAATATCTGACGATCATGTCGTTCCGTATTCCGGCGCTGCTTCTCGCCGCCGTCGCATACGGCATGTGGCACAACGGCCTTATCTCACTGGCGATCATCGCCGTATCGATCCCGCTGCCCTGGATTGCGGTGTTGATCGCCAACGACCGCCCGCCCCGGCGGGCCGACGAACCGCGACGGTTTGACGCCGTCGAACGGCGGACTCCGCTCTTCCCCACCGCTGAACGTCCGGCGCTCGAGCCTCGTAGTCGCTCAGCGCCGCAACCGGAATCGCCCATCCCTCACGACACCGGTTCCGAATAACCCTTAGCCGCATCGGGTTATCAGCACATTCTCAGGGTTATGCGACATTCGCGCACGTCAGCGGGTGTGAGAACGCAAACCAGCGGGAACTACTCCCCCGGGTCGGTCGTTGTACCCGATGACAGTTCACGCTCTGAGGAGGCCGCTATGGCAAAAGCCACCACAATCCGGGTCGATAGCGATCTGGATTCTCAAAGCCCAGCTGCGGACCTAGTGCGCGTGTACCTGAACGGAATCGGTAAGACCGCATTGCTCACCGCCGCTGACGAGGTCGAGCTCGCCAAGCGTATCGAGGCCGGCCTCTACGCCCAGCACCTGCTGGACACCCGTAAGCGCCTCGGCGAGAACCGCAAACGCGACTTGGCCACCGTGGTCCGGGACGGCGAAGCGGCTCGTCGTCATCTGCTCGAGGCCAACCTCCGATTGGTCGTGTCGCTGGCCAAGCGCTACACGGGCCGCGGAATGCCGCTGCTGGACCTCATCCAGGAAGGCAACCTCGGACTGATCCGCGCGATGGAAAAGTTCGACTACGCAAAAGGATTCAAGTTCTCCACGTATGCGACGTGGTGGATCCGTCAGGCGATCACCCGCGGCATGGCTGACCAGAGCCGCACCATCCGGCTGCCGGTGCACCTGGTTGAGCAGGTCAACAAGCTGGCGCGGATCAAGCGCGAACTGCACCAGAATCTCGGCCGCGAGGCCAGCGACGAGGAGCTCGCCGCAGAATCCGGCATCCCCCTCGAGAAGATCAACGATCTGCTGGAGCACAGCCGCGACCCGGTGAGCCTGGACATGCCGGTGGGTTCCGAAGAAGAAGCACCCTTGGGCGATTTCATCGAGGACGCCGAGGCGATGTCGGCGGAGAACGCGGTGATCGCCGAGTTGCTGCACACCGACATCCGTACCGTGCTCGCCACGCTCGACGAGCGCGAGCATCAGGTGATCCGGTTGCGCTTCGGACTCGACGACGGGCAGCCCCGCACGCTTGATCAGATCGGCAAGCTGTTCGGTCTGTCCCGCGAACGAGTCCGCCAGATCGAGCGCGAGGTGATGGCCAAGCTTCGCAACGGCGACCGGGCCGACCGGCTGCGCTCGTACGCCAGCTGACCCCCGCACAAGCATCGACCGGTATGCCCGCCGCACCTGCGGCGGGCATACCGCTGCGCTGGAGTGTTAGCGAACCATTCGCGCAGCTGGGCAAGTAGACTCGGCGGCAATGGAGGGTGCGGAATGAACGACCTGGTTGATACCACCGAGATGTACCTGCGGACCATTTACGACCTCGAGGAAGAGGGCGTCACGCCGCTGCGTGCCCGTATCGCCGAACGTCTTGACCAGAGTGGGCCCACGGTCAGCCAGACCGTGTCGCGGATGGAGCGCGACGGGCTGTTGCACGTCGCGGGTGACCGTCATCTCGAGTTGACCGACAAGGGCCGCGCGCTGGCCGTTTCCGTGATGCGCAAGCATCGCTTGGCCGAACGGCTGCTGGTCGATGTCATCGGGTTGCCGTGGGAAGAAGTCCACGCCGAAGCGTGCCGCTGGGAACACGTGATGAGCGAGGACGTCGAGCGCCGGCTGGTGCAGGTGCTCGACAACCCGACCACGTCGCCGTTCGGCAACCCCATCCCAGGGCTGCTGGATTTGGGCGTCGGTGACGAATTCGGCGCCGAGGACGGCAACCTGGTGCGGCTGACGGAGTTGCCTGCCGGCCCGCCCGTCGCCGTGGTCGTGCGTCAACTGACCGAACACGTGCAGGGCGACATCGACCTGATCACCCGCCTCAAGGACGCCGGCGTCGTGCCCAACGCCAGGGTGGCCGTCGAATCGATCCCGTCCGGCGGCGTGACGATCGTGATTCCCGGCCACGAGAACGTGAGCCTGCCGCACGAGATGGCGCACGCCGTCAAAGTCGAAAAGGTCTAGCGGGCTCGTCACACCGCACGCCGGCCGAATGTCCGTCGCGGCGGCAGCCGCACACCAAGACGATCAGCCAGCCGGTATCCGGTCACCGCGAGTTCGCGAATGTGCTCGGGCCGCAAACCCGACTGCAAGGCGGTGTCCAGCATGCCCGCCATCCGGTGACCGGGATCGCACCGCAGCGCGGCCTCCAGTGATACCCCGGCCAACGGCCCGTCGCCGCGGGCATAGGCGCTGAAGGCGAGCAGCACCAGCGCCTCGGCCCGCCACGGCGCAGGCAGGCTGCGCGACAACAGCGCCCACAGCGACTCGGCGTCCCCCGCACCGTGGCCGACTGCCAAGGCGTACAACGTGTCTCGCACCTCGACGTCGGCCAGCGCGCACGCCAGGCCGGCCAGCTCGGGGTCGGCGAGTTCTTGTCCGTCGCCGACTCGCGCGGCGGCCGACATCGCGTCCTCGACATCACGGCGAACGCACATCGCCGGGTCGGCTCGGTGCGCCCGGGCCCGCGACGCCGCGTGTTCCTCGACCAGATCGACGAGCGACGCGTTGTCGGCCCGGTTGTCGACCGCGATCACCGCCTGCAGGTCGGCGCGCCGCGCGTATAGCCGACGGCCGTCGAGCACCGCCGCAACCGCCAACGGTGACGCGCTGGGGTCGTCGACGACACCGCCCGCACCGCAGCCATCCACGCAGTGCCACCGGCCGCCGACAGCCACGTGGTCCACGACATGCACCGCCCACAGCACGATGTCGTGGCGCGACAGCTCCTCGGTGAGCGATGAGCACAGGTTGCGGTAGTCCTCGTTGCACGTCGGGCAACCCGCGCCGTCGGCATCGACGATCACCGCGATCGCGGCTTCCGGCCCGGCGGCGGCGGCCACCTCCGAGAGATGTCCGATCTGGTCGGCCAGCGCGCCGGAAAGATCGACCCGCATCACCGCCCCCAGCTCGCCGCCGTCGATGGACAACAGCACCAAAGATTTCTCCGGCACGAAGCCCAGCACGGCCGGGAGCGCGGCGATCACGGCGCCGGGGCGGTTGAGTTCAAAGTCACGTCGCTGCTTGGTCATGGCACCGACGCTGGCAACCGGCACCGTCAACGCGCCGACGGCTCAGCCGCTGCGGGCCGGCTGTTGTGCACAAACCCGCGACTGTGGACGGGTCCGCATTGTTCACGTGCATGTAGCCGTTTTCGACGCATGCCTGCAACGCTGCGGGAGTAAATGTGTCAACCATGGGTTCGATACTCGAATACGACATGGTCGTCATCGGCTCAGGTCCGGGCGGCCAGAAGGCCGCGATCGCGGCCGCCAAGCTGGGCAAATCGGTGGCCGTCATCGAGCAGCGGCCGATGCTCGGCGGTGTCTGCGTCAACACCGGCACCATCCCGTCGAAGACGTTGCGCGAGGCCGTCGTCTACCTGACCGGAATGAACCAGCGTGAGCTCTACGGCGCCAGCTACCGCGTCAAGGACAAGATCACCCCCGCCGACCTGCTGTCACGGACCCAGCACGTGATCGGCAAACAGGCCGACGTGGTGCGCAACCAACTGATGCGCAACCGGGTCGACCTCATCCCCGGCGAGGGCCGATTCAAAGACGAGCACACCCTGCTCGTCGAGGACCGCACCCGTGGCGAACGCACCACGGTCAGCGGCGAGAACATCGTCATCGCGACCGGCACCAAACCCGCCCGCCCCCAGGGGGTGGAATTCGACGAGCAGCGGGTGCTGGACTCCGACGGGATCCTCGACCTCCAGACGATCCCGACGTCGATGGTGGTGGTCGGCGCGGGCGTGATCGGCGTCGAGTACGCGTCGATGTTCGCCGCGCTGGGCAGCAAGGTGACCATCGTGGAGAAGCGGCAGGACATGCTGGACTTCTGCGACCCCGAGATCATCGAAGCGTTGCGCTTCCATTTGCGCGACCTGGCAGTCACGTTTCGTTTCGGCGAAGAGGTGACCGGTGTGCAGGTCGGGTCGGCGGGCACGGTCACCAGCCTGGCCAGCGGCAAGAAGATCGCCGCCGAAACGGTGATGTACTCCGCCGGCCGGCAGGGCCAGACCGAAAACCTCGATCTGGAGAAGGCGGGTCTGGAGGCCGACGCTCGCGGCCGCATCTTCGTCGACGAGGCGTTCCAGACGAAGGTCGACCACATCTACGCGGTCGGCGACGTCATCGGCTTCCCCGCCCTGGCGTCGACGTCGATGGATCAGGGCCGAGTCGCCGCCTGCCATGCGTTCGGTGAGCCAGTGCACGGGCTGACCGCGCTCCAGCCGATCGGCATCTACTCGATCCCGGAGATCTCCTACGTCGGCGCCACCGAAGTCGAGCTGACCAAGCAGGCGGTGCCCTACGAGGTCGGGGTGTCGCGCTACCGAGAGCTGGCCCGCGGCCAGATCGCCGGCGACTCCTACGGGATGCTCAAACTGCTGGTCTCAACCGAAGACCTCAAGTTGCTGGGTGTGCACATCTTCGGCAGCAACGCCACCGAGATGGTGCACATCGGCCAGGCGGTGATGGGCTGCGAGGGCACCGTCCAGTATCTGGTCGACGCGGTGTTCAATTACCCGACCTTCTCCGAGGCCTACAAGGTCGCCGCGCTGGACGTGATGAACAAGGTGCGCGCGCTGAGCCAATTCGGCAGCTAGCACTCGTCGTCGTAATTGCCCTGCGGCGCGTCGCCCGGTCCGCCCGCCTCAGCGCGCGCGAGCAGATCGGTGACGTGCTGGTCGAATGGCGAGGAGTAGGAAAGGTTCTCCGCGCAGCCGCCGCCGTGCAAGCCGCCGATCAACCCGACGACCGTCGAGCCGCTGATCCACGGTGCGCCGCTGGTGCCGTCGACCAGGCCCGCGCATGGCAGCGCCGGGAAGCCGCCCGCGCTGAGGTCGGTGGCGACCTGACATCCGACCGGCAGGCCGCCGACACCCGCGGGGTAGGCGATCACGCTGACCTGCGCGCCGCGCGCCGGCACGCGGCCCAGCGACAGCGCTGAGCCGACCTCCATCTCGATCGGTCCGCCGGCGGGACGACCCACCCGCGCAATCGCGAAGTCGGCCAACGGATCTCTACTGGCCAGCCAGCGTGGATCCAGATACAGCGCGTCCACTGTCCACACCGCGTCGGGTGTGGCTGTACGGGCGAAACCGGGGACAAAGGTCACCGGGCCTCCGGCGTTCAGGCAGTGCGCGGCGGTCAGCACCAGATTGCCGGCCGCGGAATGCAGCACCGAGCCGGTGCAGGCATGCAGGTCGCTGCCGGACAGGAAGAGCGCGCCCACTCGCCGGTCGGGGGCGACAGGCGCGGCGATGACGTGGTTGGCGGTGTCGGCGACGTTGCGTCCGGTCACCGGTGCCGATCGGGCCTGATGTCCGCAGCCGGCCGAGACCATCGTCAAGGCCGCCGCTACTGCCAGAATTCGCATCGTCAACGATCATGCCCGATCGGGCCCGACGCGACCGTGCGAAACGGGTACCCCTGGAATGCGGCCGGTGTTGACCGCGTTTTCGCATTGTCGGCGCGCAGCGCGGAGTGGGGTCCGGTATCCGCTGCTGACGATCTGAGGGACACTATCTGACACGGTGCGACACACCGCGCCGTGGCGAGGAGGCAACAGCGATGGGCCACGACCACACGCCTGACATTCCCGACCAGAACGGCATGTACGAACTCGAGTTCCCGGCGCCGCAGTTGTCGTCCTCCGATGGCCGCGGCCCCGTCTTGGTCCACGCCCTGGAGGGCTTTTCCGACGCCGGTCACGCAATCAGGCTCGCCGCCCGCCACCTCAAAGACAGCCTGGACACTGAGTTGGTGGCTTCGTTTGCGATCGACGAACTGCTCGACTACCGGTCGCGGCGGCCCCTGATGACGTTCAAGACCGATCACTTCACCCACTACGACGATCCGGAGCTCAGCCTGTACGCCCTGCACGACAGCATCGGCACGCCGTTCCTGTTGCTAGCCGGCATGGAGCCGGACCTCAAGTGGGAGCGGTTCATCACCGCGGTGCGGTTGCTGGCCGAGCGTCTCGGTGTCCGGCAGACGATCGGCTTGGGCACCATCCCGATGGCGGTGCCCCACACCCGGCCGGTCACGATGACCGCGCACTCCAACAACCGCGAGCTGATCGCCGAGTTCACGCCGTGGATCACCGAAGTGCAGGTCCCCGGCAGCGCGTCGAATCTGCTGGAGTACCGCATGGCCAAACACGGCCACGAGGTCGTCGGGTTCACCGTGCATGTCCCGCATTACCTGGCGCAGACGGACTATCCGGCGGCGGCGCAGGCGCTCATAGAGCAGTTGGGCAAGACCGGCTCGCTGCAGCTGCCGATGAACGCTCTCGTCGAGGCGGCGGCCGAGATCAAGGTGAAGGTCGACGAGCAAGTCGAGGCGAGCGCCGAAGTCGCTCAAGTGGTGGCCGCGCTGGAGCGCCAGTACGATGCCTTCATTGCCGCTCAGGAGAATCGGTCACTGCTGACGCGGGATGAAGATCTACCCAGCGGCGACGAACTCGGCGCTGAATTCGAGCGTTTTCTTGCGCAGCAAGCAGAGAAGAAGTTCGAAGACGACGATCCGACCTGAGCGTCCCGACCCGGCGCCTGACAGCGAAGTTGGCGGATATGAGCGAGCGGAAGCCCAATCTTCGTTCGGTGCGGGAAGTCTCACCCTCACTGCAATTCCGCACCATCCACGGGTATCGGCGCGCGTTTCGCATCGCCGGATCCGGTCCGGTGATCCTGCTGATCCACGGGATCGGCGACAATTCCACGACCTGGACGACGGTGCAAGCCAAACTGGCGCAACGGTTTACCGTCATCGCCGTCGACCTGCTTGGCCACGGGCAATCGGACAAGCCGCGCGCTGACTATTCAATCGCGGCCTACGCCAACGGAATGCGTGATCTGCTCTCGGTTCTCGACATCGAACGCGCCACGGTGGTCGGCCACTCGCTGGGCGGCGGCGTGGCAATGCAGTTCGCCTACCAATTCCCGCAACTCGTCGAGCGTTTGGTTCTCGTCGGGGCGGGCGGGGTCACGAAGGACGTGAACGTCGCGCTGCGACTGGCGTCGTTGCCGATGGGCAGCGAGGCGCTGGCCTTGCTGCGACTGCCGTTGGTGCTGCCCGCGTTGCAGATCTTCGGGCGCGCAGCCGGACTGGTGTTGGGCTCGACCGCGGTGGGCCGTGATCTGCCGGATGTGTTGCGGATTTTGGCCGACTTGCCGGAACCGATGGCCTCCTCAGCGTTCACCCGGACGCTGAGGGCGGTGGTGGACTGGCGCGGCCAGAGCGTGACCATGCTGGACCGATGTTATCTGACGCAGTCGGTTCCAGTGCAAATCATCTGGGGCGCAGAGGATGTCGTGGTCCCGGTCAGCCACGCCCGAATGGCCCACGCAGCGATGCCCGGCTCCCGCTTGGAGATCTTCGAGCAGTCCGGACACTTCCCCTTCCACGACGACCCCGACAAATTCATCGAGCTTGTCGAGCGGTTCATCGACACCACCGAGCCCTCCGAATACG
>JBAWAV010000698.1:0-1511 GCA_049589475.1 Mycobacterium sp.
AACGCGTCGTTGTACCGGTACGAGCCTGACGGCACGGCCGTCCTGCTTGCAGCGGCCGACGAGCCGGGATTGCAGAAGATGCCCGTGGGAGAACACTTTTCGCTTGAAGGCGAGAGTATTGCGGCAATGGTGCGGCGAAGCGGCAGAGTCGCCCGAATGGACAGCCACGACCATGCTTCCGGGTCGGCAGCGGCGCGTATCCGTGAGCTGGGTCTGACCTCGGGTGTAGGAGCTCCGATCATGGCCGGCAGCCAGGTCTGGGGAGTGGCCATCGCCGGTTCCTCTCGATCCGACGCCTTTCCACCCAGCGCGGAGCAACGCGTCAGCGACTTCGCCGACCTCATCACAATTGCGATTGCAAATGCCAATGCGCGTGCGGAATTGAGAGCGTCGCGAGCGCGGATTGTCGCGGCCGCTGATGAGACGCGGCGGCGTATCGAACGGGATTTGCATGACGGTGCTCAACAGCGCCTGGTCTCATTGGGACTCAAGCTGCGCCTGGCAGAGGAGTCTGTCCCGCCCGAGCAGGCGACGCTGCGCGCACAAATTTCCGACGTCGTTACCGGTTTGGTCGGTGTCTCGGACGAACTACGGGAGATTGCCCGCGGTATCCATCCGGCGATCCTGTCACGAGGAGGCCTCGGTCCGACGGTGAAGACACTCGCGCGCCGCTGCGCGGTGCCGGTAGAACTGGATGTAGCGGTACCTCGGCGCTTACCTGAGCATGTCGAGGTAGCCGGGTATTACCTTGTGGCAGAGGCGCTTACGAATGTGGCTAAGCATGCACACGCGTCCCTGGTCCAGCTGGCTGTCAAAACCCAGGATGACAAGCTTTATCTTTCGATTCGCGACGACGGGATTGGGGGAGCCGACGCCCGCAAAGGATCTGGACTCATAGGCTTGGTGGACCGGGTTGAGGCCCTTGGAGGTCAGATCGCCATTGCGAGTCGTCTAGGCGACGGCACGTCGCTAGTGGTGAATATTCCCCTCGGACCCGACGAGTCGCCCGGTGGACAGTCCAGCGAACTAGTGCCGCTCGAGACGTGAACATGGGTGCTAGCGGGAATGCAGGCTGGCCGCTTCCGTTGCCACAATGGCGCTGTGGAGTCACCGGCTAAGCCGATCCGGGTTGTCATCGTCGACGACAACCCGGAATTTCTCGACTCGGCGACACGGCTCCTTGAACACCAGGGGACCCGCGTTGTCGGTGTGGCATCAACGAATGCCGACGCGCTCCGGTCCGTCCAAGAGCTGCGACCCGACGTAACACTGGTCGATGTAAATATCGGCGAAGAAAGCGGCTTCGATCTCGCCGAGGCGCTTCACGAGATCGACAGTACGGCAACGGCTCCGGTCATACTGATCTCTACCCACGCCGAGCCCGACCTGACAGACATGCTCGAGACCAGCCCCGCCATAGGTTTCCTCGCCAAGTCAGCGCTTTCCGCCAGTGCGATCACCGCAGCCCTCGGTCACCTGGGCAAAAGCAAGTAGCCCCGCAGATCTCACGC
>JBAWAV010000699.1:0-1902 GCA_049589475.1 Mycobacterium sp.
GGCGTCGACGATGCGCACTTCGCAGTGCGGTGCAGGGCGCCCGGCCGCACGCAACAGCGCCGGGTTGTCGTGATCAGCAGGCGAGAGCAGGGTCGCGATCGGCGACAGCTCGGTCATTCCGTAGGCCTGCGTGAAAGTGGCCGCCAGGAAGACTTTGCGGGCGCGCTCGAGCACCGATACCGACATTGGTGCTGCGCCGTACACGAAATGTTTGACGCTGGTGAGATCGTAGTCGTCGACGGTTGGATCGTCGGCGAGCATCTGGACCATAGTCGGGACCAGCATCGCATCGGTGACGCCGTGTGCGTCGATGGCGTTCAACACGCCTGCGGCGGTGAACATCGGGATGAACACGTGTGTGCTGCCGGCGATGTTTCCCATCGTCCACAAAGCGATATCGGCGAGGTGAAACATCGGTGCGGCGTGCAGCAACCGCCCTCCGTGTGAGATAACGTGCCCGGTCGAAAGCGGGCCGAGTGCGGCGGTCAGCAGGTTGTTGTGGCTGAGCATGACACCTTTGGGATGTCCGGTTGTGCCGCCGGTGTAGAAGATGCCCAGCAGCGCGTCGCCGCCGGTCCTGGTGTCCTCGACGGGATGATGCTGGTCGATCAGTGCTTCGTAGGCCAGCATGCCGGCGGGTGCGTCACCGTCACCGATGTGAATGTACGTCTCTAGGCCGTCGAGCTGATCGCGCAGCGCGCAAACGGTTTTCGCGAAGGCGTCATCGACGAGCAGCACCCGGGTGTCGGAATCGTGTAGGGAGTAGGCGATCTCGGCAGGGCTCCATCGGATGTTCACGGGGTTGACCGTCGCGCCGATCCACGGCACCGCATAGAGGTATTCGTGGTAGCGGTCGGAGTTGACGGCGAGGATGCCGACCCGGTCGCCGGGCCTGACTCCGTGAGATCGTAGGGCGCCTGCGAGGCGCGCGATGCGGTCGACGGATTCGGCGATGGTGCGGGTGCGATCGCCGCAGATCGTGGCAATGCGGCCGGGCTCGCGTTGCAGCGTCTGGTGTAGAGACTGGGTCAGGTACATGGCCGTAATCCTCACAGTGAGCGCGCGATGAGTTCCTTCATCACCTCGTTGGCGCCGGCGTAGATTCTCTGCGCTCGGGAATCTGCGTACATCCTGGCTATCGGGTACTCGAGCATGTAGCCGTATCCGCCGAAGAGCTGCACGCAGCGATCAATCACCTGACATTGCACGTCGGTTGAGTTGGCCTTCGCCATCGAGGCGGTCGCGGCGTCGAGGTCGCCGCGCATGTGCAGGTCGATGCAATGGTCGACGAAGACGCGCGCGGTGCGCACCAGGATGGCGCATTGGGCGAGCTCGAAGCGGGTGTTCTGCATGTCGAGTAGCGGCGCCCCGTAGGCGTGACGTTGCTTGGTATAGGTGATGGTCTCGGCCAGAGCCGCCTCGGCGACGGCGACTGCGCCATCGGAGATGATCAACCGCTCGTGGGCGAGCTGGTTCATCGCGTGGTAGAACCCCTTGCCCTGTTCGCCCAGCAGATTCTGCACCGGCACGCGGACGTCGACAAACGACAGCTCGGCGGTGTCTTGTGAGCGCAGCCCGACCTTGTCCAGCACGCGGCCTACCTGATAGCCGTGCGCGCCAGCGGTTTCGAGCACCAGTAGCGAGATTCCCCGGGTTCCTGCCGCCGGGTCGGTGCGCACGACCAGCACGATAATGTCGGCGTGTTTGCCGTTGGTGATGAATGTCTTCGTCCCGTTGACTACGAAGTGGTCGCCGTCGCGGATCGCCCTGGTGCGCAGCGACTTCAGATCGGAGCCGCCGCCGGGCTCGGTCATCGCGAGGGCGCCGATATACTCGCCGGTGGCCATCTTCGGCAACCAGCGTCGCTTCTGCTTTTCGGTGCCGTAGCCGAGGATGTAGTGC
>JBAWAV010000700.1:0-2977 GCA_049589475.1 Mycobacterium sp.
GAGCAACGAGCAACACGGTTGACCGCCTGCCTTAGGTCGAGTGCAACCTTCGCGGGCACACCGCGGACCGCGCAGACTACGTGCTGACATGTCGCTCCTTCCGTCTGCGGGTTGGCACAAGATAGGGCAAACGCCCCATGTTTTCGACGTACGGCGAGGTGCACAATCCGCTTTAGGCAGCCCTTGCGCTGCGGCGAAGGAAAGGGGCATCAAAGTATGAATACCGATTGCACCTTGATGCGGATCATGGCCGGCGCGCTGCTGTCGGGCGTCGTGGTGGCCGGCCTGGGTTTGGGCGCAGGTTCAGCCGATGCCAAACCCACCGGCCCGCATCATTGGTGTCCAGGGGACCCAATGCAGTATCAGACACAGCCCTGGTTGGCGGATCACACCGGCCCCGGCACGGGTTACTCGTGGGACATGAATATCTGTCACACCTGGTTTTGGCTAGCGAACGGCAACCAGGGCAACGTTCCTTTTGACGGGAAGCTACCGAGCGGTGTTTGGGACGGAGATAATCCGCCGGGTCCTTTGGCTCAGCTGCCCGACTACGGAGGCTTGTAGCAACTCGTCGCCCCCTATCAAGCCCCTCGGATCTCTGCCAGCGTCTTTAACGGCATGCTGGTCGGCGGTTCGGGTTGGGTGTACCGGCGCATGAACCGTTCCCTGCGTTCCTCCTCCGAGGAGAACCACGGATCGCCGTTGGCCTTCACCTTGTCGAAGTAGGCGGCGCTCAGGTCTAGGTATCGCTGGTAGTGCGCTTCGCGCTCGTCGGGTGTGCGAGCCGATGGCCGGCCAAGGGGGTAAGAGGGCTTTGGCGCGGTGTCGGTAGCGCCGTCGTCTGAAGTGGCGATGAGAGCCTCCAGGGAATGAAGAGACCCCGGCGCTTGCGATTCCAGGCGAGGATGACACGTCAGGCGACGCCGTCAACTAATCCGTACCGTTTAGCCGACCGCAGCCGTTTCGCGTGCCATCACTTCGGCCGCGGCGCGTTCACCGGAGCGAATGGCGCCGTCGATCCACCCGCACATGACCGCCGAGCTTTCGGTTCCGGCCCAGTGGATCCGCCCGCAGGGGTCCCGCAGGGCGGGGCCGAACTCGGTCAGCACACCGGTGGGTGCATGACTGAGCATCCCGCCTCCCGAGTACCGTTCGGTAGTCCAGTTCTGCTCGTGGTAATCGACCGTCGAGCCCGCCCTGGCGCCGAACCGGTCGACCAGTTCACCGATGACCGCCGCCTTGCGGTCTGCGTCATCGAGCCTGCTCAGCTCACGCGCCGACGGACCCTCGGTGATGACACACATGATCCCCGGCGTGCCGGTGTCGGTGCAGGCATCCAGGGTAAGCGTGGCCGGAGTTCCGGGTGCAGACGATTGGCCGGACAGCCCATCGGCGCGCCAGAACGGCTCGTCGTAGATGATGGCGATCTTCAAAATCGCGCCGCCGGGCATGCGCTGATGAAGAAATGACCGGTCCACCGGCAGCATCGGCTCGTAGATGATCTGGCTGGCGATCGCGATCGGCACCGCCACGATCACTCGCCGTGCCCGCACGGTCACATCGTCGGAGCGCACCGTGACCCCGTCAGCGTCCTGCGCAATGTGTCGCACCGGCTGCGAAAGGTGCAGCGCGTCGCCCAGTTCGGCGGCCATCGGGCGGTAAATGGCGCCCATGCCGCCGACCGGGCGGGCCTCCTGGGCGCCGTCCTTAATCGAAATCAGAAACATCGGGCCGCCCCCGGAGGCTTGCTGAAACAGCATCCACAGGAGCGACGTCTCCGATCCGGCCGAGGTGTAGGGCCCGGCGAGGGCCATATCCAGCATCTCGCGGGCCTGTTTGGACAGCGTGTTCTTGGCGATCCATCCGGCCACAGTGGTGCGGTCCCATTCGGCGGCCTTCTTCGCCTCCCACGGCGCCTCGAGGGGAAGCGTCTTGCACATCTGCTCCACCTCGAGCAGGCCGGCACCCAGGTTGGCGATCGCCCATGGGCTCATCGACCACGGGATCGTGCTCCCGTAGCGGTGCTGCTTGCCGTCGATGATCATCATGGCGTCGCCGTCGCGGTACTGCTTGTATTCCGGCACACCGAATTCCAACATCAGCGCCTTGATCCGGTCCTGTCCCGGCCCAATCCACGCGCCCCCACGATCGACCCACGAGCCGTCGGCCAGGACCTCGGTGTAGGTGCGGCCACCGACCCGATCACGAGCCTCCAGCAACGCCACCGAGTGGCCCGCCCGTTTTAACCGCAGCGCCGCGGTCAGCCCCGCAAACCCCGCACCCACTACGCAAAAGTCGACATCTGCCATGGCCCTGCCCTTCGTTGCAGTTTTCTGGCGGGGCCGGCAGCGCCACTGCCGAGTGCAATGCCGGACCCCACAGCGGCTCATGCCCGGTCGTGCCGTCGGTCCCAGCAGCAAGCTACGCCCGATGGGCAGAGAGGAAAGCAGATTCCGCCGAAATCGGCCAGGTGGTCTACATGGTCAGCGCGCTCGAAGGGGCGACTGAAGCCGTCGGGGCTCAGGCCCGGGGCGGCCCGATGTCCTCCCCGCGGCACTTCGTCGATTCACACTCCGATGATTAACGCTCCGGGGGAGCAAAGCCGACCCTACAGTCGAACGGCGCGTCCGCTTCGCCGTCGAGCCGTTTGGGAGTGCCGCTGATGAGTTGGTGGATTGTGAACTACATCCCGTCGTGGGTGCTGCTAACCGGCCTGATCGTGCTCATTGCCGGCGGAGCGGTGCTGCTTCAGAGGTACGTGCGTCGGCGTTTCCCGGTCCTTAAAGGTGACGCGCACAACGACGTCACCAAGTTCACCTACGGCTTCATCGGGTTCGTTTATGCCTTCTTCATCGGATTCGTCGTCTCCTCCATGTGGGGTCAGAACAATGCCGCAGACGGTAACGCACGCGCCGAGGGTGCAGCAGCGGCGCAGATGGCCAGAGACACAGTCGTTTTCGATACGGTAGATAAGAAC
>JBAWAV010000701.1:0-9746 GCA_049589475.1 Mycobacterium sp.
ACCTTGGCGATCTTGGTCTCGGTGAACCCGATGCTGGCCTCGCCCGGACCGGCCTGCCACCATTTGCGCGGCGGGTCGATGGCGAGCGTCATGTCGCCGGCGTATTCACCGTAAGTGCGGCATTCGATGTCGAGGATGGGCGACTGGCTCGACAGCGCGACCAGCCCGACCGCAGCACCGTCGCCCGGAACCGACGCCTGCGCTTTACGGCGCACCCCGGGCTGGTCGAACACCTGCCCGGCCGCATTCTGCGCGATCGCGACCAGCGCGGTCCGGCCTTCCCCCGATGCCAGCAGTCGGCGGGCGACTTTAAGCGCCAACACAAACGCCGCACATCCTCCGTTGTGAAGATCCAATACCCACGACGGACGCATGCCCAGCCGGTGGGCGATCCCGCCGCCCGCGCCGTAGAACGCCATGTCGGGTACCTGGGTGTGAGTGATCAAAATATCGACATTGTCGATGGTGTCGCGGCCGTGCCGCTCGATGAGTCCCTGTGCCGCGCGCTCGACCATGTCGATCGCGGTCTCGTCGGATGCGACATGATGGCGCGACGTCGGCGCGCGGAACATGACGCTGTCACGTAACTCGTCGGATTCGGCGAACTGGGCGTAGTAGTCGGCGCCGATCGGTTCGCCGGGCAGGTAGCCGGCGACGTCGATGAGGCTGACGTCGGGCGCGCTCATCGCATCCACGCCGGGGTGACCGGCAGACCGTTGCGATGGCGATATTCGGCGATGCTTTTGAGGTTGTTCAATTCCAGTCCGTGGCCGGCACCGAACAAGTCCCAGAAGTCGCCGACCCAGCCGGTGCGCTGTTGTGGCGCCACCTCCGGGTACGGGTTGCGGTCGTAGAACGGGTGACGGCAATTCGTCCACAGCACAACAGAACCGGGCTTGTTGAGCACTGTCTGCGCGTCGAGGACACGCATGACGTAGATCATCCACAGGTGCTTGCCCTGGTCCCATGCGCAGTGGTAATCGACCGTGCGCGCCTGCGAATTGGAGAACGTCCTGGTGTAGATCGTGGTATTGGGCAACAGCCGGTCATACGCCTGCCACAGTCCGGGCTCGTCGGTAGGGGTGAAGTCGCGCAGGGTGTAGGTCCACTCCTCGAGGCTTCGGGTGTCCGACAGGTACTCGAAGAGTTCGTCCGGCGGGCAGTCGACGTAGTCGTTGACCGTGCAGTACGGGCCGAACACGTCCTCGTGCGAGTACACCGAGCGCATCTTCGAGAAAAAGACGCCGGCGGTCTGCTCCAGCGGAGCGGTCTCGATGCGTATCACGCCGTCGATCGGTTCGGCGGTGCCGGTGTGGGTGACGATATCGTCAAGCGCTGGCAGCGACATGTGTGCGGTCCTCCTGTGCGAGTCGGATGTGATGGTTGGCATAGGTTTGGGTCGTAGACGCATCGAGAAACGGTGCAAAGGGCGGGATTTCGTCGGCTGCGCATTCCACGCTGATCACCGAAGGTCCGTCGACCTTCAGCGAAGCGCGCACCGCCGCGGCCAATCCCGCCGTGTCGCTGACATCGGTCGATGTCAGCTTGGGAAACATTGCGGCCAGGCCCTCGCCGAGGTGGCTGGGAGAGAATCGGTTGTAGCTGTAGAAGTCGTTGTAGTAGAGCTGTTCGCGTGTCACGCACATGGCGTGCGCGTTGTTGTTGAGCAACACGAAGGTCATCGGCAGCCGATAGTGCAGTGCGGTGTGTATTTCCATGCCGTGCATGTAGAACGCGCCATCGCCGGCGATCACCACCACACGACCATCTGGCCGTCGAGTTTGCCTGCGGGCGAACGCCATCCCGATGCCGGCGCCGAAGCTGTAGCCCATGCCGCCCATACCGAGCGCAACCGCGAACCGGCCCCGGCGCCGCACCGGCAGGTAGTGAACGGCTGCCGCGCCGGTGTTTCCGGCATCGACGACGATGTCCACCCCGGCGGGCAGCGTGCGATCGAGCTGGGCCAGCGCGTCGCGGTAGCGCACCCCGGGACCGTCGAAAGGCGGTGGCGCCAGCTCGGTATGCGCGACCGCATCGGGCACCCGCACTCCAGTGGGCCGTCCGGCGCCGCTGAGTGCCTCGGTCAGCATGAACAATGACGCCTTCAGGTCCTCGGTGTGGACGTGCGTGCAGGGAAAGTACGGTGGCGCCGACCCGATGGACATCGTGGGTACCGTCGCCAGTGCATCGTCGAGACCGGCGCGGGCGGTCACCGGCAGTCGCGTGCCGACCACCAGGCACAGCCCGCTGGCCGACACCGCCTCCGCGACGCCGGGATGACCCATGACGCCGGTCACTCCCAGCGCCGACGATGAACCGAGGCCCGGTATGCCGGCGACGTCCTTGCCGTCCGGCACGCAAGCCACCCGCGCCCGCAGCACCCCCCGAAGCGCTGCCAGCTCGGCGCGCGCATCGTCACGGGCCACTTGTTCGCCGGCGATGATCGTCACCGGTCCGGTCACTCCCTGCAATGCGCGCTCGATCGGATACGGATTACCGACTGCCGGTTTCCGTCCGACATCGCGGGAGCATCTGACGTCGATGACGGCCTGTTGAACGTCTTTGGGCAGCAACAACACTGCCGGGCCACCAGTGCGCGCCGCAGCTATGGCTGCGGGCAGTGCCGCGATGATGTCGCGTGGATGCAGGACCCGCCGGCAGAACACCGATGCCTGGGAAAACAGCGCCTCGGCGTCGAGCGAACCGTTGCGGCCACTGGTGTCCTGGAAACTGCCCAGGCCGTCCATCGAGGTCGCGGGTTGGCCGACCAGCGCCAGCACCGGCACCCGGCTGGTGAACGATTCACCAAGGCCCGGAATGAGATTCAGCGCGCCTCCGCCTGAGGTCGCGGCCACCACACCGAGACCGGCGCCGCTGCGGCTGTAGCCGTCGGCCATCGTCGCCGCGGAGAACTCGTGCTTGGCCAGGACGGCGGTGATGTCCGATCGGAAATACGCTGCGTCGTAGAGGTCTTCGATGTTGGCCCCGTCGACGCCGAAGATGTATTCGACTCCGATCCCGGCGAGATGCCTGACAATGTGGTCGACCACTCGGTGTTCCCTTGGCATACCAAAGACACGACGCGGAGGCTGGACCGGTTCAACACGCCGCAAAATGCCGCGGTGAACCGCATCGCACTGCCGACCGTGTCAAGAGCGTGTCCAGCGATCGCCGGAGCAGACCTGACGTCGTCGTCGTGGGCGCCGGGCCATCCGGCCTGGCTGTCGCACGCGAGCTCGAGCACCGCCATGGCATTTCGACGCTCGTGGTCGAGAAGGCCGCCGCGCCCGCGGTGTCGTGGCGGACTCGATACGACAACTTCCGTCTCAACACCAACGGCTTTCTGTCACATCTTCCCGGACAACGGATTCCACTGACTGCCGGCCGCTGGCCGACGAAAGAGGACATGGTCCGCTACTTCGATTCCTATGTGCGCCGGCAGAACATCACGGTCGCACTGGGCTGCGAGGTCGCCGGCATCGACCGCGCACCGCAGGGCTGGCAGATAGAGACCTCGTCGGGTGACCTCTACCCGTCTGCTGTCGTGCTGGCGACCGGCCGGTACCGCACGCCGGTCGTGCCGCCGTGGCCCGGCCTGCGCCGATTCACCGGCGAAGTGCTGCATTCCGGGGATTTCCGCAACGGCTGGCCCTTTCAGGGCCGCAACGTCCTGGTGGTCGGTGCGGGCAATTCGGCCGCGGACATCACGGTCCAACTGGCCGACAACGGTGCCGACAAGGTCTGGCTGGCGGTGCGCACACCACCGCATCTGGTACGTCGCGCGATCGGCCCGATCCCGTCGGACCTCTTCCTCGAGCTGTTCGCGCGGGTGCCCGCGGGTGTGGTCGACCCCGTTGTCGCGCGGCTCAATCGCATACTGCTGGGCGATCTTTCGTCGTACGGGTTTCATCGGCCACCACTCGGGCTGAAAGCGACGGTGGAAAAGCGCGGCCGGATCCCCACCCTCGCCGATGAATTGGTCGACGCCGTGCGGGCGGGCCGGGTCGAGGTGGTGAGCGCGGTGACGGCGGTGGAGCCCGACCGGGTGATGCTCGCTGACGGTTCCGGGGTCGCACCCGACGTGATCATCGCCGCCACGGGTTTCAGCACCGACCTGGACGGCCTGGTTGGCCATCTCGGTGTCCTCGACGAACACGGCGATCCGCGGGGCGGCTTCACCTCGCACCTCGGCCACGGGATGTTCGCGATCGGCTACGGCATCCCACCCAACGGCCCGCTGCGCGCGATCCGGCTGGCAGCGACTCCGCTGGCGAGCGCGGTCGCGACCCACCTGAGCACCAGAAAGGCTTGCGATGACCGCACTCTGCACACAGCGGAAATTCTTCCGCGGCGCTGACGGCTACGAGGCGGCACGCCGCGAAACCGTATGGAATGACATTCTGCCGCAGCGCTTCCCGGACGTGATCGTGCAGGCATGTGACACCGACGACGTCGTCGCGACCATCCGGTATGCCCGTGCTCAGCGTCATCAGGTCGGCATCCGTTCCGGCGGGCACAGCTGGACGGCCAGCCATCTGCGCGACGGCGGCGTGCTGCTCGACGTCAGCCGTCTCGATCACTGCGATGTCGACACCGACCGGATGACCGCACGCGTCGGGCCGGGAAAGGTGGCCAGCGTCTTCGCGAACGAGCTTGACGCACAGGGCCTATTCTTTCCGGCGGGCCACTGCGAAGGTATCCGGCTGGGCGGCTATCTCCTGCAGGGTGGATACGGTTGGAACAGCAAGGTTCTCGGCCCTGCGTGCGAGAGCGTGCTCGGACTGGAAGTCGTCACCGCCGATGGCGACACGCTCTACTGCGATCCGCAGCAGCACGCCGACCTGTACTGGGCGGCCCGCGGCAGCGGTCCCGGATTCTTCGGCGTGGTCACCTCGTTCACGCTGCGGCTGCACCGGCGCCCCCGCGTGTTGGGCACGTGCCTGTACATGTATCCGGTCGAGGTCGCTGACGAGGTGTTCGGCTGGGGCCGCTCGATCAGCGCCGAGATCGACGATCGAGTCGAACTGCAGATCCTCACCTCACGCAACGCGCCGGAAGCCGGGCCCGACGTGCCCACCATCACCATCGCATCGCCGGTCTTCGCCGACTCCGAGGATGACGCCGCGAAAGCACTGGCGATCCTGGGTAGCTGCCCGGTGATCGACCGGGCAACTGCCGGCGTTCCGTATATGCCGACGACTCTGGCCAACTGGTATGCGGCGGTGATGATGAAATACCCCGCGGGTCACCGGTATAGCATCGACAACATGTTCACGTCAGCCTCGGCCGACGAGCTCCTGCCGGGAATCCGCACGATCATCGAGACGTTGCCGCCGCACCCGTCGCACTTCGTTTTCGCCGGCTGGAAGCCATCCGCCGACCGGGCTGAGATGGTCTACGGTGTCGAGGACGACATCTACCTGGGCCTCTACACCGCATGGCACGATCCCGCCGACGATGAGCGCTACCGCGATTGGGCGCCGTCGAACATGACGGCGATGTCGCACCTCGCGACCGGCATTTCGCTTGCCGACGAAAACCTGCTGAGGCGGCCGGCCACCTTCATTGCCGAGCCGAACATGGCGCGACTCTGCGAGGTTCGGGCGGCCTACGATCCGGATGGCATGTTCCACAGCTGGCTGGAGCACCACTGATTCGCTGAATCATGTTGTGCAACGCCAGATTACAGTGAGCGCTGCAGCAGCACCTGTCCGTTGTCGGCGGAGACTATCTGCACCGCTGCGATTTGATCGACCGGCGTCGAGATGCTGCCGGCCGGGTTGGCGGTGTGGCCGGGGCTGGCGACCCACGTCGCCAGCTGGGTGTGCGCACCGTCGCGACTCACGACCACCATCGCCAGCGTGTCGTGGTGAGCATTCACCGGGGCCAGGCAGACACAGTTCAGGTCGATGAAGGTGCCCCAGTGCTGGCTGCTGAGCGACACCGTCGACGCCAGCGCGGTGGTTCCCACCTGAGACATCGGCAGCGCGGCGACGCTGGCTTGCGGGGGCGCCGACGTCGGCGACTGGTGAGCAACGGCGACGAACACACCGACAGCGAGCAGCGCGGCGGCGACGGATCCAACCGACCACGCGGCCACCCGCGAGCGGCGCCTGCGCCGGCGCACGGTCGACAGCAGCGACGGGAGCAGGTTGGGCGCCCCAGCCGACGACTCGGCGGGCCGATCACCCGCGTCGATCGCGGCGACCGTGCCGGCGTCGAGTTGCGACAGCAAGGCCGGAATACCGCTGAGCTCAGCCACGGACTGACGGCACGACGGGCAGCCGCTCAGGTGCGCCTCGAACTCACGGCGCTCAGCCGACGACAACGACCCGAGGACGTAGGCCGCGTCCCACGTCGCGTAGTCGTGGGCGTCGCCGAAGGGCACCTGGCTGTCGCCGAACGGCGCCTGGCTGTCGCCGGGCGGGCCCGAGCCCGGAACCACCCTCATCGTCTTCCCCCGTCTGGTGCTGTCATAGCTAGGTATTCGGAGCCGAACGGCCCGCGGATGGCCCCACCGGTTGCCATCAGATTCATCGGGTCACCCCCATCTCCTGCAAACTGAGACGCAGTGCCCGCACCGCATAGTGTAATCGCGACTTCACCGTTCCTTCAGCGATATCGAGGTCGCCGGCGATCTGAGCGACGCTCCAACCCCGGTAGTACGACCGCTCGATGACGGCTCGATGGTCAGGCGACATCTGGGCCATCGCATCGGCGATCAGCAGCCGATCCAGTGCCGAGTCGACCTCGTCGGGAACGGATTGCTCTGGCGCGCCCGATTCGTCAAGCGAGCCAACGATATTGCGGAATCGCGGGCTGCGCCGCTCGTCGATGATCATGTTGCGCGCGACGGTGAACAGCCAGGCTCGTGCCGAGCGTTCGCCATCGCTGATCACCTCGGGATGCTGCCATGCCCGCAGCAGCGTTTCCTGGACCACGTCCTCGGCCCGACTCGCATCGCGGGTCAGTCGCAGCGCGTAGCGCCACAACGGCCCGGCATGCTCGTCGTACAGTGCCTTCATCAACGCATCTTCGGCGTCGGATGCACGGGTGAGTCGACTCACTCGATCACCTCCTGACATGTGATACGAGCTGCGCGCCTTTCTCGTTCACTTACGCAGGATGACAAGGCAATATCGCTCAGTCCGGGATCCAGTTGCCATGGAATCCATGCGGCACACGGCGCGGAAGACGAATCCGGGCGACCGGCTCGGCGTCGAAGTCCGAAGCGTCGATGATCACCAGATCGCTGCCATCGGTCGTCGGGTCGTATACGTACGTCAGGTACCAGCCGGCCAACTCGTCGACATACCCGACCGCGGGCGCGAACACCGCCTCCCCAGGGACACCGCCGCCGAAGCGATGCTCGATTGCGGTGTCATGCTGCAGGTCATAGCGGACCAGCGCACCGCCGCCGACAGCCACCGAATAACGGGCGGCGGCTCCGACCATCCGGTCGTCGACGCGCGGGAATTCCACGCCGCGGTCGTCGATTTGGCTCTGTTCGACGATGCCGCCGTCCATGTTGATCTTCCATCGCCATAAGGTCGCATCGGCCCCGAATTCACTGCTGTCGCGCCACATCTCGGGATACCGGAGCACTTCCAGGACGACAGATCCCCCGCTGTCGTAGGCGTTGGCGATGTGGAAGACGAAGCACGGGTCGACGTCGAACCACCGCACCCGGCCGTAGGGGTCGTCGCGGCGCAGCACACCGAGACGGGCCTGATGGCCGTCGTCCCAGCGGTACGGCAGATCCCGCTGATGGGGCTGACTGAGCGCCACATCCAGGTTGAACAGCAACGGCAGATCCATGAACACCACATGGCCGTCCGTCAAAGCGAAGTCGTGCATCAACGTCGGCGCGGGGACGTCGAGCGGACGGCTGACCGTCAGCGTGCCGTCGGCGTCGGCGCGGTGGTAATTGACGTGCGGCTCAAAGAGGTTGCCGCTGCCGAAGAAATGCATTTCGCCGGTGGTCGGGCAGATTTTCGGATGTGCCGTCATCGAGTCGGCCAATCTGCCGCCGAAGTCGTAGGCACCCAACGTATTCAGGTCATTGCTGATTTCGTAGGGCAGCGAGAACTCCATCAGGGCCAGCGTTTTGCCGGCGTGCCGGACGACATGGGTATTGGCGACGCTGGAGTGCAGATTTCGGCCACCGTCGTCGCCGTACAGCGGCACCGCATCATCGAAGCTCTCGGTGCGCACCCAGCGGTTTCGGTACCACGCGGCACGGCCGTTCTCCAGCCGGATCCCGTGGACCATTCCGTCGCCGACGCACCAGTGGCCCCCGCCCGTGCGCGGATTGGGCCCGTTGCGCAGATACCAGCCGTTCAGTTCGGCCGGGATGCTGCCCTCTACCGGCAGGTCGAACTCGGTCAGCTCGTCGTGCACCGGCGCGTAGTTCCCCGCGCGAAAGACCGGGAAGACGGTCCGCGCGTCCACGGTCGTAGCCGTCGCCATGGCCGGCTGCCGCTGCGTCCGGTCCGCCACCGCGGCGGACCGCTGATCCGCTTTCGCCAGCAGCGGTGTCAACAGGTCAGAGCACGGCGGTGCCGCGATCGGCCCGTCATCGACAACCTCGTCGGGGTCCAGCATCGTCAGCAACGATGCGACAGTGTCCAATTCGGCCACCGCGTCGCTGCACGACACGCAGCCGGCCAGGTGCGCCTCGAATTCCTGCCGGTCGGCGTCCGACAGCACGCCCAAAACGTAAGCGGCGTCCCACATCGCGAAATCGTCGGCGCCCCGGGGCGTGTCGCCCTGGCCGGGAACTCTCCCGTTCCGGGATTCCGTCATTGCGTCACCCCCATCTCAACTAGAGCCTGGCGCAGTGCCCGCAGCGCATAATGCAGCCGCGATTTCACTGTGCCCTCGGCGATCCCGAGGTCGGCGGCGATCTGTGCGGTGGTCCAGCCCTGGTAGTAGGAGCGGCCAACCACCGCCCGGTGTTCAGCGGACAACTGCGCCATTGCATCGCCGATCAGTGCCCGGTTCAGCGCACGACCCGACTCGTCGGGACCCGCCCGTTCGGGCAGACCTGAGCTGTCCGACGAGATCAGCTCGTGGCGGAACCGGGCGCTGCGTCGGTCGTCGATGACCATGTTTCTCGCAACGGTGAAAAGCCAGGCGCGTGGCGACTGCCCGTTGCTGAAGACATGCGGGTGTTGCCATGCCTTCAGCAAGGTCTCCTGCACCACATCCTCGGCATGGGCGGGATCACCGGTCAATCGCCACGCATAGCGCCACAAAGCAGCGGCGTGTTGGTCGCACAGCCGCTTCAGAGCATTGGCATCCGCGCCCGTGCCCGGTATGTCCATCACCAGCCTCTCGGTGATGACACGACTCAGCTCGTGGTTTGGTTCACTTGCTCCCCGACGACGTCAGCCGAGGGTGAGGATGCGGGGCCCGTCCTCGGTGACTGCGACGGTGTGCTCCCAGTGTGCCGCACGCGAACCGTCGGCGGTAACAACCGTCCACTCGTCGTCGAGCACCTTGGTTTTGCGCGTGCCCAGGGTCAACATCGGTTCGATGGCCAGCACCGAGCCTGCTGCCAGCAACGGGCCACGACCGGGCGCTCCCTCGTTGGGCAGGAACGGATCCATGTGCATCTGCCTGCCGATGCCGTGCCCGCCGTAGCCTTCGACAATGCCGAACGCGCGCCCGTAACGGGCCTCGGCCGCCTTGGTGGCGGTTTCGATCGCGTGCGACACGTCGGACAGACGGTTGCCGGGCACCAT
>JBAWAV010000702.1:0-22801 GCA_049589475.1 Mycobacterium sp.
ATCGACCTCTCCGACGTGACGTTCATGGCATCGGTGGGTCTGCGAGTCCTGGTGGCCACCCAGGACGAGCTCCGCGAATCTGCCCGGGTCGCTGTTGTCGCGAGCAGTTCGGCGACGTCTCGACCGATCCAGATGACCGGCCTGGACAAGATCATCGCGTTGTACCCGACGCTGGAAGAGGCACTCGCTGCGACGGAGTCGACCGCTCGCGACTAGCGCAGCACCTGCCGCGCGATCGCGTACTTGTGCACCTCGGTCGGGCCGTCGTAGAGGCGGAACGCCCGCATATCGGAGAAGATCATCCCGACCGGTGTCTCGTCGGAAATGCCTATGCCGCCCAGGATTTGAACGCAGCGGTCGGCGACCTTGAACAGCTCCTCGGACACGTAGGCCTTGACCATCGAGCTCTCGTGCCGACCGGTGCCCCGATCACCCATGTCCAATGTCCAGCACGCCCACCAGATCGCGAGTCGGCATTGCTGCAAGGCGATTTCGTTGTCGGCGATCATGAAGCTCACGCCCTGATGTTCGCCGATCGGCTTGCCGAACGCGGTGCGCTCGCGGGCGTGCTTGATCGCGATGGACTGCGCACGCGACGCGGCGCCGAGCCATCGCATGCAGTGCGTCAGCCGCGCCGGCGCCAACCGCAACTGCGCGTACCGCAACGCCTGACCCACCTCGCCGAGCACAGCTGAGGCCGGTAGTCGCACATCGGTCAACCGCACGACGCCGTGTCCTTCGACGTAGTTGCGGTCCATGGTGTTCATCACGCGCTCGAGTTCGATGCCCGCGGTGTCGCCGTCGCAGAGGAACAGTGTCGGCCCGTCACCGCCGTGCGGGTTGGGCGCAACCCGCGCCATGATGATCCACGTCCGGGCGCCGTGTGCCCCGGTGATCAGCCACTTGTGGCCGTTGATCACATAGTGGGTGCCGTCGAACTCGGCCGTCGTCGCGAGCTGGTTGGGATCCGATCCGGCGCCGCCGGGTTCGGTCATCGCGAACACCGACCGCTGCCGCCCGTCGATCACCGGTAGCAGGAACTGCTCGACCTGTTCGGTGTTGGCGACCTTGCCGAGCAGGAACATGTTGCCCTCGTCGGGTGCGGCGCAGTTCAGCGCAATCGGTCCCAGCGTCGACCAGCCGGCCGCCTCGAACAACACCGCCTGCTCGCGATGCGACGGCTCTCGCCCGCCAAATCGCTTGGGCGCCTGGAAGGTCAGCAGCCCGGCCGCGCGGGCCAGCTCCACCAGCTCGGCGCGAAGCCCGTCGTCGGGGCCGTGACGAGTGAGCCGGGGATCGGTTTCGAAGGGCACGATCTTGTCGTTGACGAAGGTGCGGATCTCGTCACTCTGCGCGCCCAGTTCGGCGGGGATGTCGAAGTCGATCATGCGGTGGCCATCAAGGTCTGCGCCTGCTCGAACAATCCGACCGTCGCGGCGTGCAGCAGTTCGCCGACTTCCATAGGCGCTTTGCCCGCACTGGCCCTGGCCAGCGTGCCCTCCAGCACGATGCCCAACTTGAAGCACGCCAGCACGGTGTACCAGGTGATGTGCGACAGGTCGCGGGTGGTGTTGCGAGCGTACTGCTGCACCAGGTCGTCGGGGCCGGCCATCCCGCCCAGCTCGAACAGGTTGCCGCCGAACGCCGGCGACTGTCCCCAGGTGGCCAGCAGCCAGCCCAGGTCCAGCAACGGGTCGCCGATGGTGCACATTTCCCAGTCGACGATCGCGACGACCTCGGGGCCGGTGCGGGAGAACATCACGTTCGCCGCGTGGTAGTCGCCGTGCATGATGCCCGGCGTCCACGTCGACGGCCGGCCTTCGTCCAGCCAGGCGGCGACGTCGTCGACCCCGGGAATCTCTGGGCCGGAATAGTTTTCGAACTCTTTGTAGGATTCCAGCTCCGAAAGCCAACGTGGTACTTGACGTTCCAGAAAACCATCGGGTTTCCCGAAGTCCTGGAGGCCGACGGCCTGGTAGTCGACCGCGGCCAGCTTCGCCAGGGCGTCGGCCATCGACAGCCCCATCCCGAACCGCACCGACGCATCGTCGCGGTGCAGCGCAGGCAGCTCCGCGCCGGCGTTGAACCCGTCGACGGGCTCCATGAGATAGAAGACCGCGTCGCCGAGTACGGCGGGGTCGGCGCAGCTGGCGATCAGGTGTGGGTGCGGGACATCGGTGCCGGCCAGCGCGGCGAGCACCTCGGTCTCCCGCATGATCACCGTGTTGGTGCGCGGCCGCAGATGCTTGGGCCCGCGGCGCAGCACATACGGTCGGCCCGACCTGGTGAACCGCAGCATGATGTTCTGCGTTCCGCCGGCAAGCTTCGACACATTCTCCAAGGGGCCGTCGCCGAGCCCCTGCTCTGACATCCACTCGGCCAGGCCGTCCGGGGCGGTGAGCTCCTCCACGAAGGTGAAGCTACCGCAGAGCCGGATCTGCAAGGATCCTGGTATGACGCCACCCCTGATCGACCGTTGGATCACGATCATCGAGACCGGTCGCACCGACGACCTGGACGCTCTACTCGCCGACGACGCCGTCTTCTACTCGCCGGCCGTCTTCCGCCCGCAAGAAGGCAAAGCGCTGACTTCGAAGTACCTGAAAGCGGCCGCAAAAGTGTTCGGCGTTACCGACTTTCACTACGTCGAGCAGTGGTACTCCGAGCACTCGGCAATCCTGGAGTTCGCCGCCACCGTCAACGACGTCTACGTCAACGGGATCGACATGATCCACTGGAACGACGACGAGCAGATCGTGTCCTTCAAGGTGATGCTGCGGCCGTTCAAAGGGTTACAAGCGATCATGGCACCGATGGCGGAACTGTTGCAGCAGTAGAAATATGGCGGATCGAACCAGGCCGCCAGCGTCCTCACAGCCGGCGGGCGTACTGTCCGATGCTGGCTGCGAACGGGAGGGAATGACGATGCCGCGGACCGACAACGACTCCTGGGAAATCACCGAGAGCGTGGGCTCGACAGCGCTTGGGGTGGCCGCGGCGCGCGCGGCCGAGACCGAGAGCGCGAACCCGCTTATCCATGATCCGTTCGCGAGGGCGTTTCTCGATGCGGCGGGCGACGGCATGTGGAGTCTGACGTCCGATCCAAAGTTGTCGGCGCGGCTCGCCGAGGTCGCTCCCGAACTGCTGGCGCACACACAGGTGATGGTCGACTTCATGGCGGTGCGAACCGACTGGTACGACCAGATCTTCCTCGACGCGGTGTCCGCCGGCGTCAGGCAAGTGGTGATCCTTGCCGCCGGCTTGGACGCCCGCACCTGGCGGCTGCCATGGCCAGACGGCACCACCGTCTACGAGCTCGATCAGGCGAAGGTTCTGGATTTCAAGTCCCGCACGCTGGAGCACCGCGGGGCGCAACCGCAGGCGAAGCTGGTCAACGTCGCGGTGGATCTACGCCAGGACTGGCCAAAGGTGATGCGGGGATCGGGCTTTGACGCTTCCGAGCCGACGATGTGGTCGGCGGAGGGACTTCTGCGCTATCTGCCCGCGGCGGCGCAGGATCTGCTGTTCGAGCGGATCGACTCGTTGAGCCCGGCCGGCAGCTGGCTGGCGACCAATCTGCCGGCGAAGCGCGCGGTCGAGCCTGCGCTGCTGGCCGCGCAGCGTGAGCAATCACAACGGTTCCGCGCAGCGGCCGCCCAGGTGCTCGACGCCGAGATCCCCGATGTGGACGACCTCTGGTATCCCGAGGAGCGCACCGATCTGACCGACTGGCTAGGCGCGCACGGCTGGGACGCGTCCACGATCGGCATGGCCGATCTGCTTGCCCGGCACGGGCGCAACGTCCCCGCCGACGACGTGCTGCCGCAGGTCGACTTCGTTTCTGCGCGTCGTTCCTGATTTGCTGACGCTTCGGTCTCTTTCGGCCGCACGGTGCGTTTCCGCCGAGAATTTTTAGTACCGAGGTACCGAAATAAGGCGGCGACCTCGACAAACTCGCTGGACAGCGTCGGCGGCGAGGCAAGCTCCTTTGTCGGTATTTCAGATGTTGCGTCCGAATGTTTGGACTCCGATCCACTTGGGTACCTTAGCTAGGCTCTACGGTTTTGCCCGACATTGATGGAGGTCAGGATGCGTGGCGGAGGTTTAATCAGCGCGGTTGTCGTGGTCTGGTTGGTGGTCGGCGTGTTAGCCGCGTTCCAACGGGGCTACCTGAAGAACACCGATCAGAACTGTGCCTCTCTGGGCACTATTGCGGTCACTGTGCTGGTGGGTCCCTTGAATTACGCGGGTGTCAACCCGAAGGTTGCGGATTGTCATCTGCCGCAACCCAGTTCGATGCCTGCCATGGACGTCGACGATCTGATCGGAATGGAGGCGTCATGATCGGCTTGGGCATCATCTTGCTGATATTGGGATACGTCCTGAAGGTGGCCATTCTGCAGACGCTCGGCGTCATTTTGCTGGTTATCGGCGCGGTGCTTTGGGTTCTCGGTTCCGTTGGTCGCCCGGTAGGCGGCAGGCGCTACTGGTACTAACGCGAATACCGGGAAACCCTCAACTGAATATCTGAAAGGGAGTTGTCATGATCGTTCTCGGAATTATTCTGCTCGTCCTTGGTTATGTGTTACCGATGCCGATTCTGATTACCCTCGGGTGGATTTTGCTGGTTATCGGTGTCGTCTTCTTTATTCTGGGCAGCGTCGGTCGCCCGGTCGCCGGCCGAAGGTACTGGTTCTAGTCTGCTGAACTGCGGTGAGGTTGGCTCACAGCCGGCACATAGGTTTGCCATAGCAATGCCCCATCGGGCTGCGCATACTTGAAGCTGTGAGCCAACCCCACGCACCCGTCGAACGTGTTGTCATGCGCCGTGCCGACGGGAACCCGATCAACGTCTTAGTGGTCGACGACGAAGCCGTCCTCGCCGAGATGGTTTCGATGGCGCTGCGCTACGAAGGCTGGAACATCGCCACCGCCGGCGACGGCGCGGCGGCGCTGGAGGCGGCGAGGTCGCAACGGCCGGACGTCGTCGTTCTCGACGTGATGCTCCCCGACATGAGCGGCCTCGACGTCCTGCGGAAACTGCGCGAAGAGAGCCCGCAACTGCCGGTGCTGCTGCTGACGGCCAAGGACGCGGTCGAGGATCGCATCGCCGGACTCACCGCCGGCGGCGACGACTACGTCACCAAGCCGTTCAGTCTCGAAGAGGTGGTGCTGCGGTTGCGCGCTCTGCTGCGGCGCACCGGGGTGACCACCGAGGACAGCGGCGCGCAACTCGTCGTCGGCGATCTGGTGCTCAACGAGGACAGCCACGACGTGACCCGAGCGGGCGAGCCGATCTCGTTGACGTCCACCGAATTCGAGCTCCTACGTTTCATGATGCGCAACGCCAAGCGAGTGCTGAGCAAGGCGCAGATCCTGGACCGGGTGTGGAGCTACGACTTCGGCGGCCGGTCCAACATCGTCGAGCTTTACATCTCGTATTTGCGGAAGAAGATCGACAGCGGGCGTGAGCCCATGATCCATACGCTGCGCGGCGCCGGTTACGTTCTCAAACCGGCTCGCTAGCATGGGCCGGACTTGGTCCCTTCGGCTTCGGCTGCTGGTCGGACAGGTCGTCATCCTCGCCATCGCGTGTGTCGGCATCGGCGCGGTCACCGAAATCGCGTTGTACCGGTATCTGGTGGGGCAGTTGGACGTCAATCTGCACGACGCCTCGCAGCGGTCGGTGCGGATATTCAGCGAACCGCCGACGGCGCACTGGCACCATTCGCGGACGTTCCCGCGGCCCGGTCCGGGGCCGGTCTTCCTGGACGCTCCCGCCCAGCCGGTGGGCATGGTCGGCGCTGTGCGCAGCCAGGGCGGGGGCACCGACGCGGGGTACCTGACCACCGCCGGCAGTCGCGCCGCGTTGAGCGACCAAGCCAAGGTCGAGCTGGATGCGCTGCCGGTCGACCGCCGGCCGGTGACGCGACATCTCGATGGCCTGGGCCGTTACCGCGTGGTCGCGGCACCCGTTCGGCGCGACATCGGCGACGTGGTCATCACCGGTCTGCCGATGTCAACCGTGGACGCGACGATGATCCGCGTCCTGCTGATCTTCGCGGTCGTCACCGTCATCGCGCTCGCGGCGGCCACCACAGCCGGCCTTGTGATCATCCGTCGGGCGCTGGCGCCGCTGCGTCGGGTCGCCCAAACGGCAACTGAGGTAGTCGATTTGCCGCTGGACCGCGGCGAAGTCACGCTGCCGGTGCGGGTGCTCGAGTCAGATGCCAACCCGCGCACCGAAGTTGGGCAACTCGGGTCAGCGCTCAACCGGATGCTCGACCACATCGCGGCCGCCCTGTCGACCCGCCAGGCCAGCGAGACCCGGGTGCGTCAGTTCGTCGCCGACGCCAGCCACGAGCTGCGCACCCCGTTGGCGGCCATCCGCGGCTACACCGAGCTGGCGCAACGAATGGGCGACGACACCGACGCCGTCGAGCATGCGATGAACCGGGTGCAGTCCGAGACCGAGCGGATGACCCATCTCGTCGAAGACCTTCTGCTGCTTGCCCGGTTGGATTCCGGACGGCCGCTGGAACGCGAAGCGGTGGACCTGTCGAGGGTGGCCGTCGACGCGGTCAGCGATGCGCACGTCGCCGGCCCGGATCACCAGTGGGAGCTCGACTTACCCGAAGAGCCGGTGATGGTCTGCGGCGACGCAGCGCGGCTGCATCAGGTGGTGACGAATCTGTTGGCCAACGCCCGCGTGCACACCGGCGCGGGGACCGTGGTGACCACTCGACTCGAATCCGACGGGACGCATGCCGCACTCAGTGTGGTCGACGACGGGCCCGGGATTCCCGAGCAGTTGCAGTCGGAGGTCTTCGAGCGGTTCGCCCGCGGCGACACGTCCCGGTCCCGTAAGGGCGGTAGCACCGGGCTGGGGTTGGCTATCGTCTCGGCCGTGGTCAAGGCACACGACGGAACGATCACTTTGCAGAGTAGGCCTGGGCACACCGACTTCACGGTTCGGTTGCCGCTGGCCGTCGACGATTGAGGATCCACCACACGAGAGCGACGCCGGGTCGTCGCTGTCGCGTGGTGTGACTACCTCGAGACGGACGCCGCTAGGGGCAGGTCACGTCGATTTCGAAGGGTTTGTTGACGGGCTGCATCGGGTTGGCCATGTCCACCCCGGTCGCGGTCCCGCTGATCTTGTACTTGCTGCCGTCTTTGGTCGCGGTGGCGTTGCCCTGGCCGGTGCCGGGGGTGTAGCCGAGCGTTACCCCGTTGACGTTGCCGAGACCGACCGACTTCACCGCGGGCGGGCTGGCGTCGGTCAGCACGACGCCGATGCCGGTCGTCGCCCCACCGACGGCGATGTTCACGTTGCCGGCAGCAGACGTGCAGGCAACGGCGCCTTGCACATTCTGGTCCTTGCCGTCGATGGTGACCTTTGCAGTCGACGATGCGCTCGCGGCCGCAGAGGTCCCGTTCGACGAACTGCTTGTCGATGTTTTGTTGCTCGAACACCCAGACAGACCTACGACGACGATCGCCGTCGCTGCTGCAGCGACCGTTACTGAACGTTTCACCCGGTTCTCCTCAGTTGTGTTGTAGCGATCCGTCGACGTTGACGGACCGTTTCGGCAGTATGCAGCTTTGCTGAGAGCGCCGATAGCGAATTCGGCAAAAATTAAGCTCCCTGTTGAGACGCCCTGACCGCACTTCAGCGAAGGTTTGCCGGCCGACTTTCTGATTGGCCGGATCTGCGCGGGCGCGGCTGAAATGATGAGCCGGTGGACCCGCTGCCGTTCGATGACACCGCCGACTTCGCCGACGCCGACCGGGGGTTCATCGCCGCGCTGACGCCGTGCGTCGTCAAGGCCGCCGACGGGCGGGTGGTCTGGGACAACGACGCCTATTCGTTCTTGGCCGGCGACGCGCCGCCATCGGTACATCCGAGCCTGTGGCGCCAATGCCAGCTCACCGCCAAGCAGGGTCTGTATGAGGTCGTGCCGGGCATCTATCAGGTCCGCGGCCTGGACCTGTCCAACATCAGCTTCGTCGAGGGCGACGACGGTGTGATCGTCATCGACCCGCTGGTCTCCACTGAGGTCGCGGCCGCGGCTCTGCAGTTGTACCGCGTACACCGTGGCGAACGGCCGGTCGTCGCGGTCATCTACACCCATAGCCACGTGGACCATTTCGGTGGCGTGCTGGGCGTCACGTCGCAGGCCGATGTCGATGCCGGCCGGGTCGCGGTGCTTGCGCCCGAGGGGTTCACCGAGCACGTTGTGCAGGAGAACGTCTACGCCGGGCCGGCAATGACGCGGCGGGCGACCTACATGTACGGCAGCCTGCTCCCGCGTGGCCCGGAAGGCCACGTCGGTTGCGGTCTGGGCCAAGTGCCGTCGCAGGGCGAGATAGCGCTGATCGTCCCGACCGTGGACATTCGCAGCACCGGCGAAACGCATACCATCGACGGAGTCGAGATCGAATTCCAGATGGCACCGGGCACCGAGGCTCCGGCCGAAATGCACTTCTATTTCCCGCAATTCCGCGCCTTGTGCATGGCCGAGAACGCTACCCACAATCTGCACAACCTGTTGACGTTGCGCGGGGCGCTGGTCCGCGACCCGCACGCCTGGTCGGGATATCTGACCGAGGCGATCGACACCTTCGCCGACCGGGCTGACGTGGTGTTCGCTTCGCATCACTGGCCGACCTGGGGTGGCGAGCGCGTCGTCGAATTCCTTTCGCTGCAACGGGATTTATACGCCTACCTGCACGACCAGACGTTGCGGCTGCTCAACCGGGGCCACACCGGCGCCGAGATCGCCGAGACAATGCACATGCCGCCGGCGCTGGAGCGGGCGTGGCATACCCACGGGTACTACGGCTCGGTCAGTCACAACGTGAAGGCCATCTACCAGCGCTACATGGGCTGGTTCGACGGCAACCCGGCCCGGCTGTGGCCGCATCCTCCCGAAGCGCTGGCCGGCCGGTACGTCGAGGCGATGGGCGGCATCGACCGTGTCGTCGAACTTGCCCAGAACGCCTTCGATGCCCCTGATTTGCGTTGGGCTGCAACGCTTCTCGATCATGCGGTGTTCGCCGACCCCGACCATACCGGTGCCCGCACACTGCTCGCGGCCACCTTGGAACAGTTGGCGTACGGCGCCGAGAATGCGACGTGGCGCAATTTCTTTCTGTCCGGCGCCACCGAATTGCGCGACGGGAACTTCGGCACCGCGTCGCAGACGTCGTCGCCGACGCTGTTGTCTCAGCTGACGCCGGAGCAGATCTTCGACGGACTGGCCATCAGCGTCAACGGGCCGCTGGCATGGGACCTGGACGTCGCGATCGACGTCACGATCGCCGAAAGTAAGTATCGCCTCGCCCTGCGCAACGGTGTGCTGGTGCACCGCAAAGTTGTCGCCGATTCGACAACCGCGGACGTGACCATCAAGCTGGACAACGCTTTTCGCTTGATCGGGGCGGCGATGGGCGATACCGGCTCACCGGGTCTGGAGATCGCCGGCGATCAGGCCGTCCTGCAACAGTTTCTGGGCGTGCTCGACAAGCCCGACCCTGCGTTCAACATCGTCACGCCCTAGCGGACGCCGCGGTCGCATGCGTCACACCGGCCTCTGGGCTGGTTGGGCCCCGATGTGCCCGCCTCAGAGCGATTTCTATCGGCGGGCCATCAGTTGTCGCTCAGAGGTGGGCAAAATTCATGCCGCCCCTTCAAGAGGCGCCTGTGACGCATGGGAACCTGGCCAGATCAAATCACGTCGATGATCACTTTGCCGATCGCCTTGCGGTCGGCCACGTACCGCAGCGCCGCCGCGGCGTCGGCCAGCGGGAACCTGGCACCGATGTAGGGCCGCACCGTGCCGTCGGCGAAAAGCCGCGTCAACTCCCGCATGTCCCGCGCGGAATCCTCTGGCCGGTCTCCCATGAAGGTGCGAATCTCCATGCCGCGGACGGTGATCCCCTTTAGTAGGACCAGGTTCAGCGGGATCGCGGGGATGGCCCCTGCGGCGTAGCCGAGCGTGACGAAAGTGCCGCCTCGTGCCAGGCCTCGCAGCGCCGGTTCGGCGTAGGTCCCGCCGACGGGGTCGAGAACCACCCTGGCGGCGTCGCCGGTCAGCTCGCGGATGCGGCTCTTCAAGTCCTCCCGGTCGTAATCGATTGTCGCTTCGGCACCGCGCCGCCGGCATAGCTCGAGCTTCTCCGGACTCGACGCGGCTGCCAACACACGGGCTTTCATGGCCACCGCAAGATCCACGGCGGCCAAACCGACGCCGCCCGCGGCGCCGAGGACGACCACCCAATCGCCCGGCCTTACTTCGGCGACTGATCGCAGCGCGTGATAGGCCGTTCGGTAGGTGACGCCGAACGCCGCTGCGGACGCGAAGTCGACGCCGTCGGGTATCTCGGTCACCCCTGCCGAGTGCAGCAGCGTTTGCTCGGCGAACGCCCCGACGAACGTCGCAGACGAAACACGTTGGCCCGGACGCCAAGACACGCCCTCACCGACCGCGATGACCTCTCCGGCGAGCTCGCTTCCCGGGGTGAATGGCACCGGAGCCTTGACCTGATACTTGCCTTCGACCATGAGTACGTCGGGGAAGTTCACCGCCGCCGCGTGCACCCGCACCACCAGCTGGCCCGGTCCCGGCACTGGATCGTCGACCTCGTCGACGACCAGGTCCTCCGGCGGGCCGTACGAGCGGCAGACCACAGCACGCATCAACTGACCCCTAGTCCTCGTAGGCAGAACCGCACCAAATGTTCGACATCGTCGGAGCTAGGCCGCTGAGCCGAATCCAGGTAGCGGCGCATGGCCGCTACCGTGCACTGGAAGACGGCGTCGGCATCACGGTGAATATCGTTGCTGTCCAACGCCGCAACGGGTTCGATCAGCAGATCACGCATCGGCCGCATGATCTCGTCGTCTGCGGCACGCCAGTCAGGTGCGGTCGAAACCTGGCCCACGGCAGCCCGACTCATGCTGATCAGATGTGGGTCGGCGACTTGCGCAAGGGCGCCCTCGATCCAGCGGCGCACCTGACCGTGGGGTGTGCGTTCCTTCGTCATCTGGTGCGCGAGGTAGGAGACGACGATCGCGACGCCGCGTTCCATCACGGCGAGGATGACATCGTCCTTGCCGGCGAAGTACCGGTAGAACGCCTTGTTCGAGGAACCGGCCTCGGCCACGATGTCGCTGACCCGCGGCGGTTCGGGCGCTACCCGCTCCATCACCCGAACGGCGGCGGCGAGAATGCGTTCGACTTCTTCGGTGGCTTCGCGCTGACGGTCGTCCAGCGCTCGTTCGACAGCCGCGGTGACCCGGCTATTGGCCAACGAGCTCACCGTATTTGGCTCGGGCAGCCGCGCGGCGCAGGTCCAGCATCTCGCTGGGCCAGTCCCCTTCGTCGGCGGTATAGCCCTTGAGTAGCATCCGGGCCAGGTTGACCTTGTGCGCCTCGGTGGGTCCGTCCGCCAAGCCGAGCGCGATCCCGCCGAGCAGGACGTTGACCAGCGGCAGCTGATCGGTGAGTCCGATTGCGCCGTGTACCTGAATGGCCCGCAACGCAATCGATTTCAGTACCTGCGACGCCAGGATCTTGCAGGTGGCGATTTCGGCACGGGCGGCATGCTCATCCCCGCTGTCGATCAGCCACGCGGCATGCAGCACGGTCAGCCGGAACGGCGTGAGCTCGGTGTACGAATCGGCGATGAATTCCTGCACCAACTGTTTATCGGCGAGCAAACTACCTTGGGTGAAGCGGCTTTTCGCGCGCGTGGACATCATCTCGACGGCGCGTTGCGCCATGCCGATCGATCGCATCGCGTGGTGCAGCCGTCCGCCCGCCAAGCGGGTCTGCAGGATCAGGAAGCCTTGCCCAGGCTCGCCGAGCAGGGCGTCTGACGACACCCGCACGTCGTCGTAGTGCACCAGCGAATGTCCCGGCTCGTGCGGGTCCGCGCCGACCAGGTGGTGGTTGGCCTCTACCTTGAGACCCTTGGTGCCCGCGGGTATCAAGAAGGTCGACGCCCCGTGATGCACGGCGACGTCCGGGTTGGTGATCGCCACGACGATGAAGAAGGACGCGACGGATGCGTTGCTGGAGAAGTACTTTCGTCCGGTGATCACCCAGTCGTCGCCGTCGCGGACGGCGCGGGTGGTGAAGACCCGCGGATCGGCGCCGCCTTGCGGCTCGGTCATCGAAAAGCAGGAGAAGATCTCGCCCGACAACAAGCCGGCCAGGTAGCGATCCTTCTGGTCCTGGGTACCGAAGCGGGCGATGATCTCCGCGTTGCCGGTGTCGGGTGCTTGCGTGCCGAACACGATCGGTGCCCACGGGCTGCGGCCCAGAATCTCGTTGATCAGCGTCAGCTTGACCGCGCCGAAACCCTGGCCGCCGAGTTCAGGGCCCAGGTGCGGCGCCCACAGCCCCTGGTCGCGGACCTGCTGTTTGAGCGGGTCGACGATCTTGCGCCGTTCCTCGTTGAGTGGCAGAAATTCGCAGCCGGGAAACACCACCTCCAGCGGCTGGACCTCCTCGCGGACGAACTCGCGAATCCAGTCCAGCTTCTTCTCGAACTCCGGTTCGGTAGAGAAGTCCCACGCCATATCGAATACTCCTAGGTTGGTTGGGATATCAAGGAAAGCCGCCGTCGGCCCGGACAATCGAGCCGGTGGTGAAACTCGACGCGTCCGAGGCCAAAAACAATGCGGCACCGACGATTTCACGCGGCTCGCCGGCTCGTTGCAGGGGCATGTGGTCAAATGGATTGTGCTCTGCCTGGTCCAGATTCCATGCTTTGCTGACGTCGGTGAGGAAGGGGCCGGCCATCAGCGTGTTGACCCGGACCGTCGGGCCGAGTGCCCGCGCAAACCCTTCGGTCATCGCGTTGAGCCCGGCCTTCGACGACGCGTAGGGAATGATGTCAGGTGTCGGGCGCAGTGACCCGGCGGTGCTGACGTTGATGATCGATCCGCGGCCGGCCGCGACCATTCGCTCGCCGACCAACGCGGACAACCGAAATGGGCCCTTGAGGTTGAGGTTGACGACGGCGTCGAACAGTTTCTCGGTGACGTCGGTCAGCTTGTCGTACACCGGTGACATGCCCGCGTTGTTGATCAGCGTGTCGATCTTACCGAACCGCTCGTACGTCGCCTCGACAAGCCCGTCGAGTTGATCCCATCGGCCGACATGCACCTGGTAGGGCATCGCCACCCGACCGGTCTCACGTTCGATCTGCGCGGCGACCTCGATGCAGCTCTCCATCTTGCGGCTGGCGATCACGACGTCCGCGCCGCACCGGGCCGCGCCGAACGCCATCTCCCGGCCCAGCCCGCGGCTGCCGCCGGTGATCAGCACCACGTGGCCGGTCAAGTCGAAAAGCTGGTCGACATAACTCATGTCAGCACTTCATCGTCGGTAGAGATCGGGCCAGCTCGGCCGCGGTGGCGATCAGCTGTGGAACCATCGCCCCGAACGCGCTCTGGATCTTGGGGTCGACCTTGCCGCTGCGCACCCCGGCGGCGTAGGTCTTCTCCAGCACGATGCCGAGTTTCCAGTTCGCCAGCACCAGGTAGTAGTCGATGTTCTCGGTCGACAGGCCGCTGACTTTCTCGTACCGCTCGAGTAGTTCGCTGCGGGTCGGCATGCCCTTCATGTCGAGGTAAAACCCGTCCTCGCGCGGGTTTTCGCCGTCATAGCCCAGCAGACACCAGGCCAGGTCGAGCAGCGGATCGCCCACCGTGGTCATCTCCCAGTCGACGATCGCGGCGAGTCGGGCCGGTTCACCGTGCGCGAACATCACGTTGGCGAACTGGTAGTCGCCGTGCATGATGCCGGGCCGGTAATGCGCGGGCCGGTTGGCGCGCAACCAGCCGGCGGCGTCGTCGATCCCGGGCAGGTCGCGCACCTTGTAGCTGTCCAGAAATGCCAGCCAGCGGTCGACTTGGCGATCGTGGAACCCGTCGGGCCGGCCGAAGCCGTCCAATCCCTGTGCACGCCAATCGACCCGGCCCAGCCTCGCCGCGCCGTCGACAAGCTCGAATGCCAAGCCGCGGCGCGCGGTCAGGTCGTTATCGAACGGGGCCTCCCAGCCGCCGTCCATCGGACTCCAGCCGTCGATCGCCTGCATCACGTAGAACGGCATGCCGAGCAGATCACCGGCGTCGTTGGCGGCGATCAGCTCGGCATGCGGCACGTCGGTGCCGCGCAACGCGCGCACCAGTCGGATCTCGCGGAGCAGCCCGTCGATGCGGGATGCGTCGGCTCGGGGGCCGGGCATACGCAACACCATGCGGTGGTCGCCGCGGTGGATCAGATAGAGGGTGTTCTGCGACCCGCCGGATAGCACTTCTAGCAAAGGTTGTTCGCCGTGGCCGGGTGCATCGTTGTCATCGAGCCAACGTCCGAGCGCCACCGAATCCAATTGAGTCGCCGCCATTGGCACACCCCACTCTCTGTCCGGAGAATAGCATTCTCCACCGAGTTGGCAAGGCCCCCAGCGCCCATGCGAGGCTTGATCCATGCAGTTGCTCCTGGTCCGGCACGCATTGCCGCACCGCAGCGAACCCGGCGAGGGGGCCGACCCCGTCCTGTCCGACGAGGGCCGAGCCCAGGTCGCGCGGCTACCGGACGCGCTGGCCAGGTACCCGATCACCCGGGTGCTCAGCAGCCCGCAGCGTCGCGCAGTGCAGACCGCCGAACCGTTCGCGGCCGCGCGCGGGCTGACTGTCGAGATCGAGGACCGGTTCGCCGAATACGACCGCGAGCTACCGGTCTACGTCCCGATCGAACAGATCCGCGCGGAGAATCCGCAGGAGTGGGCCCGGATGGCCGAGGGTCACCTGCCGAGCACGGTCGACGAAGACGCGTTCCGGGCGCGGGTGCGTGCCGCCGTCGACGACGTCGCCGCGACCGCCGAGCACGAGGACACCGTGGTGGTCTTCAGCCACGGCGGGGTGATCAACGTGGTGCTGCACGAAATCCTGGGCACCAGGCGGATTTTGTCTTTTCCGATCGACTACGTGTCGGTGACCAGGCTGCTGTTCTCCCGGTCCGGTCAGGCCAGCGTCGTGGCAGTCAACGGCACCGAACACGTGTGGGACCTGCTGCCCCGCAACCGGCGGCTGATAGACAAGTCCGGTGACTCTTGACGGACTCGACCTTTCAGCGCTCGACGGCTACCTGCGTTCGGCCGGCATCGACCGCGACGGGGCACTGACCGCGGAGCTGATTTCCGGCGGCCGCTCCAACCTGACCTTTCTGGTCGGCGACGACTCGTCGAGGTGGGTGCTGCGCCGTCCGCCGCTGCAGGGCCTGACGCCGTCGGCACACGACATGGCGCGGGAGTACACGGTGGTCGCCGCGCTGGGCGATACCGCGGTTCCGGTGGCTCGCGCCGTCACGCTGTGCAACGACGAGTCGGTGCTGGGCGCCCCGTTTCAGATGGTCGAATACGTTGCCGGGCAGGTGGTGCGAACCCGGGCCGAACTCGAGGCGCTGGGCGATCAGCGGGTTATCGACGGCTGCGTCGACGGGCTGATCCAAGTCCTGGCCGACCTGCACGCCGTCGATCCGGCCGCGGTCGGATTGACCGGCTTCGGCAAGCCCGACGGATACCTGCAACGCCAGGTCCGACGATGGGGTTCGCAGTGGGAGTTGGTACGGCGCGGCGATGACGACCGCGACGCCGATGTCGCGCGGCTGCGTGCGGCGCTGCAGGAGTCGGTCCCGCAGCAGAGCCGCAGCTCGATCGTGCACGGCGACTACCGCATCGACAACACCATCCTGGACGCCGCCGACCCCGCCCGGGTGCGCGCCGTCGTCGACTGGGAGCTCTCCACGCTGGGTGATCCACTCAGCGACGCGGCACTGATGTGCGTCTACCGCGATCCGTCGCTGGACCTGATCATCAACGCGCACGCCGCATGGACGTCGCCGCAGTTGCCGGTCGCCGATGAACTCGCACACAAGTATTCGCAGGTCTCCGGAAGTGCGTTGGCGCACTGGAACTTCTACATGGCACTGGCCTACTTCAAGCTGGCCATCATCGCGGCGGGCATCGATTTCCGCAGGCGCATGTCGGGTGGCGCCGACGACGTGGATGCATCCGACCGGGTCGGTGAGACCGTGGCGCCGTTGATCGCCCGCGGGCTGACCGAGCTAAAGGGCTAGCGGCCGGCGACGAGGTTCTTCTTCGCAGCGCGTCGCAACTGGTAGATCCGCGCGGTACCGGCGAGGAAGGTGATCAAACCGCCGCAGACGGCCGCCAGCAGAATCGCCACGCCGAGCGGCAGCGTCCAGTGCCAGCCGAGGAAGGCGAAGTCCCCCGAAGCCGTGTTTTGCGTGATGAAGATCAACAACACGATCAGGATCACGAAGCCTGTGGCAAGAAAAGACCACAAGCCGGCGGTCCGGGTGAATTTCACCGCCGACTCGGGCGGCGGCGCAGTATCGGGGACAGGCGGGATCGGTGGCGGCTGGTCGGGTGACACCGAAGGATCGCTGCTCATGCTGCCATCTTTACCCTTTTACAGCCCGAAGTGAACCAAACCACCGGGAAAGGCGTACAACGCTAGTGTCGATTGCTATGAACAGGTGGCGACGGGCAGCCATGTGGCTGGCGCTGCTGTGTCTGACCGCCACGGCCTGTGGCAGTTCGAATCCCCTCGGCGGCGTGTCGACCAACGTGAATTCGATCGTGGTCGGGTCGGCCGGGTTTCCGGAATCGAAGATCATCGCCGAGATCTACGCACAAGCGTTGCGGGCCAACGGCTTCAACGTGGGGCGGCAGATGGGCATCGGCAGCCGGGAGACGTATATCCCTGCGCTGAAAGACCATTCGATCGACCTGGTGCCCGAATACATCGGTAACCTGCTGTCCTACTTCGAACCGAACTCGACGGTGACCATGCTCGACGCGGTCGAGTTGGAGCTGTACCGACGCCTGCCGGGGGACCTCTCGATCCTCACGCCCTCGCCTGCCTGCAACACCGATACCGTCACGGTCACCGCCGACACCGCGACCAAATGGAACCTCAAGGAAATCGGCGACCTGGCCCCGCATTCACCGGAGGTGAGGTTCGCCGCGCCGTCGGACTTCCAAGTCCGGCCCGAGGGGTTGAGCGGACTTCGGCAGCGGTACGGCCTCGACATCGCACCCGCAAACTTCGTGGCCATCAGCGACGACGGGGGTGCGGTCACCGTGCGCACCCTCACCGAGGGAAAGGTCAACGCGGCCAACATCTTCAGCACGTCGCCGGCGATCTTGCAGCACCGTCTGGTCGCACTCGAAGATCCCGCGCACAACTTTCCGGCCGGCAACATCGTCCCGCTGGTGAACTCGCAGAAGAAGTCCGACCGTCTCAAAGATGTGCTGGACGCGGTATCGGCGAAGTTGACCAGCCGCGCGTTGGCCGACCTCAATGCCTCGGTGGCCGGCAACTCCGGTATCGATCCCGACCAGGCCGCCCGGAATTGGTTGCATGACAACGACTTCAACCGCCCGATCAAGGGCTGAGAAGTTGATCAGCTTTCACGACGTGCACAAGGTCTACGACGACGGCACCATTGCCATCGACCGGCTGAACCTGGAAGTGCCGCAGGGTTCGCTGACCGTGTTCGTCGGCCCCTCCGGTTGCGGCAAAACTACGTCGATGCGGATGATCAACCGGATGGCCGAGCCGACATCGGGCACCGTCGTCGTCAACGGCGCCGACGTCGCGAGGGTCGATCCGGTGCGGCTACGGCTGGGCATCGGCTACGTCATTCAGGGCGCGGGCCTGATGCCGCACCAACGTGTGATCGACAACGTCGCCACGGTGCCGGTGCTCAAAGGCCTGTCGCGCCGGGCGGCCCGCAAGGCCGCCTACGCCGTCCTGGAACGGGTGGGTTTGAGCGCGAAGTACGCCACCCGCTACCCCGCGCAGCTCTCCGGCGGCGAGCAGCAGCGCGTCGGGGTGGCGCGGGCATTGGCCGCCGATCCGCCGATTCTGTTGATGGACGAGCCGTTTTCGGCCGTCGACCCGATCGTTCGTCACGAGTTGCAGCGCGAAATACTGCGGCTGCAAGCCGAATTGCGCAAAACCATCGTCTTTGTGACGCACGATATCGACGAGGCGGTGCGGTTGGCGGACCGCGTCGCAGTCTTCGGCCCAGGCGGCTCGCTGCAGCAGTACGAGGAGCCGGCGCGGCTGCTGTCCCGCCCTGCCAACGATTTCGTAGCCAGAATGATCGGTGCCGGCCGCGGATATCGCTGGTTGCAGTTCCTGGACGCCACGCAGCTGCCGGTACACGACCTGCCTCGGTTCACCGTGTCCGCGATCGCCGACGCGGAGCTGCATGACGACTGGGCGTTGGTGGTGAAATCCGATGGCACGCCAGTCGGCTGGATCGACGAGGCCGGGATCCGTCAGCACCGCGCGGGCGCATCGTTGCGTGACAGCATCACATCGGTCGGCGCGCTTTTCCGTCCGGGAGGCAACCTGAGCCAAGCGCTGGACGCGGCATTGTCGTCGCCGGCGGCCATGGGTGTGGCCGTCGACAGGGCGGGCAAGGTCACCGGGGGAGTGCGTGCCGGTGATGTGTTGGCCGCCTTGAACTCTCACCGGCGGCACTAGCGGTGCACTATCTACTCACCCATCTCCCCGCGGCGTGGACACTCACCGTGATTCACCTGCGGCTGTCGCTGCTGCCGGTGCTGGCCGGCCTGGTCATCGCGCTGCCGTGGGGGGTGCTGGCGTGGCGCGCGGTGCCGTTGCGCCGACTGACGACGGTGATCGCCAGCGTGGTGTTCACCATTCCGTCGCTGGCGCTGTTCGTGGTGTTGCCGCTGGTCATCCCGACCCGGATTCTCGACGAGGCCAATGTTGTTGTCGCGCTGACGCTGTACACCTCGGCGCTCCTGGTGCGGGCGGTCATGGAAGCACTCGATGCCGTCCCGGCTCAGGTGCGCGACGCCGCCAGCGCGGTGGGGTACCGGCCGATCACCCGACTGGTGAAAGTCGAACTGCCGCTGTCTATTCCGGTGCTGGTCGCCGGTCTACGGGTGGTGGTGGTGACCAACATCTCGATGGTCTCGGTCGGCGCGGTGATCGGCATCGGCGGTCTGGGCACCTGGTTCACCGAGGGTTACCAGGCGAACAAGAGCGATCAGATCGTAGCCGGGATCATCGCGATCTTCGTGGTGGCTGTCGTCGTCGACGTCGCGCTCATGCTGGGCGGGCGCTTTGCCACTCCGTGGGAGCGGGTGTCACGACCCGGCCGCCGGTTGCTGACCGCCCCGGTGGTTGGAGGTTCGCGGTGAATTTCCTGACGCAGGCGCTGACCTATCTGACCACCGCGGGAAACTGGTCGGGTCCGGTCGGGCTTGGCGCCCGGACGCTGGAACATCTGGAATACACCGCGGCGGCGGTGGTGGTCGCGGCGCTCGTTGCCATCCCGCTCGGCTTGATTGTGGGCCACACCGGACGCGGCACGCTAGTGGTGGTGAGTCTGGTCAACGCACTGCGCGCGCTGCCGACGCTGGGCGTGCTGCTTCTTGCCGTGCTGCTGTGGGGGCTGGGTCTGGTGCCACCAATCGTGGCGCTAATGCTGCTCGGCATCCCGCCGTTGCTGGCAGGCACGTACGCGGGTGTCGCGGCGGTCGATCGGACCGTCGTCGACGCCGCGCGCTCGATGGGCATGACCGAGTTGCGGGTGCTGCTGCGGGTCGAGGTGCCCAACGCGCTTCCGCTGATCGTGGGCGGCCTGCGAACCGCGACGCTGCAGGTGGTCGCCACCGCGACGGTGGCGGCCTACGCCAGCCTGGGCGGGCTGGGCCGCTACCTGATCGACGGAATCAAGGTGCGTCAGTTTCACATCGCACTGGTCGGTGCGCTAATGGTGGCCGCGTTGGCGTTGATTCTCGACGGCGCGCTGGCGTTTGCGGTGTGGGCGTCGGCGCCGGGAACCGGGCGACTGCGCCGAAGGCCACACAATCAGGCGTCGATATCTGCCGAGACGTCGCCTAACGTAGACCCGTGAGCCCAGCCCCTTCAGACGCGACAAGCAGTTCCTGGTCAGCGATGTTGACCTGGCGCGCAGAGGATGCCAGGCGCATGGAGTCGGTGCGAATCCAGTTGTCCGGCAAGCGAATCAAGGCCAACGGCCGGATCGTGACCGCTGCCACCGACACCAACCCGGCATTCGCGGCCTACTACGACCTGCTGACCGACGAAACCGGCGCCACCAAGCGGCTCGGTATGACCGTGACCTCGGCCGAGCGGGAACGCCAGCTCGTCGTCGCCCGCGATAACGAGAACATGTGGCTGGTCACCGACCACGCCGGTGACTCCCGCGCGGCTTACGACGGTGCGCTGGACGTCGACGTCGTGTTCAGCCCGTTCTTCAACGCGCTGCCGATTCGCCGACTCGGCCTGCATGAGCGGGCTGACACGGTCACGGTGGCGACGATCTACATCAGCGTGCCGGATATCTCCATCACCTCGGCGCCGGTCAGCTACAGCAGTCCGGAGGCGAGCACGGGCGAGGGGATCAAGGTGCACTCGCCGGTGTCGGAAACCGTTCTCACCGTCGACGCCGACGGGTTCATCGTGGACTACCCAGGCTTGGCAGAGCGGATCTGATCACGCCGCCGGCACGACCGGCGGCCGCCAGCTCGCGTCGCCAATTCTCGGCACCGACGAACACAGTGACGATCTCCGGCCGGGAGAAGCTGTCGTAGCGGGTGCGGGCGGCGTGCCCACTTTCGACAAGATCAGCGACAGAGTCGTAGTGCGCCAACGACTCTCGGGCTTCGGTGAGCAGCTCGATAGCCCGATCCACTCGCGGCAGCAGCTGGCCGGCGTTCGCTTCACACATGGCGCGAACCAGATCCGGCGCGCTGCCCGCCACCCGGGTACCGTCCCGGAACGAGCCGGCAGCCAGGGCGAACGCCAGCGGCACCTCCGCGGCGGTGACCGCCAAGGCTTCGGCGAGCAGATGCGGCAGATGCGAAATGGCGGCCGCGGCGGCGTCGTGCTCGTCGGACCTGGCGGGCACCACGACCGAACCGCATTCCAGGGCTAGCTGCAGCACCGTCGACCACACCGTCGGATCGACATGGTCGTCCACGCTGATCACCCATGGAGCCCCGATGAACAGCCGGGCATCTCCGGCCGCCCAGCCCGAGTGTGCGGTGCCCGTCATCGGATGCCCTCCGACAAAGCGGGTCTGCAGGCCCGCCGCGGCGACCGCGTCGAGAACTGCGCCTTTTACACTGGTGACGTCGGTGAGCGGACACTCGGGAGCCGTCTGGCCGATGTGGGCGAGCAACCCGGGCAGCGCCGGCATCGGCACGGCGAGGACGATCAGGGCGCCGAGGTCAGCGGCCCGGGTCAGCGCCCCGGTGAGATCGGTGGTGGCGTCGAAGCCGTCCAACCGGGCGGCCTGGGCCCCCTCCACCGAGCGGTTGTAGCCGAAGGCCTCGCGGCCGGCGGCCACCGCGGCGCGCAGCAGCGAGCCGCCGATCAGCCCCAGGCCCAGCACGCACACCGGTGTCTTGGATACAGGACTAGCCACCCCTCAAGGTTGGCACATCCGCTGCGAAGAATCGGTGTTGTATCGCACTGGATGCGACGCCGATTTGCTGGGCCGGTGCTGGTCAAGGGACTCCGGCGCGACTAGCGTATGCGCCCATGAGCGCACAACGGGCTTCCGCGCAGGCGGACACAACGGACGGATTCGGTGTGGCCGTCGTGCGCGAGGACGGAAAGTGGCGTTGCTCGGCGATGCCACCCAAAGCACTGTCCAGCCTGAGCGTCGCCGAAACCGAACTTCGTGAACTGCGGAGTGCCGGAGCTGTTTTCGGGCTGCTCGACATCGACGACGAGTTTTTCGTGATCGTTCGGCCCGCTCCGGCGGGAACCCGGCTGCTGCTGTCGGATGCGACCGCGGCGCTGGACTACGACATCGCCGCCGAAGTGCTGGACAACCTGGACGCCGACATCACCCCCGAGGATCTGGAGGACGCCGACCCGTTCGAAGAGGGCGACCTCGGGTTGCTGTCCGACGTGGGGCTGCCCGAGGCCGTGCTCAGCGTCATCCTCGACGAGACCGACCTCTACGCCGACGAGCAGCTGGGCCGCATTGCCCGCGAAATGGGCTTCGCCGACGAGCTGTCGGCCGTGCTCGACCGTCTCGATCGGTGATCGCACGCGCGGCGGAGCCGGGCGCAGCGGGTCGCCGTGATGAAGGCCGCCGGTGACCGACGAAGAGCTGATCCGGGCCGCGCTGGCGGTCGCCGCGACCGCCGGTCCGCGTGACGTGCCGATCGGTGCGGTGGTCGTTGCCGCCGACGGAACCGAACTGGCCCGGGCCGTCAACGCCCGCGAGGAACTCGGGGATCCGACCGCGCACGCCGAGGTCTTGGCGATGCGAGCGGCCTCCAAAGTGCTCGGCGACGGCTGGCGGCTGACGGGCGCGACCTTGGCCGTCACCGTCGAGCCGTGCACGATGTGCGCGGGTGCATTGGTGATGGCCCGGGTCGACCGGCTGGTGTTCGGGGCCTGGGAGCCCAAGACCGGCGCGGTGGGCTCGCTGTGGGACGTGGTCCGCGACCGTAGGCTCAACCACCGACCCGAGGTGCGCGGCGGCGTACTGGCCGATGAGTGCGCCGGACTGCTGGAAGCGTTCTTCGCCCGGCAGCGATTGGGATAGCCAGGCCCCGGTTGGGTAAGCTCTGCGGCGGTGGCGTGTCCGAGCGGCCTAAGGAGCACGCCTCGAAAGCGTGTGACGGGTAACCCCCGTCCGAGGGTTCAAATCCCTCCGCCACCGCCATAGTT
>JBAWAV010000703.1:0-1940 GCA_049589475.1 Mycobacterium sp.
GTCCGAGAAATTGATAGCTTATTGGACATGTGAGGTGGCTGCCCGCTAGCTGCACCAGGCGAGGAATCACCTGCGCGCGCTGGCGAATTCCCCGCAGTCACCCGGCCCCCGAGCCTCCGGTTCGTCCAACCTGGAACTACGGCTCGGGGGCTGCCCATTTTCTGGGTCAGCCTCGAACACCTTTTGCGACAACGGATACGGCGTGGCCGTCAGCCGGCAAAACGCGAGAGACGCGCGGACAGGTGCGGCACCAATCCACCGTCGGCATCCACCCGCTCCTCGACGTAGGCCAGGTCGCCACCCTCGACGATCCCGTACAGCCGCTTGGCGCCGCCGACGAGTACGCCTGATCGACTACGGGCCAACGCATCGGTGGCCAACTCCCACGACGACTGATTGAGCGGGCGCCCGTAGAACAATTCGATGTAGCCCGACGAGTGCGCCAGCAACAACTCGATGGCCTGCGACTCCGACGGGTCATCGGGTTCGTTGACGAATCGCCAATAACCGGTTTCGCGTAAGTCGGGTGCGTGGTAGTCGCCGGTTTCGGTGATCCGCCAGGACCGCGCCTCCCAGTTCAAGTAGTCCCCACCGTTGTGGGAGACCGTGATCTGTTGCGCGAACCGGTAATCGCCGTCGGCCCCGCGGCCCTCACCCTCGCCGCGCCACACCCCGACCAGCGGGAGCAGTGCCAGCAGGGCATCGTGCAGGTTGGCGCCCTCGCGCAGATTCGCGGTGTCCGCCGGGATCGGGAGATCGTCGAAGCCCGGGATGTTGCGCCCGGCGGTCACCCGGGCGCGTTCGGCCGCTGCGGCCACGGCACGGTCCGCGGAACCGGGCGCACGCACCGGTCCTGCGTCCTCGGCGGGGTCGGGGCTGCTCACGATTGGTCGGTGATCAACCGGTACAGCGTGTACAACGCGAACCAGCTGATCAGCACGACGGCCGCGACGAGCATGATCTCGAAGAACAGAACCACGATGACGAGTCTAGTTTCGGCAGACCGGTCAGGCGATTTTGACGTCGACCTCGTGGACGCCCGCGCCCTTCGGCTCGACGATGGCGTCACCGTTGCCCGCGGACGACAGCGCCCGCAGCGTCCAGGAACCGGGTGCAGCGAAGAACCGGAAGTCGCCGGTGGCCGACGCGACGACCTCGGCGGTGAACTCGCCGGACGAGTCCAGCAGCCGCACGAACGAACCGCCGACGGCCTGTCCGGAGCCATCCACTACGCGTCCGGTGATGACCGTTTCTTTCTCCAGGTCAACGCTGGCCGGCAGGGTTTGTCCTTGCTTCGGCGCAGAGCACATATCAGCTTCCCAACTCGATCGGGGCTCCAACCAGGGAGCCGTATTCCGTCCAACTGCCGTCGTAGTTCTTGACGTTGTGATGTCCGAGCAATTCCTGCAGGACGAACCAGGTATGCGAGGACCGCTCGCCGATCCGGCAGTAGGCGATGGTTTCCTTCTGGCCGTCCAGCCCGGCGTCGGCGTACAGCTTGGCCAACTCGTCGTCCGTCTTGAAGGTGCCGTCGTCGTTCGCGGTCTTGCTCCACGGCACGTTGATGGCCCCCGGGATGTGGCCGGGTCGCTGGCTCTGCTCCTGCGGCAAGTGCGCCGGTGCCAGGATCTTGCCGGAGAACTCGTCCGGTGAGCGCACGTCGACCAGGTTCTTCTGGTGGATCGCGGCCAGTACCTCGTCGCGGAACGCGCGGATCGAGTTGTCCGCCGACTTGGCGGTGTAGCTCGTGGCGGGCCGGCTGACCGCCTCGCTGGACAGCGGCCGCGCGTCGAGTTGCCACTTCTTGCGGCCACCGTCGAGCAGCTTGACGTCCTCGTGGCCGTACAGCTTGAAGTACCAGTACGCGTACGCGGCGAACCAATTGTTGTTGCCGCCGTAAAGAACTACGGTGTCGCCGTTGGCGATACCGCGGTCGCTGA
>JBAWAV010000704.1:0-1767 GCA_049589475.1 Mycobacterium sp.
CACCGACGGTGCCCACGTCGTCATGCCCGCGCGGTGCCGACGTCGTCATGCCGGCGCGGTGCCCACGTCGTCATGCCGGCGCGGTGCCCACGTCGTCATGCCCGCGCGGTGCCCACGTCGTCATGCCGGCGCGGTGCCCACGTCGTCATGCCGGCGGAGGCCCATAGGCGCTAAAAAATGTCGCGGCAGCTTCGCATGCCGGCCGAGGGCATCGGGCAGCTCGGCATGGCGCGAATCCCTGCCATGCAACAATCCGGCTTCTGTGGCGAGGCAATGGCGGATTCAACCATCGGATGACTCGCGAATCGCTGTTGAACGAAGACTGGACCGGCATCATCGAGCGCCTCGGCGGAGCCGCGGCGTTGGCGGACAGTGCGAAGCAGACCAAGGCGTTTGTCTGGGGCCGCAAAGTGTCCAGCGCCGTGGTGCTGTTGCGCCTGGTCCTCGCCTATTGCCTTGGCGACTGGGGCCTGCGTTCGACCGTGGCCTGGGCGTCGGCGGTCGAACTGGCCGATCTGTCCAACCCGGCGCTGCTGTATCGGCTGCGACAGTGCGGCAGCTGGCTGAACCACCTGATCGGCGTCTTGCTGGCCGCGCATGCACCATCCGCCAGTCGCGGCCGGCCGATCCGGCTGATCGATGCCACGACGGTGCCAAAAGCCGGGCGGGAGGCGAAGCGGCGGAACGGGCTGTGGCGCATCCATAGCGTGTTCGAACTGGCGGCCGAGCGGTTCGGTCAGTTTGTACTGACCGACGAGCACGCCGCCGAGCAGTTGGACCGTATCCCGGTGCTACGCGGGGAGATCCGGATCGCCGATCGGGTGCATGTCCAAGCCGACCGCATTGCCACGGTGCTGAACGATGGCGGCGACGTGGTGCTGCGGGCCGGCTGGAAGAGTGCCCGCTGGCTGGCCAACGCCGCCGGCGACGCGCTTGATCTGATTGCCACCTTGCGCGACACGCTGGACGCACGCATCGAGCGGCCGGTATGGATCGCCCGCAAGTCGGCCCCGCCGCTGCGGTTGCGCCTGATCGCCGTGCGCAAGTCGGAGGCCGCGGCGGCGGAAAGCCGGCGCAAGGCGCGCCGGCAGGCGCAAAAGGACGGCTCGCAGGTCTCGCGACAGACGCTGGATGCCGCCGACTGGTTCATCGTGCTGACCTCATTGGACGCGGCCGAATTCTCCACCGACGACGTGCTGGCGCTGTATCGGCTGCGGTGGCGGATCGAACTCGGCTTCAAACGATTGAAGAGCGTGATCGGGCTGCATGGTCCGCCCGGCATCGACGAGCGGTCCGCCAAGCCGTATCTGCTGGCCCGTCTGCTGATGCTGTTCTTGCTCCAGCCATCGATCGATGCGCTGGAGGACTCTCCCCGCTGGGCCTCTGCCGGCTGACCCGTCCCGGGGTGTGGCGTGGGCTGGTCCAGCTCGCCCGCTCATTCCTCCAAGCCATCATACCGCAGCCTGGTTTCGCCGAGCTGCTGGCCGCCAGGCCACGGCTGCGAAGGCATTTGCACGAACCGCCAAGGAAGAAGCGGGAGTACCAACGAATGCCGCGGATTTTTTAGCGCCTATGGGCGGAGGCCGGCATCCACGACTGTGCTTGGTGCGCACAGCGAAGTCGTGGATGGCGGGCCTGCGCCCGCCATGACGGGGAAAGCAGTGCCGATGAGTCAATCTTTATGCCGGTTGGTATAGCTTGTCGAGGCGGTAAGCGGTCACCGGCGTCAGCGCAGTGGCACTCACGAACGACGCCATGCCCGTGAGA
>JBAWAV010000705.1:0-4209 GCA_049589475.1 Mycobacterium sp.
CGGTGGTGACGCGGCCTTCGTGAACGGTCTGCGGGTGGTTCAGCGAGTCCTCGGAACTCCGGAACAGTTCACCGCTCAGGTCGAGGTTCTCCGTCATGGCCTGTTGCCATTCGGCGAGCGTGCGGGCCCCGACCCGCTCGATCATCATGTCCCACCACTCGGTACGCAGTTCCGGGGTACGCAGCATCGGAAAGCCCTGCCACTTCGGGTCGGCGAGCTCACCCAACAGGTCAAGTTCCGTCAGCCAGGCGCCGATCAGCTTCGGCGACACCTGCGCGAACTGCAACCAGCGGCCGTCCTTGGTGGGGCACACCAGCAGCGCGTAGATGAGGTAGGCCTGCGGCCGACCCTGATCGTCGTAGGCGGCGTCCATCGGCTCGAAGGCGCCCGGATACCGTTCGAGCACCATCTCGTAGAACCAGTTGTACGGATCCATCGAACCCATGCCGGTGACCAGGTTGGTTTCGACGGTTTGGCCGCGCCCGCTGCTTTCCCGCTCAAGGAGCGCGGCCAGCACGCCCTGCACAGCGGCGTGGGCGGCTCCCCACGAGGCGTAGGAGAACGTGGTGTAAGCCGGTCCCGGCCTTGTCGTCAGTCCGCGCTTTTCGTGCATCACTCCCGTCTTCGCCATCACCAGGGCCTCCCAGCCTTTGTAGTCGCGAAACGGCCCGGTCGACCCCCAGCCCGTGATCGTCGCCACGACAAGTCGCGGGTACGCCTTCGACAACGCGTCGTGGGTAAGTCCGATGCGCTCAGCCGTGGTCGGCCGCATCGTGTTCACCATGACGTCGGCGCGGCGCAACAAAGCACGCAGTCGCTGCAGATCGGCGTCGTCGTGCAGGTCCAGTGTCACGCTGAGCTTGCCGCGGAGCAGGGCGGGCCAGCCGGCGAGCTCGCGCAGCGGACTACCTTCGGGCGGCTCGACCATGATCACCTCGGCGCCGCAATCGGCGAGGAACTGCGTCGCCTGTGCGCCGGGCAGCGTCGTCGAGAGGTCGACGACCACGAGGCCGGCCAGCGGACCGTCCGACGCCGTACCGGCTTCCGGCATATTCGCTCCTACGGTGTGCTGGCAGATCTCTTTGCAACGTGTTGTGACGCACGCCACGCCAGCATCGCAGCGGCCGAGATTAATGTCAATGCATTAGTCTTGCGGAGATGACGATCGAAACTGCGGCGGGCACCGAACGTCCGCAGCCGGGCGGCGCCCAGTCAAGTGGTCGGGATGAATCGCGGGAGAGAAACCCTCAGGTCGACCTGGTCATGACGCCGATCGGTCGCGCCGAGCAGGTAGCTGTAGATGAAGCCCCACCACAGCGTGCGCGAAATGATCTGTTGGCGCGCAAGGTCGGCGTTGCCGCTCGCATAGGCCGACAATGCGTTGTAGCCATTGGCCACGTTGTGCATCACCGAGTACGACGTCCACGCCAAGAGCCGATCGTATTGAGGCTGATCGAAACCTCGATATACCGTCCCGCCGGGAATGCCGACCCGATACAAGGCGGCGGCGACGGTGTCCCAATTCTGTTGGCGCCACAGCAGAGCTTGCTCACCTGGGCGTCCGTTGATGACTTCGTCCAGTCGATCAGCAACGTCGCCGCCCGCGGAGCTCACTGCGGCAAAGGCCTTGCGCGCCTGGGTGAGGAAGGGCTGTTCGGGAAGCGCAAAGTGGGCATCGAAAAGCTGGTGGGAGTCTCCGGTGTAGTACGGCTCAGTGAACGGTCTTGCGTCCCTTGGTGAATTGAGACTGGGCGGCAGGATGTGATGTAGGAAGCCGGCGTTGAATGCAAAGATGCCCACCTCTCCGGGCTCCCGGTACAGCTTCGCGGTGAGTCTGCGTGTTCGCAGTAGGCGGGCGATTAAGTGGCCGGGGATGGGTCGGGGTCTGTTCTTGCGCAACAAATCCCGGCTGAACTCGATGACATCGGCGTCGCTGCCGCGCAACGCGATTTCACGGGCGGGGTCGAGTTCGTGGCGGTAGATCATCGAGAAGAAGCGATCGCTCAGAGTGCGAAGGTTTCTGATTCGCGGCCCATCGAACTCAATCCACTGAACGCGCAGCCACACCGAGGCGTAGTAGCCGATCAGGTGGGCCAGCCACTGGGCGGTACCCAGCCCCTCAGCAGTGAATACGTTCAGTTTGTACGGCGCTGGGGCACGCTCGGTTCCGGCGACGATATTCGACAGGCGGCTCTGCAACCAGACCAGGAAGAAGTCTTGCATCTCGGCGCCGACCTGGCACGTCTCGCCGGTGTTAGTGAGGTGGGGGTTATTGGCGTACTCGCGTGCGAAAGCGTCGAGCAAATCGTGGTTCGCGATAAGCCCATGGGCCGGCAGGCTCGGGAAGCCGGTGTCCGTCCACGGATACCAACTCAACCGCACGCCGGCGATCATCATCGACCGAACTCGCGGACGCTTTGGGCTGCGATCCAAAGAGTGCTAACACGAAACTGACCTCGTCCCGCGCCGATGATGAACGCTACTCGTCCGTCGTGTTTTCGCATATCGCGATTCCTCTCATCCTGCCGGCCTACGTCGTTGAATATCTCGGTCGCGCAACGTGATCAGCTCCCGCAGGGCCAGTCGGTCCGGCTTGAGCATTGGTGTCAGCGGCAGTTCATCGATGATGAGCAGTTCGTCGGGGGCCTTGTAATCGGCCAGTTCGTCGGCCACGTGAGTTCGCAAGTCAGCCAGCGTCGGCGGCCTGGCAGCGTCCGCCGGCACGACACACGCGACGCCGATCTCGCCTATCACCGGGGCCGAGCGCCCCACTACGGCGGCATGTTTCACCGCAGCGTGACCGGAAAGCGCGCGCTCCACCTCGCCGGGATGGACGTTATAGCCACCGCGGATGTACATGTCGCCGCTGCGCCCGACGAGCGTAAGGTTGCCGTCGGCGCCGAGCGCGCCGATATCGCCGGTACGCAGCCACCCGTCGCGCAGCACCTCTGCGGTGAGTTTCGGATTACGCCAGTAGCCACGCATCACACACGGGCCGCGCACCTCGACCACGCCGTCGGATCCGATCCGCAGGTCCATTCCCGCGGCGGGCCGCCCCACGGTGCGGAACTGAACCTCGGGGGGATCGTTCGGTTCGGTCCCGCAGATGGTCGGACACTCGGTCATCGCGTACCGCACGACCAGTGGGACACCGATACTCTCCGCGACCCGTCGCACCAGCTCGGGCGGTGCCGGAGCGGTGGCCACCACCCCGATCCGCAAGTGCGGCAATGCCTGCGGGCTCACTCCATCGACGTCGAGCAGCTTGGCCCACTGGGCCGGCACCGCGCCCGCCACGGTGACCCGCTCGTCGCGGAGCACGTCGAACATGCCGTCAGCTGACCACGGTGTCGGTGGTACCACCAGCGTGCTGCCCAACACCAACTGATCCCAGAGCTTGAACATGTAGCCGGCATGGGAAAACGGTGTCGAGGTGAGACGTCTGTCGTAGGGCGCGCTCATCACTCCTGATGCTGCCGCGCCCGCGGCCAGTCGGTCGGCATCGAAAGCCGCGCCCTTCGGCGTGCCCGTCGTGCCACTGGTGAAGATCAATGCCACCAGGTCCAGGCGGTTCAACTCCACCGGGGGCGGCGCCGAGCACGACGTGTCACTGCACAGCGCATCCCGCGACAGCAGCCGATGCCCGGTGTCGGGTAGCGCACCAAGCCGGCCGTCGGCGATGACCAACGCCGGATCCGCTTGCTGCAGAATCGATTCGATCTCCCGACGACCCAGCCGCGGGTTCAGCCCGGTGGTGATCGCTCCAATCATGGCCGCGGCTGCGTAACACGTCGCGTAGTCGATGCCCGACGGCAGCCACAGCATGACCACGTCGCCCTTACCGACGCCGAGGTCGGCGAACTGGGCGGCCACACCACGGGCCCGGCCGATCCACTCGGCGAACGTGATTCGCGCCCCGGGCTCGACGTAGGCTTCGACATCGCCGTGGGTGGCGGCCGCGTATTCGAGGATCTCGCGCGTGTTCCCGAAACTGGTCACCTACGGCTCCTCGGCGCCGAGAATCATTGTGCCGCTGGAACAGAACCAGCCGCCGGTGCCGCTGACACAGGCGATCCGGGCGTCGGGCACCTGCCGCGGTCCGCACTCGCCGCGTAGCTGACGGGCCGCCTCGACCAGCAGGAACAACCCCCGCTGGCCCGGGTGGCACGCCGACAGCCCGCCGCCGTCGGTGTTGGTGGGAAGTTCGCC
>JBAWAV010000706.1:0-7200 GCA_049589475.1 Mycobacterium sp.
ACGCCTTGCCGATGCGCGGCATCGGCAAGGTCGACCGGCCGGCCCTGGTACGGCTGGCAGAATCAACCCGGATGACATAATGCCCTGGTGAACCGACCCGTAGTCGTGGACTGAGCATGCACCGCCACATCATTGTCAGCGGTGACGACGCGCTTGCCACGACGATCGCCGACGAGCTGAAAAACGCCGGCGCGACCGTCGTGCGGCTGCTCGACGCGGAGACGTCCGAGGCCGGCGTAGCCGGTGAACTCACGCTCAACGACGTATCGCACGCGCTTGCCGTCGTCTGCGCCGGAAACGACGACGCGCGAAACCTCGAAATCGCTTTGCTGGCAAGAAAGGCCAACCCCGACGTGCGCGTGGTGGCCAGGGTTGCCAACGATGTGCTGCGTGAAGCGGTGGCCGACGACGACGGGCCCGGCGCGACCCTGGACGTCGCCGATCTTGCCGCACCGTCAGTCGTGGAAGCATGCCTGGCGCAGACCACCCACCGGTTCGATGCGGCCGGCATCGAATTCGTCGTCTCAGGCACCACGGCGTCCCGCGAAGCGACGCTGCGGGAACTCTACGGCGACCTCGCCCCAGTGGCGGTCATCCACTGCCAGAATTCGCCCGACCCCGGCGAGATGGATGTGTGTCCCGGCCGCGATCAACGGGTGCACCGGGGCGACACGGCGATCATGATCGGCACCGCCGACGAGATCGCCGCCCAGGGCATCAGGATTCCCGGCGCGACGCGCACGCGTACCGGCAGGCCGTGGCCGCGACGAGTGGTCGACGGTGTCCGGGGTGTGCTGAGCGACTTCAACCCGACGTTTTATCCGGTCGTGGCGGCAACGATGGTGGTCTTGATCAGCTCGACGATCATTTTGCGCTTCGGCTACCAAGCGCCGCCCACCATGGGCTGGATCGACGCGTTCTACTTCACCGTCGAGACGATGACCACCACCGGCTACGGCGATTTCAGCTTCGTCAACCAGCCCACCTGGCTGCGCACGTTCTCGACGATGCTGATGTTCAGTGGTGTGACCACCACCGCGTTGTTGGTCTCGTTCGTCGCCGACGTCCTGCTGTCGCGCCGATTCGTGTTCGCCTCGGCGCGCCCCAGGGTGCGTCATCTGCGCAACCACATCGTCGTCGTCGGGTTGAGCGCCCTGGGCATGCGCGTGGTCAGCGACCTGACCGCCGCCGGATACGACGTCGCGGTGATCGAACTGGACGAGGAGAACCGCTTCCTGTCGGCGGTGCGCGACCTCGACGTTCCGGTGATCTTCGGTGACGCCACGTTGCGCCAGACACTGAAGGCGGCGCGGGTGGATCGAGCCCGCTCGGTGGCAGTGCTGACGCGCGATGACATGATCAACATCGAAACCGGCATCGTGCTGACCGAGATGCTGGGCACGAGAACCGCGACCCGGGAGCACTGGACGCAAGTTCCTTTGGTGTTGCGGGTGTACGACCGCACGCTGGGCTTCGCGGTCGCGCAGCGATTCGGTTTCGAGAACGTCCGGTCCACGGTCGAGCTGGCCGCGCCCTGGTTCATCGGCGGGGCGATCGGCCTGCAGGTGCTGGGCACGTTCTCGGTCGGTCAACGCTCGTTCGTGGTCGGCGGTATGCAGGTGGCCGCCGGCAGCGAGCTCGACGGGCTGCGCATGTACGAGTTGTCCACCCACACCCGGGTCATCGCGATCACGACATCCAATGGGCTGCTCAAGCTGCACCCGCGGCGTGACGCCCGGCTGCACGGCGACGACACCGTCTACCTGGTCGGGCCCTATCGCGACCTGATCGAATCGCTGCGCCGAGGACGCCCACCGCGGCCACCCGCCGACGAGGGGAAACAGCAAGAAGCGAAGGCCAGCTGAGCCGTCACGCCTCGTCGAACGGAAGCAGAACTCCGGTGTGCGACAGGCACTCCGTGCATGTGTGGTCGCCGCCGACCTGGCCTATCCCCTCGCGCACCAATTTCTTGAACGGGCCGATGTTCTTCTCGAATTCGCTGACCACCTCGTCGACCTTGACGCCAGCACCCTCGTCGATCCCGGCATCCAGGTCGGTCACCAAAGCTATTGTTGCATAACATATTTCGAGTTCGCGGGCGAGTACTGCCTCCGGATAGCCGGTCATGTTGACCAGCGTGAAGCCCGCCGCGGCGAACCACCGGCTTTCTGCGCGGGTGGAAAACCGCGGACCCTCGATGACGACCATGGTGCCGCCGTCGACGACACCGGGCAGGCCGCTGACCGCCGCGCGCAGCGTCGGGCAGTACGGGTCGGCGAAAGAGACATGCGCCGCGCCGGAGTCGAAATAGGTGTCGGCGCGGTGGCGGGTGCGGTCCACCAACTGATCGGGCACCACGATGCTGCCGGGTCCATGGTCGGGCGTCAGGCTGCCGACCGCGCACGGGGCGAAGACCTGCCGCACTCCCAGCGCCCGCAGCGCCCACATGTTCGCCTGATACGGCACCTTGTGGGCCGGGAAGCGGTGCTCGGCGCCGTGACGGGGAAGGAACGCCACCTCGTGCTCCCCCACCATGCCGACCGTGACCGGGCCGCTGGGCTGACCGTATGGGGTGTCCAGGCTGACGCTGCGCGCGGCCGAGTCGAAGAACGTGTAGAAGCCGCTGCCGCCGATCACTCCGATCACACGGCCATTGTTGTCGGGCACGGGCATGGAACGATCACAGGGTGGCCAGTCTTGCGCAGTGGATCGCCGGCGCGCGACCGCGAACCCTTCCCAATGCCATCGCCCCGGTGATCGCCGGCACCGGCGGCGCGGCCTGGTTGCACGGCGCCGTCTGGTGGAAGGCGCTGCTCGCCCTGGCCGTCGCGGTTGCCCTGATCATCGGGGTCAACTTCGCCAACGACTACTCCGACGGCATCCGCGGCACCGACGACGACCGGGCGGGCCCGTTGCGGCTGGTGGGGTCGCGGCTGGCGACCCCACACGCGGTGCGGGCAGTGGCCATCGCGAGCTTGAGTATCGGCGCGGTGGCCGGGTTGGCGCTCGCGCTGACCAGCGCGCCGTGGCTGATCGCGGTCGGCGCGTTGTGCATCGCCGGCGCCTGGCTCTACACCGGCGGCGCGAAGCCCTACGGCTACGCAGGTTTCGGCGAGGTCGCGGTGTTCGTGTTCTTCGGACTGGTCGCGGTGCTGGGCACGCAGTACACCCAGGCGTTGCGGGTGGACTGGGTCGGCGCGGTGCTGGCGGTGGCGACGGGCGCTTTGTCGTCAGCAGTGTTGGTGGCCAACAACTTACGAGACATCCCGACCGACGCGCAGTCCGGGAAGATCACCCTGGCGGTACGCCTAGGCGACCGGCGGACGCGGATCTTCTACCAGTCGCTGCTGGCCGCCGCCGCGGTGTTGACGCTGGCGTTGACGGTAGCCACCCCGTGGTGCGCGGTGGGCCTGGTAGCCACGCCGCTGGCGCTGCGCGCCGCGGCCCCGGTGCGATCCGGGCGGATCGGCCGCGAGCTGATCCCGGTGTTGCGAGACACCGGTCTGACGATGCTGGTCTGGTCGATCGCAGTGGCCGCCGCATTGACTGTGGCCGCCTGAACCGCATTCGACTCTGCGTTCAGGGCTTCGAGCGTGCACACAGGGCGTGAGCCGTCGGCGTGTCGTCGCCGTCGACGCACACTCGACGAACGGCCACGAGTTACGCTGCCTTATCCATCAGCTTGATGATTGAGGCGCGTAATTGCGCGGTGTAGACGTGCTCGGTGATCAAGGAAATCACCGCTTCGTCGCCCCCTTGCATAATCCCCAATAACAGGTGTTCGCTGCGGATCTCGTTGTCCTTGTGCACCAATGCTTCTCGCAGAGCAAGCTCTAGCACTTTTTTGGCCCCGTGACTGAGCGGGATACGCCCTCGTGACCGACGGCGTCGACCCGAACGTGACAGCGCATTGTCAAAAGCATCGCCGCCGAAGGTGCGGGCTATGCTGTCGCGAACGGCCCGCAGGTCTATACCAATGGCACTCAGCGCGTCGGCGTCCTCGTCGAATGATCGGTCGCCGGTTGAGGTTTCGGCCAACCGGGCCCGCACCACCTCGGCCGTCAACCCGTAGCCATTCAACACCACCGACAGACCATCGTCCGCGGACTGCATGACTCCGAGAAGCAAGTGCTGCGAACCGGTTTCGCGATCGCACAGTTCGCGGGCCTCTTCCTGAGCCAGCGTGACCGCGACCCGAGCATTGCGGGTGAAGCGCTCGAAAACCATCGGTCATCTCCTCCGGTTGTATTTCTGGTGCACCGCCTGCCGGCTGACCCCGAGCGCACCGGCGATGGCCTGCCAACTCCAGCCCTGCTCGCGGGCATTTTCGACGTGGATCGCCTCCAACCGTTCTTGCAGCCGCTGCAGTGCACGCACTGCGCGCAGGCCGACGGCGGGGTCGGCACTGCCCGCGGCGTCGGTGGCGGGACCCAACGAGAGGTCGGAGAAGTCGCTCACACGTGTCAAGATAACTTGACGCTTCAAGGCGTGTCAAGCAACGTTGACACGCCCGCGCAATCAGCCCGACGTGTCGGGAGCGTCCTCGGGCGGCGCTTCACCGCGCAGCCTGGCCCGCAACTGCTCGCGGTCGCGGCGGCGGCGTTCAGTGGCCGCGTCGATGCCCGCGGTGGCCCGCCGTCGCAGCGGACCGAAAAGCCAGAAGCCCAGCGGCATCGCGATGACGAGAGCGAACAGCGCGGCGACGACGATCGGGAACTCCCGCACGCCCAGAGAACGGCCGGTCCAGTAGATGACCGCGGCGAGCACCACCACCAACGCGACTCGGGCGGCGGCGTAGAGCAGAACGCTCACGACTGCGCGGCCGGCGGGGCTCGTTCCGTTTGACACAGTGCGAGCCTAGGTCGCCGCGTATATTCGGACCAAGGAGGTGTTGCGTGCTCTACCTGCTCCTGGTCCTGGCTCTCGGGACTCTGGTCTACGTCGGCTGGCGGGCGGCCCGTTCACAGGTCACCCGCCCGAAGAGTCGCGTGATCGGACCCGACGACGATCCGGACTTCTTGTGGCGGTTGAGCCACGGCGACAACAATCCGCGCTCCTAGATTGATTGCCCGGCTCCTCTCCCGGGCCGGTTCGGCCCGAGTCGTCGCAGGGCGTGCTAGATGAAGTGCTCGTTGGAGCGGCGCTGATCGCTCGGGAAACCGTCGGCGACAACGGCTGCCAGCTCGATGAGCGCTTCCCGGGTTTCCCGCTTCAACCGGTTCAGGTCGACCTCGGCGCCTTCCTCGAGGTGCGGGTCGAACGGCACCAGGCGCACGGCGCGGCAACGTCGCGAGAAGTGGTCCACAACTTTCTGCATGTCGACCTTGCCTGATCGCGGTCGCACCGCGTTGATCACCGCAATCGAATTGCTGACCAGATCCTCGCGGCCGTGGGCGTCGAGCCAGTCCAGCGTGGCCGAGGCGCTGCGCGCGCCGTCGATCGAACCCGAGCTGACCACGACCAGTGCGTCGGCCTTGTCCAGCACCGACGTCATCGCGGAATGCAGCAGCCCCGTGCCGCAGTCGGTGAGCACCAGACCGTAGAAGCGCTCGAGGATCTCCAGGGTCCGCGCGTAGTCTTCGGCGCTGAACGCCTCCGACATCGCCGGATCACTTTCCGACGCAAGGACTTCCAGCCGGCTGGGGCCCTGCGAGGTGTAGCTGCGGACATCGCTGTAGCGGTCGATGCCTTCGGCGTCGCGCAGCAGGTGCCGCACCGTGGCCGGCGTCTCCAGCGGCACCTTCTGGCTCAGCGTGCCGCGGTCGGGATTGGCGTCGACGGCCACCACCCGGTCGCCGCGAATCGACGCGAACGTCGAACCCAGCGTGGCGGTGATGGTGGTTTTTCCGACGCCGCCCTTCAGCGAGAGCATCGCGATCCGGTAGCAACCCCGCAGCGGTTTGTTGACCTGCACGGTGAGGTCGTTGTACCGCATCGTCCGCTGGCTTTCGCCGACGTTGACCAGCTGCCCGGACAGGCGGAACAGCCACCGGCGCCAGCCCTCCGTCGGCGCCGGCTTGACGTGGCGCAGCAACGTGCTGGTGGACAACTCGGGATAGCGCGGAGGCGGCATCGACGCCTGCGACAATCCGGCGTCGGCCGGGGCCGGCGGTCCGCCGTAGTTGCCGTACACCCGTCGGGGTGCGTCGTCGGATTCGACGACGCGGGGCATTCCCTGGTACGGCGTGGCCGCCCAAGCCCGGGGTTCCTCGCGGGTTCCGGGCAGCTGCGCGTTCTGCGTCGCGTTGTCGCTGAAGCGGCGTTCGGTGCGGAACCCGGCGAACGCCCGGGTCTGCGGCTCCGCGGCCGGCGGTGGTGCCGGCGGATGTGGCGGCAATTCGGTCGTCGGATGGTCTTCACGACCGCGCGACGCTCCCGCATTCGCGCCATGCGTCGGATGGTCAGTCACGTGAAATTTCCCCTTGTCGCGACCCTGGGGTCGCGTCGTTAACGAGCAGCCCTGCTGACCCGAACATATCGCAGCGTTGCTGAGAGCCTGCTGATCGTGACCTAGCCCACCCCGGCATAGGAGTGCAGGCCGACGGTCACCAGGTTGACGAAGAACAGGTTGAACACCATGGCCACGAAGCCGACGACGTTGATCCAGGCGGCTTTCCTGTCCCGCCAGCCCGCCGTCGACCTGGCATGCAGGTAGGCGGCGTACACCACCCAGGCGATGAACGCGACGGTCTCCTTGGGATCCCAGCCCCAATACCGGCCCCAGGCCTCCTCGGCCCAGATGGCGCCGAAGATCACCCCGAAGCCGAAGACCGGGAACCCGAAGATGGTGGTCCGGTAGGCAATCCGGTCCAGTGTCTGCGCGTCGGGCAGCCGCTGCACCACCTGAGCCAAGCCGCCCCGAGCGTCGGGCTCACCGAGCCGCGACGTTCGCAGCAGAAACAGCATGCTGGCCACCCCGGCGACCAGGAACACCCCGGAGCCCAGGCTGACCACCGAGACGTGGATGGGCAGCCAGTACGACTGCAGCGCAGGCATCACCGGCGCGGCGTTGGTGTACAGCCAGCGTCCGGACACCGTCAGCAAGATCAGCACCGGCAGCAGCAGGAACACCCACAGCGGGCGGTACTGCGGACGACGCAGCACGATCGCGCCGGCGACCAGCCCGCAGAAGCAGGTCAGGTTGATGAACTCGTACATGTTGCCCCACGGCACCCGGGTGGTGGCCAGACCGCGCAGCAC
>JBAWAV010000707.1:0-2897 GCA_049589475.1 Mycobacterium sp.
AGCATCGCCATGGTGTTGAGCGGGAAGTTGGTGTTCTCCCCGCCCGCCGACGGCAGCGCGACCATCGCCTTGGGGTCGATGTGATCGAGTCCCAGCCGCCAGCCGAGCAACCGGCCGAGGGTTTGCAGCTGCATCGGCGTCGGCGCCACGTCGTCGAAGTTACCGATCATCGCCACACCCCAGCTGTCCCGGTTGAAGCCACCGGTGTGGTCGCCCTGCACCGGCCCGGTCAGCGCGCCGGCCCTGCCCTCGAACACCTGGCCGTACTTGTCGACGAGCGCGTTGTAGGCGATGTCGCACCAGCCCAGGATCTGGGTGTGGTAGGCGTAAATCGACTGCACGATCGCCGCCGAGTCCTGCGGCTGGTAGTCGTTGCTCTCGGCGGTGTGATGGACCACCGCCGCGCGGATCGGCTGATCGAACGGCCGGTTTCCGCAGTGCACCGCTTCATCGGCGCCCCATTGTGCGCGGGCGATGATGTTGGGCGCCTGACCCGCGGCGATGACGGCGGTGGGCGGCGTCCACTGGGTGTCGGCCGGTGCCTGCGGCGGCGAGATCAAGATCGCCGAAATGTTCTGCGCCAGAGGTTGTTCCGCGGTGACCGGGATATAGCCGAGGCCCGGGTCGGGGGTGTGCTTCGGCGAGGTGGTCTGCGGCGCTCCGGGCGGGCGGTGGACGGCGATCTGCACCGTGGTGGTCTTGCCGACGAACACCGGATCGGTGCCGTGCGAGCCGTGGCCGCTCGAGCTGAGCAGTGTCTCGGTCGAGTACCACGGGCCCCAGGACCCGTCGCCGTGCCGGGCCCGGATCCGCGCGGAGGTGTCGGTGAGGTCGCCGCCGGTCAGCGCGACCATGGAAAACGGTGTGTGTTGCCTGATTTCGCGGATCGTGACGCCACCGCCGAGGCCGACCAGCGGCTGCTGGGTGAGCTGCGCATCGCCGGTGCGGACCGGCTGTTCCCGATGCCCGGTGCCCGGTCCGGCCGCCCACGGCAGGATGGCGACGGTCGCCGCGATGGCGGTGAACAACATCGTCGGCGCGGGACGGCGGGACGGCACGAACCGATGTTACGTATGTGTCTCGTGGTGCAAATGATTCGACACGCTACTTAAGTGAACAAAGTGATGCGGCACGGCAACGGCACCGCAGAGCTTGGGAGGCGCTGAGGGGGGGCAGCGTCCCGCTTCTGCGGTGCCGTTCGGGTGGCAATCCCAAGAAGCCGAGTCGCGACTACGGAATCGGCGCCGGTACGGGTGGCGGAACCGGCGCGGCCGCGCCATGCGCCGCGTTCATGAGCCCCGGCATGATCATGCCCTTGAGCAAGTCGATCGCCTGGCCTGCGCCCAGTTGATTGGCGGCACTCATCATGTCGCTGACCAGACCGCCGCTGGGCGCCGGAGCGGCCCCAAGCGATGGGTCGCCGAGGATCGGATAGGTGCCGCCCGCGCCGGGGTCGAGCCCGATCGGGTCGCTGATCGGCAGTTCGCTCGGGCTGGCTCCCGCACCGCCGAAGCCGGTCGGGCTGGTCAGGCCCGGCGTCAAACCGCCCGGGCTGGTCAGGCCGGGGTTGGCCAGCGACGGGTCGGTGAGGCCCGGAGTCGCGCCGGGCGTCAACCCGGCAGTCGCGCCAGGGGTGGCGAGTCCGGGGGTGGCCAGTCCGGGGGTCGCGCCGGGCGTTAGGCCCGGGCTGGTCAGGCCTGGGGTGGCGAGACCGGGTGAGGTCAGGCCCGGGCTCGTCAGACCTGGGCTGGTCAAGCCGGGCGAGGCCAGGCCGGAGCTGCCGAAGCCCGGCAGTGATGTGCTGTCGGGGCTGGTCACACCGGTCAGGGCCGGGATCGGCGGAAGGGTGACCCCGAACTGGGACAACCCCTGCGACAGCGCGCCCATCAGCTCGCCGGGCAGGTCGGTCATCGATGCGGCGCGGACGAACTCGTGGTGTTCGGGCGCCGGCTTGATGTCGGCTGCCACGCTGGAAATGGCGATGTAAGCAAACGGACTCGCGACCGCCAGAGCGGCGAACGCGCTCGTGGCTGTCGAGAGCCTGCGTCGACGTCGGTTCGGCACGGAAGTCTCCTCAATCTGGACTATGCGGTCTCGTGCGGGCCGGGGCCCGCACGGTGCCCGGTGAGTGGTTCTCCGGGTACGTGTCCGATGGTACTTACGTGAATGTTGTTACTGGAGTGACGAGATCGAATCGTGAGGCAATCGCGACCTTCGTCACCGAAATGCGTTCAACCATCAGGCACAACGCGGGTATCTGCACCTCTTATGTAGAAGACCCCCGCGCAACGCCGCCGCCAAGCGGGCTGCGGTCTCGCAGTCCGATACCCTAGGCAACCGATGACTTTCCTTTCCGGTCGCTTTGACCTCTTCGTCGTCGGCTCTGGATTTTTCGGCCTGACGCTTGCCGAGCGCGTGGCTACTGAACTCGGCAAGCGGGTGCTGGTCGTCGAGCGGCGGCCGCACATCGGCGGCAACGCCTACTCCGAGGCGGACCCGCAGACCGGTATCGAGGTGCACAAGTACGGCGCGCACCTGTTCCACACCTCGAACAAGCGGGTGTGGGACTACGTGCGACAGTTCACCGACTTCACCGGCTACCAGCACCGGGTCTTCGCCATGCATGACGGGCAGGCCTACCAGTTCCCGATGGGCCTGGGCCTGGTGTCGCAGTTCTTCGGCCGGTACTTCACGCCGGATGAGGCCAGGGCGCTGATCGCCGAGCAGGCCGCCGAGATCGAGACCGCCGACGCGCAGAACCTCGAAGAGAAGGCGATCTCGCTGATCGGCCGCCCGCTGTACGAGGCGTTCGTCAAGCACTACACCGCCAAGCAGTGGCAGACCGACCCCAAAGAGCTGCCCGCGGCCCACATCACCCGGCTGCCGGTGCGCTACAC
>JBAWAV010000708.1:0-3185 GCA_049589475.1 Mycobacterium sp.
CTCGAACGTCGGCCGGGGCGCGGTGATATGCGGCGAACCACCGCCGCTGCGCCACGACAACCGACGACGTTCGGCGTAGGTCGCCTTGATCTCGTCGAGATCCTCGGCAGACAACGGTTTATTGCCGGCTGGGACGCTGTAATTGGCGGTGCGCTGAAAGACATACAGGTGCTCGGCCTGCTCCGCGATGATCGGAATCGATTGAATGCCAGACGATCCGGTGCCGATGACCGCCACCCGCTTGCCGGTGAAATCGACGGGATCGTGCGGCCAGTGCGCTGTGTGATAGATCTCGCCGGCAAATTCTCCCAGTCCGGGGAAGTCCGGGGTCATCGCAGCCGACAGCGAACCGGTTGCCATCACGCAGAATCGTGCCTTGAGGACTTCGCCGTCGACGGTGGTAAAGGTCCAGTAGCGCCCTGACGTGTGGAGCACCGCTGAGACCACACGGGCTTTGAAACCGATGTCGCGACGTAGGTCGAGCCTGTCGGCAACCCAGTTCAGGTAGCGCAGGATCTCGGCCTGGGTGGCGTATTTCTCCGTCCAGTTCCACTCCTGCTGGAGCTCATCGGAAAAGGAGTACGAGTAGTCAACACTCTCCACGTCACAACGTGCCCCCGGATACCGGTTGTAATACCAGGTTCCGCCGAGATCGGGAGCGGCCTCGAGCACTCGGACCGAAAGTCCGTGACTACGCAGTTTGTGTAGTGCGTAGAGACCGGCGAACCCCGCGCCCACAACCACTGCGTCCAAAGGTTCGTCAAGCGTCACAAGGACCCACTGTAGGTAAGACGGTGCGGCTGCCACGGTGGTTTCCCGGTCATTGGGCACCGTACTCGACATAGAAGGTTTTCCGCCCGCTCATCGGGATCGGCAGCGGACACGCCGTGTACTGCGGTAGACCATCAGTAGGCCCAGATACCGGAGGACATAATGAGCGAACGTGTACTCGACCGAGTGATGGACTTGGCCGACCAGATGCGCGATCAGGCCGCCCAAGCCGAACAGATCGGTCGACTGACCGACGACACCGTCAAGATGATGAAGTCAGCCGGTTTGATCCGCCTGCTTCAGACGAAGCAGTACCAAGGGTTCGAAGTCCATCCACGCGAATTCGCCGAGACGACGATGGCGACTGCGGCGATGGATCCGGCCGCCGGCTGGATCGTCGGCGTTGTGGGCGTGCATCCTTACCAGCTGGCTTATGCCGACCCCAAGGTCTCCGCGGAGATCTGGGCGGACGACGTCGACACCTGGATGGCGTCGCCCTACGCACCGCAAGGTGTGGCCAGGCCGGTCGACGGTGGCTACATCTTCAACGGCCGCTGGCAGTTCAGCTCGGGCACCGACCACTGCGATTGGATCATCCTGGGCGCGATGCGCGGCGACGAAAAAGGCATACCAGTGATGCCACCGCAGATGCTGCATATGATCCTGCCGCGGAAGGACTACGACATCGTCGAGGACTCGTGGAACGTAGTGGGACTGCGCGGAACCGGTTCCAAAGACGTCATCGTCAAAGACGCCTTCGTACCGACGTATCGGACGATGGACGCCACCAAGGTGATGGACGGCACCGCGCAGCGGGAGGCCGGCATGACCGAGCCCTTGTACCTGATGCCGTGGTCGACGATGTTCCCGCTAGGCATCTCGGCGGCGACCATCGGCATCGCGGAAGGGGCCCTCGCAGCTCACCTGGATTACCAGCGTGCGCGCGTCGGCGCCACCGGAACCGCGATCAAAGACGACCCATACGTGATGTACGCCGTCGGCGAAGCGGCGGCCGATATCAACGCTGCCCGTCAGGAATTGTTGTCCAACGCCGACCGCATCTACGACATGGTGGCCGCCGGTAAAGAGGTGTCCTTCGCTGACCGGGCTGCGGGGCGGCGAACTCAAGTTCGCGCCGTTTGGCGTGCGGTGTCGGCGGTGGACGAGATCTTCGCCCGCTCCGGCGGTAACGCCGCGCGCATGGACAAGCCGCTGCAGCGGTACTGGCGTGACGTCCATGTCGGCCAGATGCACGCAATCCACGTTCCCGGCTCCACCTACCACGCGTCGGCGCTCAGCTCGCTCGGCGTTGAGCCCCCTGAGGGCCCACTGCGTGCGCTGATTTAGGAAGGCATACCGTGAGCGATCTCAAAAGCCTTGGCTACATAACCATTTCGACCAATGATATCGACCGCTGGCGGCAATTCGCGTTCGGCGTTCTCGGCTTCGCAGAGGGCAAGGGCCCTGACTCCTCCGCGCTATACCTGCGGATGGATGAACGTGCGGCACGCATGATCGTCGTGCCCGGGGATTCCGACCGGGTGCTCACCGTCGGTTGGGAGGTGCGCGATCATCCCGCATTGCAGCGAGTCAGGGCAGCCCTCGACGGTGCCGGGCTGCCGTTCAAACAGCTCTCGACCGACGAGGCCGAGGCCCGTCGTGTGGAAGAGGTGATCGCCTTCGAGGACCCAGCCGGCACCACCCTCGAGGTGTTTCACGGTGCGGTACTCGACCATAGCCCGGTCGTCACACCGTTCGGCGCGGCATTCGTGACCGGCGACCAGGGGCTGGGTCATGTCGTCTTGCCGGCGACAGACCCCAACGGGCTGTTCGACTTCTATACAGAGGTGCTGGGTTTTCGCTCCCGCGGCGCGTTCCGTGTTCCGTTGCCAAAGGAATTCGGACCGGTACGCGTGCGCTTCCTCGGCATCAACGAACGGCACCACAGCTTGGCCATCGTCCCGGCCGCACACCAGCGTGACCCACGCCTGGTCCACATCATGGTCGAGGTCGACAGCCTCGATGCGGTTGGTCAGGCACTTGATCGAGTCAATGCCGAGGGCTTCCAATTGTCTTCCACCCTCGGGCGTCACACCAACGACAAGATGGTGTCGTTCTACGTCCGCGCTCCAGGAGACTGGGACATCGAATTCGGCACCGACGGCATGAGGGTTGACGAAGCCTTCTACACCGCAGAGGAAATAACGGCCGACAGCTACTGGGGTCATCAGTGGGTCGGCGAGATGCCGGCGGCCATGCGGCTATGAAAGCCGATGCCGACGTGACGCCGGTTATGGCGTCATCGATCAGCTCATGGGACCACGAGGCCGACGTCGTAATCGCCGGTTATGGCGTGGCCGGTGCGGCGGCAGCGGTTGAGGCAAGCCGATCCGGCGCAGAAGTCCTGGTACTCG
>JBAWAV010000709.1:0-12300 GCA_049589475.1 Mycobacterium sp.
TCACTGAAGCGCCGCCGCCGACCGGCGAAGCGCCGCCGCCGCCGCCACCGTCGCCGGTGACCACGTATGAACCACCGCCGACCACCAGGGCGCCGGTCACGACCACCACGCAGCAGCCGACGACCACGACGCCACCGGCGACGAGCACTACCCCGAGCACGACACCTCCGCCGCCGCCCCCGCCGCCGAGCACGTCGCCGACAGTGGCGATGACGACGACGTATCTGAATCTGCCCTTCGTGCCGGTGCCGATACCGGTGCAGGTCCCCGAGGGACAGGGCGGCGCGAATCAGCAGCAGCCGCAGAACCCCTACCAGCAGCAGAACCCGTATCAGCCGCAGAATCCGTACCAGCAGCAGAGCCCGTACATGCCACAGAACCCCTACATGAATCCGGGTTACGGCTACTAGTCGTGGCGCGACCCCGTCGATATGCGCACACTGGATGTATCGGTGTGAGCTGCCAGGAGGCGCAATGGACGACAACGGACGGTTCGGATTCGATCCTGAGGACCTGGATCGAGTGATCCGCGACGCGAGCGAGGGTTTGCGCGACGCGTTCGAGGGAGTGGGTCGGTTCTTCACCATGCCCGGTGACCGGTCAGGGTGGTCGTCGCTGTTCGAAGACCTGGGGCGGCGCACCCGGACCAGGCCGGAGACCGCCGGTGAGGCCGGCGACGGGGTGTGGGCGATCTATGCGATGAGCGCCGACGGCGCGGCCCGCGTCGAGGAGGTGTACGCCACCGAACTCGATGCGCTGCGTGCCAACCGGAACAACACCGACCCGAGCCGCAAGGTCCGATTCTTGCCGTACGGCATAGCCGTCAGCGTCCTGGACGATTCGGAAGAGGCACCCTGATCCGGCGCGACTCCCACGCCGCGACGTCGGTCACGCTGGGAGTACCGGGACAGTTTCGTGGGTACAACGCCACAATGTTGATCATGTGCGTACGCCAGATCGGTCGCGTCCTCTTTGCAGCGCTGGTGATCCTCGGCGGGTTGTCGGGCGCGCCCACGCCGGTCGCGTCTGCGCAACCATGCCCGGACGTCGAGGCGGTGTTCGCCCGCGGCACTGGTGAGCCACCCGGCGTCGGCGGTATCGGGGAACCGTTCGTCGACGAACTGCGCACCGCTGTCGGCCCCAAGTCGCTGGACGTGTACCCGGTCAACTACGAAGCCAGCAGCAACTTCTCGGATCGCATCGAGTTCGCCCAGAGCGTCGTCGACGGGATCAAAGACGCCACCGGCCATATCGAGGCGACCGCCGCGAACTGCCCCAAAACCAGGATCGTGCTCGGCGGTTTTTCCCAGGGCGCGGCCGTAGCCGGCTTCGTCACCTCGGCGTCGATTCCGGCGGGGGTGCCTGCTGAATACGTTCCGTTCCTGCCCAAGCCGATGCCGCCGGAGATCGCCAACCACGTCGCCGCAGTGACGCTGTTCGGGAAACCGTCGGCGGCCTGGCTGCAGAGCTACGGCGCGCCGACGATCACCATCGGTCCGCTGTATGCGCCGAAGACCCTCGAGCTGTGCGCCGACGGCGACACGATCTGCAACGGCGATGCCAGCGCCTTACCGAGCTTCGCCCACAACTCGTATCCGGCAAATGGCATGACGGCCCAAGCAGCGGGTTACGCCGCCGGCCACCTCTAGCCGTCAGCCGGTCTGGTCGGCCATGATCGTCGCGAACAGTGCGGCCATCTCGTCGGCCGGCCCGCCCGGAACTGTGTAACCCGCCTCGTCGCGGATCTCACCGAGATGGTCACGGACTTGTTCGACGGACAGCGCGGGGCTGTAGAAACCTTTAGTGCGGCCGATGAAGAACCGGGCGACGTGCCCGGCGCCGACGGTGTAGATCTCGCCGGACACCGGGCAGTCCCGGTGCGTCAGGAACGCCGCGACCGGAGCGACAAGCGCAGGATCCAGCTTCTGAAGATATTGCGCCACAAGGTCATCCAGCACGGCCTGCGCTGACGGGTCGTCCTGCTGGCCGGCACTTTCGACCGAATGCGCCAACATCCGGGTGTAGGCGATCGGCGTGATCGCGTTGACCTTGATGTTGTCCTCGGCGCCCTCGGCGGCCAGCACCCGGGTCAAGCCGACCAACCCGGTCTTGGCCGCGCCGTAATTGCTCATCCGTTCGGCGCCAAGCAGTCCCGCCGCCGAGCAGGTGTTGAGGATTCGCCCGTAGCGCCGCTCCCGCATGAGCTTCCAGGCGGGTCTCGTGACGTAGAACGCACCTTTGAGATGAACGTCCACCAACGGGTCGAGTCGGTCGGCAGTGATCTCTTCGAACGGCGCGTCACGGACGATGCCTGCGTTGTTTATCACGATGTCGACGCGTCCCCAGGCGTGCACAGCGGCGTCGATAATCGCCTGTCCGCCTTCGGGACTGGTCACGCTGTTGGTGTCGGGGATGGCTTCGCCGCCGCGCCCGCGAATCTCGTCGGCGGCGGCGGTAGCCGCGTCGGCGCTGGAACCCGCCCCGGTGACCGAGCCGCCGATGTCGTTGACCAGCACGCGTGCGCCGCGCGATGCGAGCAACAGCGCATACTGCTTGCCCAAACCATTACCCGCGCCGGTGATCACCGCGACCTGATCGTCGAACCGCATGTCGTTTGTCACCAGGTCACCGGCAACTCTTTCATGCCGTAGATGTCGGCGTCTTTGAACTTCAGCTCGCCTGCGGGCACCGCCAGTTGCAAGCCCGGCAGCCGGCGGGCCAGCGTGGCGAATGCCACCTGCATTTCGACACGCGCCAGGTTCGCGCCGATGCACTGGTGGGTTCCGTAGCCGAAAGCGACATGCCCGCGGGCGTTTCGGGCGATGTCCAATGTCTCAGGGCTGTCGACGAACTCGCTGTCCCAGTTTCCGGCCGGCAGGTTCATCAATAATCTGTCGCCCGCGCGGATCTGCTGGCCGCCGAGAATAAGGTCTTCGGTTGCGATCCGATCCACTTGGGCATGCACGATCGAGAGATAACGCAGGAGCTCCTCGACGGCGTTGGCGATGACGGCGGGATCGTCGGTCTGGCCGAGACGCTCGTAAACGTCCGGATGTTCGAGCAGCGCAACGGTGCCCAACGAGATCATGTTGGCGGTGGTTTCGTGGCCGGCCTGCATCATGATCACGCTGTTGACCGCGACAGTGTTGTAGTCGAGTTGGCCGGTCGCGACGTAGTCGGTGATGAGCCGGCTGATCAGGTCGTCGCCGGGGTCGCGCTCCTTACGCGCGACCAGCTCCTGGATGTACGCATACATCTCGAGGAAGGCGTGCGCCCGTTCCTCGTCGGTGGAGCGGACGTCCAATCCGGCGGCGGTGTTGTGCTGGAAGAGTTCGAGATCTTCGGGAGGGACACCCAGCAACAGCGCGATCACCAGCGACGGCACCGGCAGACCGAAGTCGCTGACGATGTCGGCAGGCGGCCCTTTATCGATCATCGCGTCCAGGTATTTGTCGACCAATTCCTGGATCTGTGGCCGCATCGCCTCGGTGCGCCGGAAGGTGAACTGGCTGGTCATCATCCGCCGCAACCGATGATGCTCGGGATCGTCGATCCGCGCGAAAACCACGGGCAGCGTGCTGTCGCTCGCCGCGTCGAACAAGTCCGGGAGAGTCTCCGCCGACAACCGTGGATCGACCAGCGCGGCCCTGATGTCCTGGTAGCGGCTCACCGACCACACCTGTTGGCCGTTCCACATGGCCCGTTGAAGGCCAGGCTCTTCTCGCCAGCTGGCGAATTCGGCCGGGGGACGGAGCGGACAGTGCGTGGCCCGCTGAGCTGGCACGACCGGAAGGTCCGTCTCGGAGCGAAACTCGGAAGCTGTTGGGGTCATTGGCGTTTCCCATTAACTGTCAGTTGGTTGCCATTTATACGAGCTTAAGATACCAGCTAAGTAGCAGTCAACTGTCAGTTACTCTGGTCTGATGACCACGGTGAGCGATCGGCCGCTAAGGGCCGACGCTGCTCGTAACGCCGAGCGGATCTTGCGGGCTGCGCGCGAGGTCTACGGCGAACTCGGTCCCGACGCAGCGATCGAGACGATCGCGCGTCGGGCTGGCGTCGGTGAGCGAACGCTTTACCGGAGGTTTCCTACCAAGGCCGAGCTGGTACGCGCGGCGCTTGATCAGTGCATCGCCGAAGACCTCACGCCGACGATCGAGGCCGTGCGCGGCGCAACCGATCCGCTACTCGGCCTGGCCCAGCTGATCGAGGCGGCGATCTCGCTGGGCGCGCGCGAACACAACTTGTTGACCGCGGCGCGCAGAGTTGGGTCGTTGACTTCCGACGTCTCGGCCTCGCTGAATGAGGCACTTACCGAGCTCGCCCATCGCGGCCAGCAGGCCGGTGTCGTCCGGGCCGATTTGGTAGCTGACGATCTACCACGCCTGATCGCGATGCTGCACAGCGTGCTCTGGACGATGGAATCGCACAGTGACGGCTGGCGTCGCTACGTTGTGCTCATACTGGACGCGATATCGACGGAAGGACGTCGACCGCTGCCCCCGGCAGCCAGACTTCGCTACGCGCCCGAGTCGACTGCTTGGCCTATCGACGGGGCGCGGCCGTAGACGAAGTTGCGACGTTGAGCACTACGTCCGCGCCAATGATGCAGGGCATCAGCCAAACTGCATCGGCAAGCTGGTCGGTCCACTCATGCCGAGCAATGGCTTCCACGGCGTCGTTCCAATTCGCCGTGGGTTCGGCAGGCGCCGAGCGAGGATTTTAAGCGCTTCGGCGAGTTCACGCCGCGCCAGGTTGGCGCCAAGGCAGTAGTGCACCCCGCCGCCGAACGTCAGGATCGGCGGGGGCTCCTCGCGGGTGATATCGAAGCGCGTCGGATCGTCGTAGACGGCAAAATCGCGGTTGGCCGCGTAAGTGTTCACCAAGATGAAAGTGCCAGCGGGGAAGGTGTAGTCGCCGATCGCGACGTCGTCGGCGACGCTTCGCACGGTGCTGCACATCGAAGGTGAATGTCGCATGGTTTCCTCGACGGCGCGCATTGCCAGTTCGGGCTGGTCGCGCAGCAGCGCCAACTGCTCAGGGTGATCACACAGCACCTGCATGGATGCCGCCAGTTGACTGCGGGTGGTGTCGGTGCCGGCCACCAAGATGCTGAACGCCAACATGCGCAACTCACCGGCGTTGAGGCGGTCACCCGCGTCTTCGATACCGATCAGCTCAGACAGCAGATCGTCGGTGAGGTGTTGACGCCTACGCGCAACCATATCGTCGATGTAGTCGTCGAACTCGCCCCACGCCTTCAGGACGACGGGCTCCTCCTCGGCAAGATCGCAGTCGAAGCTCACGATCTTGAAGATGTCCTCGGCCCAGTGCGAGAACTGTTGCCAGTCCTCACGAGGTGCACCAAGCAACGCGCAGATGACTGGGATGGGATATGGCCGTGCGATGTCTGCGACGAATTCGCAACGGCCCGAGTCCGCGACGTGATCGATGAGCTCGTTGACGACGATGTGGATCGTGTCGTCCATACGCGCTGTCGCCCGCGGCGTGAAAGCTTTGGACACCAGGCTGCGAAGTCGGCGGTGTTCGTCGCCTTCCATGTTCAAGATGCTGCGGGTCACTCGGTCCCACAGCGGTCCCGACGTGATCCCGTGGGCGGAGAGATGTATCCCCGGAGGGATCACGAATCGTGGATCACGAAGCACCGCCCGGGCCAGTTCGTACGAGAGTACTTCGGGGCCAATGGGTCCCAATGCGATCGGCGCCTCCTGCTGCGCTGCTCGGAACTGCGGGTAAATCTGTTGCGGCGTGTCGGTCAGGTCATAACTCAGGGTGGGCAGTCCGGCGTCGAAAACGCTCGGGCGGGCCGCGTCAACGGTCACGACATCTCCTTGCTGGCTTCGTCATGGGATGTTGGTCGATAGCAAAGTCAGCGGAAGGCCGAACACCGACAGGTCGATTTCATCGAGGTACGAACCCGCACCGGAAATGCTCTGCCGGAAACGAACATTCGACCCGTAGCGTTCGGTGACGGCTTCGGCGGCGGACGCCCCAGGGACACGAAGCACCACGGTGTACACGCCATCGCCGTTGCGCTCGACGAATTCACTGACCGATGCTGCCACCTCGGCGGTCGCACCGGGTACCGCGCTGATCAGTTCGACACCGCCGTTCCAATCCAAGTGGATATTCAAACCGAGTTCGGTCAGCTCGGTGCTGTCGAAGCTGAAGCCGAGTTCGGTGAACATCTGCGCCACGGCCGCCTGCCGCTCCGGCGCGACTGCGAACACGACGTGATGAAGCTGGGTGTGTCGTTGTGTCGTTTCAGGCATTGAGAACTCCGCGCGGAAGTAGCAGGGGCAGATCGTTATAGGTCGCAATGCCCGGCGGCGCCGCGACGACGGCCGGTATGGCGGTGATGGCCGGCACGGCCGTGATCGTCAGACCGAGCAGTACGTATTCCTCGATCGTCTCTGCGACGAAATCTGCAGGCGGCTCGAAGGCGAGGGTTGTCTTGATCGTCGGCCGGCCTTCGACGGTGATGTTGTAGCCGAAGCCCATTGTCCATGTGGGCTCCAGCGATTGGCCCTTGGTCCACACCCCGCGTACCTCGACGACGTCACGGCCACCGACAAATCCCTTCCAGCTCACGTCAATTCCAGCGACGCAACCCTTGGCGATGACCCAGTCCCCGGGAAGATGGACGTCTTCGGTGGCTTCGGCATATTCAGCCTCGCAACGAATTTCGTCGAGCTCAACCCCCAGCGCATCGGCGACGATGAGGACGGCTTCGCGGAAGATCCCCGACCCTTCCTCGGTCACCGCCAGTAGGTCTGGTTGGTCGATCGGGTATCCGAACCCCATGATCTTCTCGGTCTCCGGGGAGTTGTAGATCGTCGTGTCAAACGATTCCACGATGCGCACTCGGTCGATCCTGTCCGAGAGCCCAGCAGAGACGATCGCAAAGAGTTCGATGAAGCCTGGGTTGAGGCCACTGCCGAAAATCGTTGAACCACCGAGTTCACACGCTTTCAGGATGCGTTCGCGTCCGTGGCCGAGTCGATGGCCGGTGATGAACTCGGACGTGGTGACAACGTTGATGCCCGCCTCGAGGATGCGGACCAGATCGTCGACGTCGGCGAACATCTGGTTGTACACCACGCAATCGGGACTGAGTGCGATCAGGGCGTCGATGTCGTCGGTCGCCATTACACCAAGTGGTTCGATGCCACACAGCTCTCCGACGTCGCGCCCGACCTTGTCCGGCGACCACGCGTAGCATCCGACAAGCTCGAGTAGCGAGTTCGCGACGATTGCGTGCACCGACTTCGTACCGATGTTGCCCGTTGTCCACTGAACTACTCGATAGGTCATGCCGATGTTTTCGTTCCAGGACTGAAGACGACGGGAATCCGACGGAATCCTCGCGTGACGGAGTTTCCGTGGAACACGGCTTCGACGTCGGGTGCCAGAGCGTAGTTCGGCATCCGCGACAGCACTTGCTCAAGACCGACCGTGAACTCCAGGCGGGCGAGGTTGGATCCGAGGCAGCGATGTACTCCGGCTCCGAATCCGAGGTGGCGATTGTCGCGGCGGTCGAGGATGCACCGATCGGGTTCAGAGAACTCTTGTGGGTCGCGGTTTGCGGAGGCGTAGTTCACCAATACCGACTCGCCGGGGCAGAAGGTGTGTCCGGCAAGCTCGACGTCCTTGGCGACGGTTCGTGGAATGCCGTGAATCGATCCACCAAAGCGAATAAACTCCTCGACGGCTCGTGGCAGTGTGTCCGGTCCGCCGGCGAGCCGGTCGCGTTCGTCGGGATGCGTTGCCAGATAATGGAATGCGAATGACATCGCGTTGGCAGTCGTCTCTAGCCCTGCCTGCACCAGCAGCATCGCATTGGCAACAACGTCGCTGAACGGCAGCCGCTCACCGTCGATCTCGGCATTGAGGAGGACGTCGATCATGTCATCCTGCGGCCGCTGGGTGCTTCGCGCCGACACCGCATCATGGAGGTGCTGATAGAGGCCGCCCCACGCACCCATCCGAGCTTCCTCGGTTTCACCGTTGAGTGCGTTGTCCGTCAACTCGATACAGAGCGGGACGTCGTTGATCGGCAATCCGAGGAGATACTTGAAGAAGACGATGCCCGGTTGCCGCCAGGCGACCTGAGCGAGGTCACCGGTCCCCAATTCGATGAAGGCGTCGATCAACTGGTCCGTCTCATCCCGAATCTGTGGCTGCAGCGCCTTCATCCGCGCCGGCGAAAAATACGGGTTGAGCACCTTGCGGAACTTCTGCTGCCGAGGCGGGTCCAGGGTGATCACCAGATCGCCCGCGAGCTGCTCAGACGCTTCCGGCGTGGGGTTACTGGAGAAGTGCTCCCAGTCCTGCAGAATCCGGTAGCACTCGGCGTATCGCGTTGCCACCCACGCGCCCCCGGGAGTGGCGCTCAGAAATGGCGTATCCGTATGAGCGAAGGGCGCATTCCGACGCATGACCGAATAGACGTCGTATAGGAAGTCGTTGTCCTGGAAATCCCCGTGACGGAGGTCCCAGTTGTGTGCGTGCTCCTCCGGTGTCTTGGTCACGGAGCCGGCGCGCCATGCTGCCGGGCTGCGCGCGCGTCATGGATGCGTACCAGTTCGCGGAATCCCAGCCGGTGGTACTTCGGAACCGGCTGGATGCCCCACTGGTCCCGAGCCGTGTCCTTGCCCTCCGCGCCCTCGGGCGGCCCCAACATCGGATAAGGGACCTTGCACTCCAAGGTGTCGTCGGAGTAGCGCACTTTCAGTAATTCACTGCAGATTTGGGTCAGGCTCAGCGTCGGATAGCCGTAGTAGACCGCCATGAAGGGCAGCGTGAAGGCGCCTTCGATGACGAGGGCGACCAGACAGACCAGGACCGCCCGCTTGATGTATTTGTGCATTCTCGCGTAATAGGGCGTGGTGCCAGGGGGTAGATCTTCGGCCGGGTCTTTATCGTCGGTGGACCCCGGTGCCGATGAGGGTGAAGTCACAGCAGTGCTCCTAAACTGTTCAGTCGGTGAAGATTTCGCGGTTGACCGTGTGCAGATACGGAATGGCCAGGAACGGCGTGATGTAGAAGATGTCGTAGAGCCACCAGCCGATGACCGGGAATACCACGCCCGCATAGCGCACATCGGCATACATGGTCATGTTGAACACATAGGCACACCAGATCACCACGCCCATCCAGCAGGTGATGATCATCCATTGCTGGCCCCACCGCTTCATCTGCAGGAAGCCGATCGCCGCAGCGCAGCGCATCGCGAACACCGTCAGGATCAGCCCTGCCACATAGGCTTTCTCCCCAGGGCCTGCGGCGCCGCCGACCCACAGTTCGTTGTAGTGCCAGAAGTAGCCGGCGTCGAACATGTTGCCCCAGCCGACCATCAGCACTCGGTTGATCAAGGTGTGGTTGGCGACCAGGTCCAGCGCCCAGCCGAGGCTGTTGAGCATTCCGTCGATCAGCACCAGATAGCCGATCAGCGTCACGATCATCGGACGGACCGACAGGCCTGCCCGTAAAGCCTGGCGCTGCAGCCAGACTCCGCGCATGAAGATGGGGAAGCCGATCAGGCCCGGTGCCCACATCCCCATCAGGGCGGCGCCGACGATCATCCACTTGTCGGCCCGGCGCTGTGCGAGACGCGATTGGTCGTGATGGTCTTCGAGGCTGACCGGGTCATCCGGGCGCCGGTTCAGTAGCGGTGCGTTCACAATTCCCACCAGCCGCGCGCGAACGACATGCAGAGCTGGATTCCAAACATCAGCAGCAGGTAGCCGTAGATGACGATTTGCAAGACGATGAGCGCTTTCTTGCGCTGTCGTTCCTTCTGATCCATGGTGGGTTGGCTCCTCTCCCGTTTCTTCTAATGAGGCGTGCGCGCGCTGTCGGCGGCGGCGAGGCTGGCGACAGCGACCTCGCGCAGACCGTCGTTGATGGCTCCGTCGGTCGACAGCGGCGCGAGGATGCAGGCTTCGGCGGCCTCTAATTCGGTTGCGCCGGCGGCGATCAGCTGTGCGGCGGTGACCAGAACGCGGGTGGACGGCGGCTCGAAGTGGAAGGCGTGGTCCGCGGTCCGGATGGCGGTGGCGCAGGCAACGAGCCTTCGCGCGGTCGAAGGCTCGATGCCTGCTTCGGCGACGACCACGTCGGCTTCGCGGTCCGCGGGCAGATACCTCATCGGAAGCGTGACGAAGCGCTGGCGGAACGAAGGCTTGAGTTCCTTCAGCGAACTGCGGTAGGCGGGGTTGTAGGAGCAGACGAGCATGAAAGTGTCGGGTGCCGTGATGTTTTCGTCTGCCCGGTCGAGGTAGAGAGCACGTCGGTGGTCGGTCAGCGAATGCAGGATGGCTAATGAGTCGTGGCGTGCTTCAACGACCTCATCGAGGTAGCAGATCGCACCGGCCTTTACCGCCCGGGTCAGCGGACCGTCGGTCCACACCACATCGCCACCGGTCACCATGAACCTGCCCACGAGGTCCGAACTGGTCAAGTCGTCATGGCAGCTGATCGTGACAACGGGTCGGCTCAGCAACAGGCCCATGTGCTCGACCAGCCGCGTCTTGCCGCAGCCGGTCGGGCCGGTGAGCATCACCGGTAGCCGCTGTTTGTACGCCTGCTCGAACAACTGCACCTCGTTGCCGTTCGAGTAGTAGGTGTCGTTCATGCGGTCACCAGCTCGCGGTGGACGTGGGCAAGTGCCCGTGGAAGCTCCTCGACCCGCCGAATGCGTTGGGAGCGGCGGGGTCCAAAGACCGCGGGAAGCGGGTCGACGCGGGTCGGTCCGACGCCTACGTAGTAGATGGAGACGCCCGCGTCGTTCGCTTCCTCGACCGCATGCGCGACATCGGCCCACGCGTAGTGCCCCTCGTAACCTTCGTCGGAGATCAGGCCGTCACCGATGACGATGAGCAGCCGCCGCTCGGAGGGCTGAGAAAGAAGCCGACTGGTCAAGTGGCGCAACGGCGCGCCGAGCCTGGTGTACCCGCCGGGGGCCAGGCCGAGGCGGCCGGGCGGAACGAACCGCGGATCCTGAAAGTCTTTGAGGCAGCTGACTTCGACGCGGTGCCGCGTGTTGCCGGTGAACACGAAGATGCCGTGGCGCTCCCGTGCGAGCGTCATCGCTTTCGACAGAGCATCGGCGCATGCCAACTCCAGTTTGAAGATCCGCCCGCCGTGCACACCCAACGACGCACTGCCGTCCAGCAGTACCGCGGTGGTCACGTCGCGGCTGGTGGGCAGCAAGTCGCGGAAGATGCGCGGTTCGATCGCTTCGCCGGTCGCGAGGTCGATGTAGTGGCGCACGTACTGTTCGACGTCCAGGTCCGAGCCGTCCTCGAGGCGATTCTTCATCGCCCGGTGGGTGTGTTCCTCAAACCATTTCCGCAGCTCCGCGGAGACGGGCTCCGGCGAGCGGGTGCGGGTGGCATGGGTGCGTTCGAGGACGGCAACATGATCTCGCATGAAACTCTTTGTCCAGGAGTTCCACTCGGGGTAGGGGATGCCCGGCCGGTGCTCCGGTGTGATGTCGAGGTCGTTGTCCTGGGGCCGGCTCGGTGGCGGCAGGTTGGGGTTACGCACACCGCCGTCGCCGCCGACCGGAACGGAGTAGGGGCGTGGCAGGCGTTTCTGCGTTGTGGTCCAAGGCATTCTGCCGAAGCTGCGACGCAGCTTGTCGGTCAATCCCCGCGGGGCCGTATAGGCTAGGGGTAATCTGCCCAGTATTGGATGAACGCTCAGCGGTGAGCCGCTCCGTGACATCGATACCGCACGGTTGACCATTTCGCCGGCGTCTGTGTCGGCGGGCAACGCAGTAAGGTCTGGCAGCACCCGACGCGCCTCGACGAGTAATCCGGGCCAGTTCGACGCGATCCACCCGACGGCCACACTGGCCTCGACGAGGGTGAGCGCACGGAGCTCGCGCGCCGACAGCTCGTTCAGCCGAAACGTCACGAGCCGTTCCTTCGACGGTGAACATTGAAGTGCAACACCGCATGTCAGGGTTCTGCGGGTCCAGTCTCTTCCGGTCGACGGGTATGGCACGTGCACGAAATCCAGTGTTGAGCTCAAGCCGAATTCACGATGCTCACCGGTCACCAGGCGCGCACCCTCGCGACGCTGCCCACTCAGTGCGACAGCCGTCACTGCGCAACTGCGTTCGATCGCCATTGCATGTGCGTCGGAAAGCTCGATCATCGACGCTCAGAACGTGCCGATATTGGAGAACATCCAGTACCAAAACCAGATGACCAAGCCCGTCCCGCCCCAAGCTGCGACGTAGCGGAGGATCTCCCAGACCCAGTCCATTTC
>JBAWAV010000710.1:0-1636 GCA_049589475.1 Mycobacterium sp.
TCCGTGCACCCGGGCATGGTGTACACCCCGATGACCGTCGACATCGGGATCCAGCCCGGCGAGGGTAATTACCCCAACACCCCGATGGGGCGGATCGCGGAGCCCGAGGACATCGCCGGCGCGGTCGGCTACCTGCTGTCCGACGATGCCGGCTACGTCACCGGCGCCGAGCTCGCCGTGGACGGCGGGTGGACCGCCGGACCGACCATGAAATACGTTATGGGCCAATAGAACCTGACAGGAGCACAGATGAAGCGACTTGAACGCAACCGGATCCTGGTGACCGGTGCGGCCTCGGGTATCGGACAGGCGACCGCGCTGCGACTGCTCGATGAGGGTGCCGCCGTCGTCGCCGCGGACGTCGCCGCCGACGGGCTGGACAAGACCCGCGCCAAGGCGCAGGAGGCCGGCGTCGCGGAGCGCCTGACCACGCTCGAGATGGACATCGGCGACGAGAGCTCGGTCGCCCACGGCGTGCGCTCGGCGGTGGACACGTTGGGCGGGTTGGATTCGGTGGTGAACGCCGCCGGGATTCTGCGTGCCACCCACACCGAGCAGATGAGTCTGGGCCAGTGGAATCAGATCATCGGGGTCAACCTCACCGGGACCTTCCTGGTGGTCCGGGAAGCGCTGCCGAGCCTGCTGCAGAACCCGCGCAGCGCGATCGTGAACTTCAGTTCGACGTCGGCATCCTTCGCCCATCCCTACATGGCGGCCTATGCGGCGAGCAAAGGCGGAGTGCAGTCCTTCACCCACGCGCTGGCGCTGGAGTATGCCAGCAAGGGCCTGCGCGCAGTGTGCGTGGCACCCGGCAGCATCAAGTCCGGAATCACCGACGCCACAGGCGGATACATTCCCCAAGATGCGGACTGGTCGCTGTTCACCAGGCTGATGCCGATCATGCCGACGACAGAGGAATCCAGCGGCGCCGGCATGGCTGCTCCGTCGGCGGTCGCCGGTGTCATCGCGATGCTGGTGTCCGACGACGGTGCGTTCATCACCGGCACCGAGATCCGCATCGACGGCGGAACCCACGCATGACGCGCCGGCGACGATGCAGAGCGTAGCGATGCTGAGGAGTGGCGCGATATGACACAGCTGGCCTACGAAGACACGCTGCGCGAGATCACTACCGACGCAGGCGTGCTGCGTTATCACGAGGCCGGCCCCGCCGACGGTCCGCCGCTGTTGCTGTTGCACGGCTCCGGCCCCGGTGTGACGGGATGGCGCAACTTTCGCGGCGTGCTCGGCTCGTTCGCCGAACACTTCCGTTGCCTGATCCTGGAATTCCCCGGGTTCGGCGTGAGCGACGATTTCGGCGGTCACCCGATGATCACCGCGCTGGACGCGGTGGTGCGCTTCGTGGATGCGCTCGAGTTGGACACCGTCGACATCCTCGGCAACTCGATGGGCGGCGCTGTCGCGCTCAACTTCGCCATCGCTCACCCCGACCGGGTACGTCGCATCGTGACCATCGGCGGCATTGGCCGCAACATCCTGACTCCCGCTCCGTCGGAAGGCATTCGGCTGCTGCAGGAGTTCACCGAGGAACCGACGCGAGAGCACCTCGTCCGCTGGTTGCTCTCGATGGTGTACGACCCGGCGACGGTCACCGACGAGCTGATCGAGGAGCGCC
>JBAWAV010000711.1:0-11481 GCA_049589475.1 Mycobacterium sp.
TAGAACGGGTGGCACTGCGAGCAGACCTCGACCACGATGTGGCCGCTCTCCTTGGTGCTGCGGGTCTGGAAGGTGTTACCGCAACCGCAGACCACGGTGGTCTCGCCGTAGGCGGGATGAATGTCAGATTTCATGGTGTCCTCTTCAATCAGCGGTCGCCGGGTCGCCCTGTCGTGCTCGATATCGGACGTGAACCGGAACCTGAACGTCGGCTGCTGATTATGCCAGGTCAGCCGCTGTGTCCCTAAACGCCTGCGTGTGCCGGCACATTCCCGTGGCCCAGGCCCGCTACGCGCCGCCGCTCAACCCGGCTGAACTGCGACGATCGACGACCGCATAACTGGTCTCGCGGCCTGGCCTCGTCCACAGCGTGCCGCCGTGCGGGGTGGCCCCGAGCCCGCTGAGCTCGCGTTTGAGGATTTTGTTGGTGGCGGTGGTCGGCAGACCGTCGGTGATCCAGACGTGCCGCGGCCAGGCTTTGGGCGAGAGATCAGGCTGGTCGGCCAGGAACCCGCTGAATTCAGCGGGCGTCAGCGTGGCACCGTCGACCAGCACGACAGCCGCCATCACCTGATCGCCCACCTGCTCATCGGGCACCCCGTACACCGCGACGTGGCTGACCGCGGGCAGTCGCTGCAGGATCCTCTCGATGGGCGCGGTGGTCATGTTCTCGCCGTCGACGCGCAACCAGTCCCCGCTGCGTCCGGCGAAGTAGATCCAGCCGTCGGCGTCGCGGTAGGCCAGGTCGCCCGACCAGAACATGCCATTGCGCAACCGCGCGTCGGTCGCGTCTTTGTCGTTGTAATAGCCGGCGAACAGCCCGGCACCCGTCGTGTTGACCAGCTCGCCGATCGCTTCGTCGGCATTGGTCAGCGCGCCCTCGTCGTCGAATGCGGCCACCGGGCATTCGGCGAGGGTGTCGGCGTTGTAGATCCCGACTCCGGGAAAGCCGCGGCCAAGTGAGCCGGGCGGGCAGCCGTCTTCGCGGGTGATGATGATCGCGCCTTCGCTGGAGCCGAAGCCGTCCCAGACCGTGCAGTCGAAACGACGACTGAACTCGACGATGTCACGGTCGCTCGCCTCGTTGCCGAACGCGACCCGCAGCGGGTTGTCTTTGTCGTCGTGCTGCTCGGGGGTGGCCAGAACATACGCCAACGGCTTGCCGACGTAGTTCATGTAGGTCGCGCCGTAGCGACGCAGGTCCGGCAGCAACCCGGACGCCGAGAACGTGGCCGGCACCATCGCCGAGCCCGAACCGACCGCAACGCTCCAGCCGGCGAGCAGGGCATTGGAGTGAAACAGCGGCATCGACAGATAGCAGACTCCGGACGAATCGACATCGAAGCGGTCAATCAGGTTGGCGCCGGCGAAGATAACGGTCAGGTGCGTTATCTGGACGGCCTTCGGCTCACCGCTGGTGCCCGAGGTGAAGATCATCATGAGCGTGTCGGTAGGGACGACTTCGCGATACGGGACCAGCGGACCCGCCGCGGCGAGCAGTTCGGCCCACTCGTCGGTGCTGACGTCCAGCACGCGGACTCCCGGCAGCTCCAGTCCGTCGATCAGCCCGCGATGGGCCGGATCGGTGAGCAGAATCTGGCAGTCCGCCCGCAGGATGTCCTTGGCCAACGCCGCACCGCGCCGGGTGTCGTTGATGCCGCACAGAACGTATCCGCCGAGTGCAGCCGCCGCCATCGCGGTGAGCATTTCGGGCGTATTGCCCAGCAGCGCACCGACGTGCAGCGGTCGCGCGGGGTCAGCGATGCCGATCAGCGCGGCCGCAGCCGCCGAGGCGTCGCTCAGATGCTCACGCCAGGTCCATACCTGGTCGCCGTGTTTGACCGCAGGCGTGGAGTCGTCACTGCGCGCGCGAAGCAGTTGCTGAATAGTGTCCGCCACGGCTCACCACTTTCCCCGTCGGTCTCCGACAGGCGCAGGTTACCGTCGCGACAGTCGCCGCAAAGCGAGACGGTCGTTGTTGCCCGACCGCAGCAGTGTGCTAAACCGGTTCGACCCGGTCAGTCGTTGTCCATGCCCGGGGTCGTCTTGGACACCTGGACCAGGAACTCGTAGTTGTTCTTGGTCTTTCGCAGCTGGGACATCAACAGGTCGATCGCTTGGTGCGAGTCCAGCCCCGACAGCACGCGGCGCAACTTGTGCACGACGCTGAACTCGTCTGGGGAGAGCAGCAACTCGTCCTTACGAGTACCCGACGGGTTGACGTCGACGGCTGGGAAGACGCGTCGCTCAGAGATCTTGCGATCGAGCTTGAGCTCGGCGTTGCCGGTGCCCTTGAACTCCTCGAAGATGACTGTGTCACCGGTGGATCCGGTTTCGACCATCGCCGTGGCGATGATGGTCAACGACCCGCCTCCTTCGATGTTGCGGGCCGCGCCCAGGAAACGCTTCGGCGGGTAGAGCGCGGTGGAGTCGACACCACCGGACAGGATGCGGCCCGATGCCGGTGACGCGTTGTTGTAGGCGCGGCCGAGCCGGGTGATCGAGTCGAGCAGCACCACGACGTCCTTGCCCTGCTCGACAAGTCGCTTGGCCCGCTCGATCGCCAACTCGGCGACCGATGTGTGGTCCGACGGCGGCCGGTCGAAGGTCGAGGCGATGACCTCGCCCTTGACCGAGCGGGTCATGTCGGTGACCTCTTCAGGTCGCTCGTCGACGAGCACGACCATCAGGTGGCATTCCGGGTTGTTCTGGGTGATCGCATTCGCGATGTCCTGCAGGATCGTCGTCTTACCGGCCTTGGGGGGCGACACGATCAACGCGCGCTGGCCCTTACCGATCGGCATGATCAGGTCGATGATCCGGGTGGTGAGGCGATCGCCGGTGGTTTCCAGGCGGAGCCGCTGGTTGGGGTACAGGGGCGTCAGCTTGGAGAAGTCGGGGCGATTCTTGGCGTCCTCGACCGGACCGCCGTTGACGCTGTCCAGGCGCACCAGGGGGTTGAACTTCTGCCGCGGATTCTTGTCGCCGCCTTCGCCTTCTTTGGCCACCCGTACCGCGCCGGTCACCGCGTCGCCGCGGCGTAAACCGTTCTTGCGCACCATGTTCATCGAGACATAGACGTCGTGGGGGCCGGCAAGGTAGCCGGAAGTGCGGACGAATGCGTAGTTGTCGAGAACGTCGAGGATGCCGGCGACCGGCTGGACGACGTCGTCCTCGCGCAGTTCGGTGTCATTGCCACCACCGTCACCCGGCCGATCGCCGCGGCGCCGACGTTCCCGGAACCGGCGTCCGCGGCGGCCACCGCGTCCGTCTCCGTCGTCATCCTGCTGGTTCTGGTTCTGGTTCGAGCCGCCGCGGTTCTGCTGGCCGCCCGAGTTCTGCTGTTCGCCGCCCCTGTCGGAGTCTCGGTCCGAATCGCGCTCCTGGGACTTGCTGTCCTGTCGGTCACGCTTGGGTTTGTCGTTCTGGTTCTGGTCGCTCTTGTCGGTCCGGTCGGTGCCCTCACCGGCTTGCTCGGCGGCAGAGTTCCGTCCGTTGGAATCGGATTGCGGCGCGGCGTCGGCGTGGGTGGTCGCGGCCTTCGCGTCGTGGTTGTCCGATTCGGTCGCGGCGCCTCCATTGGACGGTGTGCCGTTGGTGTGTCCCTGACGGCTATCCCGGATCGCGGCGATCAATTCGTTTTTGCGCATTCCCGACGTGCCTTTCACGCCGGCCTTGTTGGCCAGCGCGCGCAGTTCGGGAAGCACCATGGTTGCCAGCGAGCCATCGGACGCATTCTGGTTGGCGCCGGAGTCGCTGGAAGTGTCTGGGGTCACGGGGTTGGACAGCTTGTCATTGTCGGTGCTGTCGCCAGCCGTAACGAGGTCCGTTTCGGTCACGGATTTCCTTTCTTTCCCTCGCTGATCGAATCAAGCCAGGGTTCGTCGCATTCAGCCATACCGCCGAGTGCTGCCAAGAATCGACTCTGCAACGGTGATCGCCGAGATTGGCGCTGTTAATGGCGACCCAACGTCCACGAGAAGAATTTGGTATTTCGTCCTAGTGTCGACGCAGATACAGATGCTGCGATTGCTGGACGGCTTCGAGGATAACGTGCTTCGATGCCGGAAGCAAGGAGCCCCTCCGCCGTGGCGGGGACGCTAGCTGGGAACGGTCGTTCCTGAACACCAACGGACCCCGTCGCCTGCAGCCATCTCGCCGACGGCAAACCCGTTTGCAGCGGCGTAATCCACAGCTTCAGCGGGCAGCTCTGCGGCTGTGCTCAGCGCGATCACCGTTGGACCGGCACCGGAAAGCACAGCTGCGACGTTGTAACGACGCAATAGCCCCAGGTATTCCGCCGACGACGGCATCGCCTGCGCTCGTTGCGGCTGGTGGAGCACGTCCTCGGTGGCGGGCATCAGCAGGTCAGGGCGCTCGGTGAGTGCGACGACCAGCAGCGCGGCACGGCTGACGTTGAAGCGGGCGTCCTGGTGGCTGACGTGAGCGGGAAGCAGTACGCGCGCCTCCGCCGTCGACGAGCGCTGCTGGGGAATCGCGGTGAAAAACCGGATATCGGGATGCAGTCGCACCGGCGCCGCCCAGAATTTCGGCGGCAGGCCGCTGACGTCGGTCCACGACACCACTGCGCCGCCCAGTACCGCCGCCGCGGCGTTGTCGGGGTGGCCCTCGAACTCCGACGCCAACTGAATCAGGTCGGCGTGGCTCAACGTCGTCGAACCTGCTTGCGCGAGAAGACCATTGACCACCGCGAGGCCACCGACGACTGCCGCCGCCGAGGAGCCGACACCGCGCGAGTGCGGGATGGCGTTGCGGCAACGCACTCGCAGGCCCGGCACGCTCACGCCGGCGGCTTGCAGTCCGCGTTCGATCGCGCGGACCACCAAATGCCCGGCGTCGAGCACCAGTTCGCCGGCGCCTTCTCCTTCGACCTCGACATGCAACCCGGAATCGGTTGTTTCGACAAAGATTTCGTCGTACAGACTCAGTGCCAGGCCGAGGCTGTCGAAGCCGGGGCCGAGGTTGGCGCTGGATGCCGCGACGACCGAGCTGCCCGACAGCCCGGCAGGCAGCATCGCCACTACGTCAATCCCAACTTTGCGACGACGGCGACGGGGTCGACGGGAACCGGCTCCACAGTCGGCATGTCGCGCAGCGCGGTGTCGGGGTCCTTGAGGCCGTTACCGGTCACGGTGCACACCACGGTCGAACCCCGCTCGACCCAGCCGTCCTCGACGGATTTGAGCAGACCGGCGATGCTCGCCGCAGACGCGGGCTCCACGAAGACGCCTTCGGTGCTCGCCACTAGGTGATACGCCTCGAGGATCTCGTCGTCGGTGGCGGCCAGGAACCGCCCGTTCGACTGCTGCTGGGCCGCGACGGCCTGCGACCATGACGCCGGCGAGCCGATCCGGATCGCGGTGGCGATGGTCTCCGGGTTCTTCACCGGCTCCCCCGTCACCAACGGCGCCGCTCCGGCCGCCTGGGTGCCCAGCATCCGTGGCAGCCTGTCGATGACGCCGTCAGCGTGATACTCGGTGTAGCCCTTCCAATACGCCGTGATGTTGCCCGCGTTACCGACCGGCAGAGAGTGCACGTCCGGTGCGGCTCCCAGCACGTCGACGATTTCGAATGCCGCGGTCTTCTGGCCTTCGATGCGAACCGGGTTGACGGAGTTGACCAACGAGATCGTCGGGAAGTCGGCGACGATCTTGCGGGCGACCTCCAGGCAGTCGTCGAAGTTGCCGTCGACCTGAATGATCCTGGCGCCGTGCATCACCGCTTGCGCGAGCTTGCCCATCGCGATCTTGCCCTGCGGGATGAGCACCGCGCAGGTGATGCCGGCCCGGGCGGCGTACGCCGCCGCCGATGCCGAGGTGTTCCCCGTCGACGCGCACAGCACCGCCTGCTGGCCGCGCGCCACCGCGTCGGTGACGGCCATCGTCATGCCGCGGTCCTTGAAGGAGCCGGTGGGGTTCAGGCCCTCGACCTTGAGATGGACGGTGCAGCCGGTCTTCTCCGAGAGCCGGGCTGCGGGTATCAGCGGGGTGCCGCCCTCGAACAAGGTGACCGGGACCCAGTCGTCACCGACCGGCAGCCGATCCCGGTACGCCTCGATCAGACCGGGCCATCGCCGGTGAATGCCGGCTTTGGCGACATGTGACGGGCTCACGCGCTGGTTCCTTCCAGCCGCAGGACGCTGGCCACGCTTTGCACGACGTCGAGGTCGGCCAGTGCGGCAACGGTTTCGGACAGCGCGGCGTCGGTGGCGCTGTGCGTGACCACCACGACGCGGGCTCCGATCCGCTTGCCGCCCTCGCCGACGACACCCTCCTGGCGGACCTCGGCGATGCTGACTTCGCGCTTGGCGAATTCCGCTGCGACCGTGGCCAATACACCCGACTTGTCGGCGACGTTCATGCTGACGTAGTAGCGGGTCGAGATCACTCCCATCGGTGCCACCGACAACTGGGCGTACTTCGACTCCTTCGGGCCCCGGCTGCCGAGGACCCGGTTGCGCGCTGCCATCACCAGGTCGCCTAGCACCGCCGAAGCGGTCGGTGCTCCGCCGGCGCCCTGGCCGTAGAACATCAGCCGGCCCGCGGCCTTGGCCTCGACGACGACGGCGTTGAACGCGCCGTTGACCGTTGCCAGCGGATGCTCGAGCGGCACCAGCGCGGGGTAGACGCGGGCCGAAACCCGCTGTTGCCCATCGTCGGTGGTGACCCGTTCGCAGATCGACAGCAGTTTGATGGTGCAGCCCAAAGCGCGTGCCGACGCGAAGTCGTCCGGGCTGATCTTCGTGATGCCCTCGCGGTACACGTCGTCGGCGGTGACCCTGGTGTGGAATGCGATGGACGCCAGGATGGCGGCTTTCGCCGCGGCGTCGTAGCCTTCCACGTCGGCGGTGGGGTCGGCTTCGGCGTAGCCGAGCGCGCTCGCGTCGGCCAGCGCCTTCTCGTATTCGACACCGGTGCTGTCCATTTCGGACAGGATGTAGTTGGTGGTGCCGTTGACGATGCCGGCCACCCGTTGCACGGTGTCACCGGCCAGCGATTGGGTCAGTGGACGGATCACCGGGATGGCGCCCGCGACGGCAGCCTCGAAATAGAGGTCCACATGGGCGTTTTCGGCGGCCTGCGCGAGCTCGCCGGTGGCGACCGACAGCAGCGCCTTGTTCGCGGTGACCACGGACTTGCCGTGCTCCAGCGCGGACAGGATCGCCTTGCGCGACGGCTCGACCGGTCCCATCACTTCCACGACGATGTCGACATCGTCGCGGGAGACGAGTTCGTCGATGTTGTCGGTCAGCAGATCGACCGGCACACCACGGTCCGCGGCGACTCGGCGCACCCCGACACCCCGCAGCACCAGCGGCGCGCCGATACGGGCGGCGAGGTCGTCGGCGCTTTCCTCGATGATGCGGACAACCTCGCTGCCGACATTGCCCAGGCCCAATACCGCGACACCGACCGGTTTTTCATCAGTGGTCATGTCTCACCTCACCTCACTTCCAAACTCAACAGGTCGTCGACTGTCTCCCTGCGCAGGATCAGCCGAGACTCACCGTCGCGCACCGCCACGACCGCCGGGCGGCCGATCAAGTTATAGCGGCTCGACAGCGAATAGCAGTACGCACCGGTCGCGGCCACAGCGATCAGGTCGCCCGGCGCGATGTCGTCCGGTACCCAGGTATCGCGCACGACGATATCGCCGCTTTCACAATGCTTTCCGACGATGCGAGCCAACGTCGAGGTCGCGTCGGTGGCCCGGGACACCAGCCGCACGTCGTAGTCGGCGCCGTAGAGCGACGTGCGGATGTTGTCGCTCATCCCGCCGTCGACGCTGACGTATCGCCGGTTCGCCGTCGCGCTCACTCCGACGTCCTTGACCGTGCCGACTTCGTAGAGGGTGATGGTCCCAGGTCCGGCGATGGCGCGGCCGGGTTCGACGACCAGGCGCGGTACCGGCAGGCCCACCGCCGCGGACTCGTTGCGCACGATGCCGCCGAGTTTGTCGGCGAGTTCGCTGACCGGTGGCGGGTCATCGTTGGGCAGATACGAGATGCCCAGGCCGCCGCCAAGATCGACGGTGGAGATCTGCGCGGTCTTGTCGACGCCGAATTCGGCGACGACGTCACGCAGCAGACCGATCACCCGGTGGGCGGCGATCTCGAAACCGCCGACGTCGAAGATCTGCGAACCGATGTGACTGTGCAGGCCGACCAGTCGGAGGTGGTCGCTGGCGAAAACCCTGCGAACCGCGGCCATTGCGGCGCCATTGGCCAGTGACAGCCCGAACTTCTGGTCTTCGTGGGCGGTGGAGATGAACTCATGGGTGTGGGCCTCGACGCCGACCGTGACGCGAACCAACACATTCTGGACGATGCCCGCCTCGCCCGCGATGGCGTCGAGGCGCGCGATCTCGATCATCGAGTCGACCACGACGTGGGCGATCCTGGCCTTGACGGCGGCGGTCAACTCGTCGATTGATTTGTTGTTGCCGTGCAGTGCGATTCGGTCCGGTGGAAAGTCAGCGTGGAGAGCGACGGCCAGTTCCCCGCCGGTGCAGACATCCAGCGACAGCCCTTCTTCATCGATCCAGCGCGCAATCTCGCTGGACAGGAACGCCTTTCCGGCATAGTGCACGTTGGCACCGCCGCCGAACGCCGCCGCGATCTCGCGGCAGCGCGACCGGAAATCGTCCTCGTCGATGACGAACAACGGCGTGCCGTAATCCTGGGCGAGTGACGTCAGCGAGACACCGGCGATGCTCACCACACCGTCATCATCGCGAACCGCATTGCGCGGCCAGACATTCGGTGCGAGTTGCAGAAGTTCTTCAGCCGACGCGGGGCACGGCGGGACGCCCCCGTGGTGGAACTCTTCGGCGTGCCGCGGGCCGGCGGGGTGGGCGTTCACATTCGCTCCGGAGCGCGCACACCCAGGATCCCCAGCCCGTTGGCGATCACCTGGCGGGTCGCCTGACACAGCGCCAGCCGTGCGGTGTGCAATTCGCCTGCCTGTTCGTCGCCTTGCGGCAGCACCCGGCACGAGTCGTAGAACCGGTGGTAGTCGCCGGCAAGGTCTTCCAGATAGCGACACACTCGGTGCGGTTCACGCAGCGACGCCGCAGATTTCAGCACCCGGGGGAACTCACCGAGATTGCGGACCAGCGCACCCTCTTTGTCGTGGGTGAGCAGATCGAGGTGGCTGGTGTCGGCGATCAGACCGAGCTCGGCGGCGTTGCGGGCCAGCGCGGAGAGCCGCGCGTGGGCGTATTGCACGTAGTAGACCGGGTTTTCGTTGGACGCCGATGACCACAGCGCCAGGTCGATGTCGATCGGGGTGTCCACCGAGGAGCGGATGAGGCTATAGCGTGCGGCGTCGACGCCGATCGCCTCGACCAGGTCGTCGAGGGTGATCACCATGCCGGCGCGCTTGCTCATCTTCACCGGCTGGCCGTCGCGCACCAGGTTGACCATTTGGCCAATGAGCACCTCGACGCATGCCGGGTCGTCGCCGAACGCGGCGGCCGCGGCTTTGAGCCGGGAGATGTAGCCGTGATGATCGGCGCCGAGCATGTAGATCGTCAGGTCGAAGCCGCGTTCCCGCTTGTCCAGGTAGTAGGCGAGGTCACCGGCGATGTAGGCGGGCTTGCCGTCGCTCTTGATCACGACGCGATCTTTGTCGTCGCCAAAAGCGCTGGTGCGCAACCAGGTTGCGCCGTCCTTCTCGTAGATGTGGCCGTTCTCACGCAGCCGGGCGATCGCCTCGTCGACGCGACCGCTGGTGTGCATCGACTCCTCGTGGGTGTAGACGTCGAAGTCGGTGCCGAATTCGTGCAGCGATTCCTTGATGTGGGTGAACATCAAGTCGACGCCGATCCGCCGGAACGTCTCGTGCTGCTCGGCGTCGGGCTGGCTGAGCGCGTCGGGCGCCTGCTGCAGGACTTGCGCGGCGATGTCGGCGATGTAGCTGCCCGCGTAACCGTCTTCGGGCGCGGGTTCACCTTTGGCCGCGGCGATCAGCGAGTTGGCGAACCGGTCGATCTGCGCGCCGTGGTCGTTGAAGTAGTACTCGCGCACCACGTCGGCGCCTTGGGTCGTGAGCAGACGGCCCAGCGCGTCGCCGACTGCTGCCCACCGGGTGCCGCCGATGTGGATCGGGCCGGTCGGGTTGGCGGACACGAATTCGAGGTTGATGTTGTGACCGGCCTCGGCGTCGGAGTTGCCGTAGGCGTGGCCGGCGTCGATCACGTTGTTGACGATCAGGCCCTGCGCCGAGGCGTCCAGCCGCAGGTTGATGAAGCCGGGGCCGGCGACGTCCGCTGCGGCGATGCCGTCAGCCCGGCCCAGCGCGTCGGCGAGCCATCCGGCCAGGTCACGGGGGTTGACGCCGACCTTCTTGGCGACCTGCAACGCGAGGTTGCTGGCGTAGTCGCCGTGGTCGGGGTTGCGTGGCCGCTCGACAGTGACCGTCGCCGGCAAAGCGGCGGTGTCGAGCGCGTGCTCGGACAGCACCGCGGTCGCGGTGGCCCTCAGCAGCTCGGCCAGGTCGGCGGGATTCACGCAGGCCATCCTATGGGCTGCGGTGGCCTGGCCCCGAATCCGTTCCGGTGCTCAGCTGGTCGCTTTGATGCGTTAGTCTGTCGTGGCCCGTTGGCGCAGCATGTTTCGCGTGCGCCCCCGTAGCTCAGGGGATAGAGCGTCTGCCTCCGGAGCAGAAGGCCGCAGGTTCGAATCCTGCCGGGGGCACCACTGTGACCAGCAGTTTCGTCAGGACAGCTTCTCAATCAGCGATACCTCACCGCTGACAAGCTGGGCGAAACTTTCGGCTTTAGGTAAGCCGCTGATGGGCATTACGCCTTCGGGGAAGCACACCATGTTGACGTCGGTGCCCAACGGATTCCAGGAGACGCCGTTGCCGACGACCGGCGACGATCGACCGACGCCGTTGTAGTTGTTGGGCTGAAAGCGCGCAGTGCAATACCAGTAGCAGTCGTAGCCGAGTCCGCGAATGTGCCGGATCAGATCGTCGCCGTTCGCGGGGTTGTTGTTCTCCACGAACAGGGTTGGCCGCGTGCGGGCGATGAGCCGGTCGGCGCCGCGCAATACGGCCGGCTCGAATCCTTCGGTATCGATTTTCAGGAGATCGAGCCGTTCGAGGCCTGCCGTCTGAGGAAACTCGTCGAGGACGGCGACCTCGATGGGCTCGGATGTCAGCTCGCCGGGAAATCGCGCTTCGCCGCTGAAGCCGGCAGCGACGGAGAACGCACCGTAGTTCCACGGCGTGTCGTAGTCGGTGGATTCGATCGTGACGATCTCCGCGCGCTCACCGACCACCCGACGATGAGCGTCGACGTTGACCACATTGTTGAGCGCCAGATTGCCGCAGAGAATGTTGAAGATAAGCCGTTGCGGCTCGAAACAGATGACCCGGCCGGATGAGGCGATCTTGGCCAGCGGCACCGTGTGCAGGCCGAGGTTGGCGCCGGCCTCGACGACCACGCTGTCGGTTT
>JBAWAV010000712.1:0-4704 GCA_049589475.1 Mycobacterium sp.
TCGGCATGCCCGTCGGCAAACGTCACGGTCGCATCCGCGATGGATTTCATCCAGGGGCACACCGTAATTCGTCCCTCGGCCACGAGCGGTAGGTACTGCTGGTTGAGGGTGATCCCGGCGGCGAAAAGCGACTGGTCGGGCGCGGGTGCGCCGTACTGCTCCGGACTTCCTCCAGCCTCGATCACGATTTCCTTCAGCTGCCGGTCGATCTCGGCTGCTGGGAGGGTCTCGCTCGCCAGGGTTCCGTATCGCGTGAAGATCCGGTGATCGGACGGGACTCCCGCGGCGAACTTCGGCAGGACATATCGCTGTCGCCGCTGGGTCACCACAACGCGTGCTGCGCCGAGTTGGGCGAGTTCTGCCGCGATCTCGAGGGCGCTGATTGCACAGCCTGCCACGAGAACCCGCTTGCCCTGATATGGAGCGGGCCCTCTGTAGTGGTAGGTGGAGATCGCTCCGGCCGAGCCTGTGAACGTATCCAGCCCGGGCACAGGGGGGATGGCGGGGGCATGGAATCTGCCATTCGCCACGACCACTCGTCCGAAGCTTTCCTCTAGGCCGGCGTGACCGACGAGCCAGCCGGCGTCGTCTCGCCTGAGGACTTCGACACGATTGCCGAACCGGATGCGCGACGTAAGGCCGAACGTGTCGGCATAGCGATGCAAGTAGTTCAGGATCTCGCGGTTCGATGGGTAGACATGGTCACTCTTGTTCTCCAGGTCGCTGAAGGCAGTCATGATGCGACTGGTATTGGTGTGCATGGCCGGCCAAACGCCGCTCCGGCCAACGAGTCCCGTCCACTGGCCGCCCAGCTTCGGTCCCTGCTCGAAAATCGTCGGTTCGAATCCTTGCGAGAGCAGCCAACGCGCCGCGATCAGCCCGCCGGGTCCAGCCCCGATCACGGCGACAGTTCGCGTCATCGGGGAACTGTCGCATGGCCGGGATCCGGGTACGATCTCTTTGACCGCTCGTCGCAGATCAGGCGACCGGAAAATCCCCCATCGACTCCGGCGCGGTCGACTGGCAAGGCGATGACGAAATCCGTGAGTGCGCCGCTCGGAGCCTAAGGTTCACGATGTGACCATCCGCCCAGCCTTTGTCGACTTCCACTTCGACGTCATGTGCCCCTACGCGTACCAGACGTCCCGGTGGATCCGCGCAGTGCGCGATCTGACCGGCCTCACGGTCAACTGGCGCTTCTTCAGTCTCGAGGAGATCAATCGCCAGGAGGGCAAGAAGCACCCGTGGGAGCGGGAGTGGTCCTATGGCTGGTCGATGATGCGCGTCGGAGCGCTGCTGCGCCGCCGATCGATGGCCGACCTCGACGCGTGGTACGAACGGGCGGGCCACGCGCTGCATGTCGAGGGCCAGAAGCCGCACGAGAAGGCCGTCGCCCGGCACCTCCTCGAAGAGCTCGGCTTTGATCCCACGCTCGTCGATCAGGCAATCGACGACCCCACGACCAGCGACGAGGTGTTGGCCGAACACCAGCGGGTCGTCGAGGCCGAGGGTTACGGGGTGCCGACGATGTTTTTCCCTGATGGTCAATGCCTTTTCGGCCCGGTGCTCATCGATGCACCCACCGGCGACGCGGCCGTGCGACTTTGGGATGCCGTCATCGCATGGACGGAATTTCCCCACCTATACGAACTGCAACGGCCGAAGACCCCTGCCGACCAGCAGCTGATTGCCGAAACCTTCCGGCCTTATCTGGAGGCGCGGGACTGGGTGTCGATCAACCGAGGCAAAGTCATCAACTTTGATGGCCGCGGAACCGAACCTAGAAATACTTGATGCTGAACTAGAGCCGTCCATCTGACCACGGCTGGGGAAGAATCCCATTCAGGACGACGCTGCGCTGCCCGCGCGCTGATGCGTTCGCGCTCGTCGGTCCGCCGAGCACACGTGCTGGGCCCGTCAGCGCAAAGTACCAGTGCTCCTCCGCGCGGCCATCTACGGTGCATTGCAGTGCGCTGGCCAGGGCGTCATGGTCGGAGGCCAGCCAGCGAGTGCTGTGTTGGCGGTCGAATTCGGCCCATGAGGGGACGGTGAATTCCTCGATGACAAGCTCGGGGTCTTCGACGCTTCGGTACAACCGCCAGCGGTAGCCGCCGGTACGTGAGCGCGACCTGCCGACTTTGAGCATCGCCGCGGTGAACTGGTGGATTCGGTCGTCGGTGACGTGGTAGGAGGTCGAAATCAGGACCGGCCCGTCGTTGGGCTCGGGCTGGAAAACCAGTGCCGGCGTGGGCCAGGCGGTCGAAGTCGTCAGGTCGAGCGTTCCGGTTTCGGGACGCAGCGGAAGCACGGCAACGCTGGCCGCCGTCAGCAGAAGTAGGGCGGCCGCCGCCACGAGCGATTGCGCAAGCCCGAAGTGAGCGGCAATCAGACCCCACAGGTAAGACCCGAGTGCTTGGGAGCCGCTGAAGACCAGCAGATACACCGCCATGCCGCGGGCTCGCACCCAATGTGGCAGCGACAGCTGGATGGCGGCGTTAAGCGTGGTCAGGGTGGCGATCCACGCCATGCCGCACACCAGCAGCAGCGGGATCGCCGGGCCGAACGGGCCGATCGCTACCACGAGTAGGCCCAATGCGTAGGCGCCGGCCGAACCCGCCAACACCGTATTGGTTGCGAATAATCTGCGGAGGTGCGCGATGAGGGCCACCCCGATGACGGCGCCCACGCCAAGCGTGGCGAGCACCAGGCCGTAACCGCAGGAGTTCATGTGCCAGTGTTGTGCGGCCGTCACGGGCAACAGAGCCCACAACGCTGAGGCGGGGAACGCGAACAGCGCCGACCGCAGGAGGATCCGGCGAGTGACCGGTCCGTGGCGGACCCATCGCAGTGCGGCCAGGATCGAGAGCCCGATGCTTTCCCGCTCACCCAGCGGTGCGCAACCGGGTCGCTTCCAGGCCCGCAACGCGACGATGATCGCGGCGAAGGACACTGCGTTGAGCGCGAAGACCGTGGCCGGCCCAGCCGCCAGGACCACAACCCCGGCCAGGGCAGGTCCGATCGCGCGGGCCACGTTGACCGTGACGCTGCCCAGCGACGCCGCGGCGGGTATCTGTTCACGTGGAACGAGTTCGGGCTGAATCGCCTGCCACGCTGGGGCGGTCAGCGCTGAGCCACAGCCGATGGCCACGGTGAACACCAATAGCCAGGTCGGGGTCAGAAACCCGGTGAACGCCAGCGTGGCGAGCATCGCAGCCGCGAGCACCGCATAGGTTTGAATCACGATGAGCAGCCGCCGCCGATCGAACAGATCGGCGAACACACCGCCGAAGAGCCCCAAAACCAATGTCGGTGTGAGCGAAGCGGTTTGGACCAGTGCGATGACGGTCGCGCTGCTGTGGTGCTCAACCAGAAACCATTGGGCACCGACGGTTTGCATCCACGTGCCGATGTTCGACACCAGCTGCGCGATGAACAAGTTGCGGTAAATCGCAATCTTCAGCGGCGCCCATGCTGAGGTCTCCCCGGGCGCAGATTTCACACCGTCGCTGCTCACGGTCACAGCCGTCATGCGTCGTTACTCCCTCAAGCTTCTGATCCTCGACCCGTATTAATAGCTCACCGGGTTACAACCAGGACGGTTCACGAATACTTCCTATTCCAGTTGTGTTCGAGGGCGCTGGGCTGACGAATTGCCGTCGCGGGGTTCCCGGCTCAGTCTCATTCAGGTATGACGTTCACGGGCTGTGGAAGGTTCCGAGGCTTGGCAATTGAGCGCGGTGACGATGCCGAAGTTGTTCCTCCGGAATCCCTTAGCACTCAGAACAACTCAAGGTGGTTGTCCTCGTTCACTTTGAGCAACTCGCCGAGTAACTGTTAGCTGCCACGCAGACTCACGGCGGCTTTCAGATCCGGTGCGGGGACCTAGTTAGATCTCGATCCGCGAACCCATGACCACCGTGCGGTCCGGAGGCAGACCGAAGTAATAGGCGGCGTCAGCGGTCATGTGGGACGTCGCGATGAACAGGTGCTTTCGCCAGTGCGCCATGTTCTTTGCCGCACCAATGGTCAATTCGAGGTCGGACAGAAAGTAGGAAGCGTTGTCGACGTCGATCTGGCCTTCGGTCTGCGACGGGTCTAAAAGGCGAAGCACGCCAAGGACATCGGGCGCTTCCATGTACCCGAAGTGTGCGGTGAGATGAATGATCCCGTCGTCGCCATAGCCGAGGTCGTCGATTTCCGTTCGCTCAGATTCGGGGACGCGCGGGACTGGCAGGGTGTCGATCGCCATGATTATCACGTGTTCATGGAGCACGTGATTGTGCTCGCAGTTGGCCCGCATCGCCAGGGGAGTGGTCTCTTTTCCGCGGTTGAGGAAAACCGCCGTGCCCTTCGTGCGCACTAATGGCGGCTGAGCGTGGGCCAGCCGATCGACGAACGCACGAAGCGGTCCCTCAGCTTGCGTCCGGGCTCGAGTGACGATGTCTTGTCCGCGCTGCCACGTGGACAGCACGGTGAACGCAACCACCGCGATGAGCAGCGGCAGCCACGCCCCATGGACCAGTTTCGTCAGGTTCGCCGCGAGGAACAACAGGTCCACCAGCAACAGCAACCCGGCACCGATCACGATGAGCCACAGGGGCGTATGCCACCTCTTCCGTGCGGTGTAGAAGAACAGCAGCGTGGTGATGGTGATCGTCCCTGTGACCGCCATACCGTACGCATAGGCCAGCGCCGCCGAGCTGC
>JBAWAV010000713.1:0-5685 GCA_049589475.1 Mycobacterium sp.
GCAGCACGACTGGTCGCTGACTCTGCTTGCGGCGACCAGCGTCGCCGTGCTGTTCGGCGGTCTGGCGATCGGCGTCGCGCTCGGCGGCGTGATGCCGCTACCGTACGGGTCGGTCGCCGCCATCCACGCCTACGTGCAGACCCAATCATCGGCTTTGCGAGTCATCGCGGTGACTGCATTCGGGTCGTCGGTGCCGCTGGCGGTCTATGCCGCGATGGCCAGTGCCCGGTTGCGCCGGCTCGGCGTGGAAAGCGCCGCGCCGACGGTCGCTTTGGCGGGCGGCATCCTGGCGGCCGGCGCCTTGGGCCTGACGGGGTTGTTGGGCTGGACGCTGTCGAGGATGGAGATCACCGGCGACATCCCCTTGGTCCGGTCGCTGTATCTGATGGCGTTCCTGGTCGGCGGCCCCGGGCACATCGTGGCGCTGGGGGTTCTCCTCGGAGGGATCGCGGCCGGTGGCCTTGTGCCGCGGCCGCTGGCCAGGGTTGGGGTTGCGGTCGCCGCGCTGTGCGAATCGGCGACGCTGGTGCTGGCCTGGCCGGTGTTGGGTCCGATGTTGCCGGTGGCGCGCGTTTCGGCGTTGGTGTGGCTGGTCGTCGCGGGCGCGAGGCTGGATCGCGACCCGACCTGAGGTTTCGTCCGATTTCGCCCAGCTGCTGACACGCCCCCCATATCGCCGTAGCCTGGTTGTGAACCTGATCACACTCGGCGGGAGGCTCAATGCGGATTGCAGATGTGTTGCGCGGCAAAGGTGGCGCGGTGGTGACGATCAAGCCCGACGCGACGGTGGCCGAGTTGCTCGCCGGGCTCGCCGATCACAACATCGGTGCCATGGTGGTGGTCGGTCCCGACGGCGTCAAAGGCATCGTCTCCGAGCGTGACGTCGTGCGCCAGCTGCACGCCCACGGAGCGTCGGTGCTATCTCAGCCGGTGGAGAAGATCATGACGACGGTGGTGTCGACCGCCAGCAAATCGGACACCGTGGACAGCCTCACGCTGCTGATGACCGAGAACCGGGTGCGGCACGTGCCGGTGCTCGAGGACGGCAAGCTGATCGGCATCGTCAGCATCGGCGACGTCGTGAAGACGAGGATGCAGGAGCTGGAAAGCGAGCACGAGCAGCTGCAGTCCTACATCACCCAGGGCTGATTCAGCTCCAGGAGTAGTCGCGGCGCAGCCGGGCGGCGACGACGTTGAAGGTGTCGCGGCTCAGGATCGCCCCTTCGCGGCGGATGCCCTCTTCGGGGACGTCGAGCACGCGGTCCAGCCGCACCCAGCTGGGTCTGCCCGCCTCGTCCCAGCTGCCGCCGCCGATGCCCACCCAGGACCGGTCGTCGGTGTGCCGTTCCTGGCTGGACATCATCAGCCCCAGCAAGGTGGCGCGGTCGCGGCCGACGACCAGGACCGGGCGGTCCTTGCCGCGGGACGGGTCTTCCTCATAGGTCACCCACGTCCACACGACTTCGCCCGGATCGGCCCGGCCGTCGAGGTCAGGTGCGTAGACCAGCTTGCGGGCCCGGTGCGCGGTGGGCACGCTCGTCCTGGTCACCGGTCTGCCTGTAGTGATCTCGGCCGGCGGTTGAGCGGCGGTACTTGCGATCACGTCCAGACCGATCTGAATGCCCCGCTGCAGAGCCGGCGAGTGCTGCAGCTGACGGATCAGCTTCGGAGCTTCATTGAAGACCAGGTGTTCGGCGAGTCGCTGGAACGTCCTCCACTGTGACGCCATCTTCGCAGCATAGGTGAGCTGTCTCGGTGTCATCACGTCGTCGCACAGCCATGCGACGGGATACCGCGGGGTGGACGCAAACTGAGTGGAAGGGCCGTGCCCACCGTTCGGGTTGAACCCGCTCGCGAATTCCTCCTTGGACCCGGGCGCTTACGACCTGCTCAACGGTTCGGTGGTCAGGTTGGACGACGCGATCAACTTCGGGGTGTACGCGCTGGAGAACGGTGGCAATGCGATTTCAGTCGCCGACTTCGGAACGACCTCTTCGGGAACAATGCCTCGCTCACCACTGAGTTGACCGGTGCGATCGCCTCGCAGCGTGATGCGTGAGCCCAAAGCCTGAGTCCGGTGCCGTCTTCCGGATCCAATCTCTAAGGGAAAATACGGATTTAAGTTTTATCTGAGTGTTTCTCTCCACTTCGGGCCCAGGCGATTGTTATGTTCCTCTCAGGTTCCAGCGTTGGTGTCAGGCACTCGGCAGCCGTGGCAACGATGTGGGGGGGACCTCCGACGGGGGCGGGACGCCCGGTCCGTCGGCGGACATCATTCTGAGAGGCAATACCTTCGTGGACATTCGTAAAATCGCGCTCGCTGCTGCCCTGGCGACCGGCGCAGGACTCGCGTTCGCACCGTTGGCATCAGCGGACCTCACCAGCACCGTCACCAGCACTCTCGACAGCGAGATTGCATTGCAGAACTCGATCTTCGAGCTGCAGGCCGCTTCCGCCGGTGCCGAGGTCACCAAGGCCACCGAACCCGGTACCTACGACTCGTTGACCAACCTGTCACAAGACGCCCCGCACTTGATTGCTAACACAGCCAGTTACGGCCAGGTCACTCCGCTCGAGACCGAAATCTACGGGGCTAACCCGATCTTGGCCGGCATCTCCAGCGACACAGGGCCGTACAACGAGTTCAACGGCGCGCTGACCCAGCTCTACGACGCCTACAACGTCATCGCATTCGGGGTGGCTAACGGCGGCTTGGACACCAACGTCGGCGACTACCTCGGATCCACCACCACGATCACCAACGCGCTGGACACTGGCTCCATTCAGGGCGCGGCGCAGTATTTCCTCAACTTCGCCGAGGGTGACCTGAAGGGATTCGACGCGATCTTCGCGCCGAACGCGACCGGAACCGGCGACATCCTTCCGACCCAAGCCAATGAGATCGTGCAACTCAACAACCTCTTTGAGCTCGACGGCAAGCTCGCCAGCGTTTACGGGGATATCGTGCCCCACACGGCCGTGGGCACCAACCTGGGCTTCGACACCATCCCAGTCGAAGACCTGAACACGACGTTCAACACCCTCGTGACCGGGGCAGCTGACCCCAGCACCGACCCGGGTTCGTACGATGTGCTCAACGGGGCGCTCACCGAGTTCTTCAACGCGGACAATGTCGGGCTCTACGCCCTGCTGAATGGCGGTGACCTGTTGCCGTCCGATCTCGTCTTTGGAACTCACGACTTCACCGGCTCGGTAGCCACCGTTATCGGCGATTACCTGAACCTTGGATTCCAGGACCTGCTGGGTTACTTCGTCCCAGCGGCAGTGGGCAGCCTGTAATTCCACGCTCCACAGCGAACCCCCGGAGGAAACTCCGGGGGTTTCGTTTTGACAGCGGCTGCCACAGGACACCAACATGCGGGCCGAGATTCGCAAGGTTTTCGATTGTGCGAAGTATTACCCCGACTCAGCGCGCACTCAGCTGATTGAGCAGATACGCTCAGATTTCACCAGCCAGCAGTGCTGGGGGGACTTCAAGAGTGCTTGGCCCGCCGCAGGGGGCGTGCGTGAAAGGCAGATCTATGGATATTCGGAGAATCGCTGTGGGCCTAATCGCGGCCGGTGCGGCGCTGGCGTTTGCGCCGCTCGCATCCGCGGACGATCTGACGACGACGTTCGACAGTGAGATTTCGTCGCTGAACTCCCTTTTCGAAGCCGAAGCCGCCGTCGCGGGTGACTCCGCCGATGTCGTGTCGGGGGGTACCGGCGTTGCCGACACCATCCCGCTGACCGACGCACCGGACACGGCCCCATTCACCACTCTCGACTACGAGCTGTACGGGCTGTTCCCTGGCCAAGCCGCACTCGACTCAACCCCGGGCTCCTACGACGTATTCGGCGGCGCGCTGACGGAGTTCTACGACGCCTACAACGCATTTGCGTACTTGACCTTTGACGACGGTGCTCTGATCCCGACCACCGACCTGATTGGGGCGGCAGATATCGCCAGCGATGTTGCGGGCACCACCGATGCAGCCCTCTTCGGCGAGTTCTTCAACGCGGGGATAGGGGACCTGGCCTCACTGTTTGGCTTCGGATTCCTGTGATAGTCCACGCTCCGCAACGAAACCCCCGGAGGAAACTCCGGGGGTTTCGTTTTGTCCGCCGAGGTCCGCGATTGTGCTGCAGCACCGGTCCCTGGATACGCTGGTAGCGCCAAAGCCCGGCTTCACCAGGAGATTCCCATCAGCAGTTTCGCCGACCAGACCTTCACCGCGCCGGCGCAGATTCGGAACTTCTGCATCATCGCCCACATCGACCACGGCAAGTCCACACTGGCCGACCGCATGCTGCAGCTCACCGGCGTCGTCGACGAGCGGTCGATGCGCGCCCAGTACCTCGACCGGATGGACATCGAGCGCGAGCGCGGGATCACCATCAAGGCGCAGAACGTGCGGCTGCCGTGGGTAGTCGACGGCACCGAGTACGTGCTGCACCTGATCGACACCCCCGGCCACGTCGACTTCACCTACGAGGTGTCGCGCGCGCTGGAGGCCTGCGAGGGCGCGGTGCTGCTGGTCGACGCCGCCCAGGGCATCGAGGCGCAGACCCTGGCCAACCTGTACCTGGCGCTGGACCGCAACCTGCACATCATCCCGGTGCTGAATAAAATCGACCTGCCTGCTGCCGATCCCGACCGCTACGCCGGCGAGATCGCCCACATCATCGGATGTGAGCCCGGCGACGTCCTGCGCGTATCGGGAAAGACGGGGGAGGGCGTCACCGAGCTTCTCGATCACGTGGTGCGCGAGGTGCCGGCGCCGGTCGGCGATGCCAACGCACCTACGCGCGCAATGATTTTCGACTCCGTCTACGACATCTACCGCGGCGTGGTGACCTACGTCCGGGTGATCGATGGCAAGATCACGCCGCGCGAGAAGGTCACCATGATGTCCACTGGCTCCACCCATGAGCTATTGGAAGTGGGCATCGTCTCGCCCGAGCCGAAGCCGACCGTCGGACTCGGCGTGGGCGAGGTCGGTTATCTGATCACCGGTGTGAAGGACGTCCGCCAATCCAAGGTCGGCGACACCGTCACCTCCGCGCGACACGGCGCAACGGAGGCGCTGACCGGCTACCGCGAACCCAAGCCGATGGTCTACTCCGGGCTTTATCCCGTGGACGGCTCTGACTATCCCGACCTGCGTGACGCGTTGGAGCGGCTGCAACTCAACGATGCCGCTCTCACCTACGAACCCGAGACGTCGGTCGCGCTCGGCTTCGGCTTCCGGTGCGGGTTTCTCGGGCTGCTGCACATGGAGATCACCCGCGAGCGTCTGGAGCGCGAATTCGACCTCGACCTGATCTCGACATCGCCGAACGTCGTGTATCGCGTTGTCAAGGAGGACAATTCCGAACTCGTCGTCACCAACCCGTCGGACTGGCCCGACGGCAAGGTCCGTGCCGTCTACGAGCCCGTCGTCAAGACCACCATCATCACGCCCAGCGAATTCATCGGCACCATCATGGAACTCTGCCAGTCCCGGCGTGGTGAACTCGGCGGCATGGACTATCTGTCACCCGAACGTGTCGAGCTGCGCTACACGATGCCGTTGGGGGAGATCATCTTCGACTTCTTCGACTCGCTGAAATCACGCACCCGCGGCTATGCCAGCCTCGATTACGAAGAATCCGGCGAGCAGGAGGCGGATTTGGTCAAGGTCG
>JBAWAV010000714.1:0-8573 GCA_049589475.1 Mycobacterium sp.
TAAATCCGATCCTGGTAGGCGAAGCCCCAGTCCTCGTTGATCCACTTGTTGAACGACTCGATGTTGTCGTAGAGCGGGTCGATGCCCTTCAGGTACTCCTCGGCCATCAGTGCCCAGCCACCCGGATACATGATCGCCCGTTCGATCTGTTGCTCGGTGAGTTGCTTGAGCCGCGCGTCGCGGTCCAGGTATTCGGGCTGCATGGGCTCATAGAACCGGTCGGCGGCGGCGGCGTCACCCGACGACCGCTGCTTCAGCATCTCGACGAGCGATCCGGGTACGTAGGCCTGGTCGAGATCGTTCTCCAGCGCGGTGACGATCCGATCGTTGGCGAGCAACAGCTTGCGGCCAGACGGCGCGATGATCGGTCGAACGGCGGTGTCCAGTTTGGCCTTCGGCATGAACCGGGTGAAGCAGTCCTCGGCCTCATAGGAGTGCTGATCGAAGTCGGTCAGCTGGTAGGGAAGTTCACCGACCGTGTTCTCGATGAGCGCCATCAGCAGCTCCCTCTCATCCGTCGCCTGACGATCGACTATACACGGTAAAGTTATTCGCCTGAAGGGGCCTTGAGTATCAATGACCGGTGAATTTGGGCGGCCGTTTGGCCAGGAACGCCGCCTTGCCCTCCTCCGCGTCGGCGCTCGGCCCCACCCACAGCACGGCCTGTTGAGCGTCGCCGAGCGAGGAGTCGAGCGTGGATTCCATCGCGCGTCGCATCATCAACTTCACCGCGCGCAGCGCCAACGGTGCGCCTGCGGCCAGCCGCTGCGCGAGGTCGAACGTGTGCGACTGCAGGTCGTCGTCGGCGACGACCTCGGTGGCCAGTCCCAGCTGCAAAGCCGTAGTGGCGTCGTAGATCTCCGACAGAGTGACCATCCGGAACGCCTGGTCGTATCCCATCGCCCTCTGAAACAGCCAGGCGCCGCCCTCATCGGGTAGCAGGCCGGAACGGACGCTGGTGTCGCCCATCCGCGCACTGGCGGCGACGATCCGGATGTCGCAGGCCAGCGCGATCGCCAGGCCCCCGTTGACCGCGATCCCGTTCACCGCGCAGATCACCGGCTTGTCCAGCTTGTGCAGCGCGGTGATCACCGCGTGCGAGTCCTCCCGCAACTCACGGGCCCGGCCGATCTGATGGTCGAGCGATTCGGCGAACCCGGCATCGGGCGAGACGTCACCGCCGGTGCAGAAGCCGCGTCCGCTGCCGGTGAGCACGAGCACGCGGACGGCATCGTCGAGCCGGACGGTCCGCAGTCCGTCGAGGATGTCGGCGCACATGCGCGGGGTGTAGGCGCCCAGCCGTTGCGGACGGTCGATGGTGATACGGGCGATACCTTCCGCTGCCATGTCGAACCGCGCGTGCGGAGCCTCGGTCATCAGCTGAAGCAATCCGCGGCGAGGTTGCCGACGTTGATGATCCGGTTCAGCCCGATGCGGGACTGCTCGTAGCCGGTGCTGGGGTAGCCGTTGGTCAGAAACGCGAACGACAGCCCGGTGTCGGGATCGGCGAAGCCAAGCTGACACGCCGCGCCGCCATGCCCGAAGGTTCTCGGACCCGTTGCGGTGGGCAGGAATCCGTGTGACAGCCCGTCGTCACCGGACAGCAGAATGAACAGCCCGACGTTGCCGGGAATGCTGGGCGTGCCGCCGCGCTCACCGGTCACCGGAAGCGTCACCCGAATTCGCAGCGCATCCTCGACCACCTCCCGACGCCATAAGTCCGAGGACATCAGCGCCTGGTACCAGCCGGCCAGATCCGACGCCGTCGCGACGGTCGAATGGCTCGGTTCGCCTGCGGCCAGGATCTCCGGCCGTGCGAGATACCAAGGGCCCCAGGGATACACATCGTCGTCGGACCCACCGTCGGTCCGGACGAAGCGTGCAACGTCGTGCTGGTTCGCGATCGGCGGTCCGATCTCGATGCTGTTCAGGCCGAGCGGCCTTGTCAGCGTCTGGAGGTAGTCCCGGATGGGTTGACCGGTGAGCCGCTCGCACAGTTCGGCGATGACCCACGCCGCGGAGGTCAGGTGGAACTGCAGCTCGGTTCCGGGTTCATAGGTCAGCCGCCACTTGGCGAACGCCGCGAGCCGCTCTTCGCGGTGCAGCATGGCCGGATAACCCAGTGGCGCCAGCGGGAATCCTCCGACGTGGGTGACCACCTGCTCGACGGTGACCAAATCCTTTCCGTTCGTTGCGAACTCGGGAATGTAGCTGGCAACAGGCTTGGCCGTATCGAGCAGGCCGTCGGAGATCAGCTTCCACAGCACGCCGGCGACGACGGATCGCCCTGTCGACTGCAACACGTAGCGGGTGGACGGGGTGGCGTCGCCGAAGGTCTCGAAGGCATACTCCCGACCGTCGACGTGCACGGCGAGTTGGGCAGACGGGAGCGCGCCGTTCTCGACCTCCAACCTGACGCGGTCCAGCAGCACGTCCAACCGTCGCGGGTCGGGCGCGCGTCGCAGTCCGTCAATCACGATTCCCCTCTCACCGTGCCGACCGGGTCACCCCAGGCCGCCCTGAGCTCGGTCTTGCGCACCTTTCCCGCGGGCGTGCGGGGAAAGTCGCCACGTTGCACCCGAACCTCTTCGGGCCACTTGTATTTCGCCAGCCCCGCCGCCCCGAGGTGATGGCGGAGTTGATCCATCGTCGGAGGGTCGTGACCGGCCGCGGGCCGGACGTACGCACAGGCCCGCTCTCCCGTCTTCGCGTCGGGCACGGCGATGACGGCGACGTCGGCGACCTGAGGCATGGACGCCATGATCGACTCGATCTCGGCGGGGCTGACGTTCATTCCGGACCGGATGACGATGTCCTTTTTGCGATCGACGACCGTGAGGTAGCCGTCGTCGTCCAACCAGCCGATGTCGCCGGTGCGGAACCAACCGTCGGCATAAGCGTCCGCATTGAGCGCTGGATCGGTGTATCCGCTGAAAAGATCGGGTCCGCGGCTGCATATCTCCCCCGCCGCACCGCGGGGCGAGTCCAGACCGTCATCGGTGACGATGCGGATCTCGACACCCCGACACAGCCGGCCGTCGGTGTGGGCCCGCCGATCGACGGGATCGCCGGGCATGCCGAGCGCGATGCTGGGGTGTTCGGTACACCCATAGCCCCGCATCGCCGTGATGCCCGCCCGCTCGGCACGCAGCACCAGTTCGGCGGGCACCGCGGCCCCGCCCAGCGAGCTGAGCTCGATCAGGTCGTGGTGACGGGATGTGCACCCGGGATGATCGAGCAGCGACGCGAGGAACAACGGCGCACCCGTGCCCGCCGACAGCGACTCCGTCGTCATCAACTCCAATACCGTTGCCGCATCCCAGTAGTCGAGAAGGTGGATCTCTTGGCCCAGGAGCGGCGGGACGAGGACCGACACCAGCATGCCGGTGACGTGCGCGATGGGCGAGGTGCTGGCCAACGACCGGGTCCGTGCGGCCATCATGGGCGACATGTGCCACCTGGTCTCCGCGCACAGCGCGCGATGACTCAACAGCACACCTTTCGGGTCACCGGTGGTGCCGGACGTCCATCCGACCACCGCGGGCTGGGCCGGATCCAGGGTTGGTGGCTCGTCGAACACCGCGGCGCCGGTGAGATCTTCGAACGCGATCACCGTCATGGGCGCTGACGCATCGCCGACTGCGACGACGTGCTCGAGTCGTGGGAGCTCCGCACCCAGCACCGCATCGAACGCGAACGGCCGGTTGCGCTGGTTCCAGGTGATCAGCGCGCGGGCGCCGGATTCCCTTAGCGAATGCCGTGTTTCGCGGGAGCCCACCGTATGCCCGATCGGCACCAAGACCGCGCCCAGCAACGCCACGCCGTAGAACACCGCGGCCGCCTCCACCGAGTTCGGCAGCGAGAACGCGACGGGGTCGCCGGCCCGGACGCCCAGCCTGGACAGTCCGCCGGCCACCCGACGGGCCAGGCCACTCACCTGATCCAGCGTTCCGGTCCAGGGGCGATCGAGCGAATGGATCCGGAAGGTCGTCGCACCCGACCGGCTCAGGGCGTCTTGCAGCAATGCGGACAGCGTTCGGTCGTCCCACCACCCCTGCGCGCGATACCGCTCGCGTAACTCGGTGCTGGGATCAACCGTCGCCCAGGTCGTCATGCCCATCTCATGTACACCGTAAAGTACAACGGGAATTCGGTGGGCGGAAGGAAGAAGGTAGTCATGTCTGACGCGTTGTACGGCCTCGGCGACGAGCTGGTCGTCACCGCCGACGGTCCGGTGCGGGTCGCGCGGATGAACCGTCCGGACGACCTGAACGGCGCGAACCGGGCCTTGCACCAGTCGTTGGCGCGACTCTGGGATCATCTCGGCGACGACGGCGAGGCGCGGGTCGTGGTGATCACCGGTGCAGGCTCGACCTTCAGCGCCGGCGGCGACTTCGACTACATGCAGGAGAACATCGACGACGAGGCGATGCGAGCGCAGACCATCGACGAAGGGCGCTCCATCATCCGGGGCATGGTGCGCTGCCCCTTTCCCGTCATCGCGGCCGTGAACGGTCCTGCCGTCGGACTCGGCTGCAGTATCGCCATGCTGTGCGACCTGGTCTTGATGTCGCAGAACAGCTTTCTGGCCGACCCGCATCTGCGGATGGGCCTGGTCCCCGGCGACGGCGGCATGGTGTGGCCGGCGCTGACCGGTCTGTCGCGGGCGAAAGAGTATCTGTTTCTCGGCTCGCGGATCCCGCCCGAGCGGGCCGTCGAGTTCGGGCTTGCCAGCCGTGTCGTTGCACCCGACGAGCTGATGACCGAAGCGATGACGCTTGCGCACCGCCTCGCGCAGGTGCCGCCGAAAGCACTTCAGCGCACCAAGTCCGCGCTGAATGCCTACCTGGAGGCTCAGCTGGACGGGCCGTTCGAGTTGGCTTTGACCGGTGAGCTCGCCAGCATGGGCTCATCCGAACACCGGGGCGCCGTGGCCAAGGCCCGCCGGAAGAACTAAACAAGCCCGATCAACTCGGCAATACGGTCGCGGTGATACGCCGGCCAGCCGAACAACGCCTCGGAACTCTTCGCACGCTTAAAGTACAGATGAGCGGGGTGCTCCCAGGTAAAGCCGATTCCGCCGTGCATCTGAATGCACTCCGCCGCAACGTGATAGAACGCCTGCGAGCAGTACACCTTGGCGATCGACGCCGACACCGAGGCGTCGTCCGCTCCGGCGGCCACCGCCGTGCTCGCGTAGGCGGCCGCCGACCGCGCCGATTCCACCTCGACCAGCAGGTCCGCGCAGCGGTGTTTGATCGCCTGGAACGACCCGATGGGCCGGCCGAACTGCTGGCGCATGTTGACGTAGTCCACCGTCATCTCCAACGCCGCCTGCGCGCCTCCGACTTGCTCGCATGCCAGCGCCGCCAACGCCCGGTCGTACACGACGCACAGTGTCTTCCAACCCAATCCGTCTTCACCAAGCAGGACGGCGGGCGTCGCGTCGAACGTCACCCGCGCCAGCCGGCGGGTCTGGTCCATCGACTCCAGCGCGTCGATCGTCGTGCCTTCCGCGCCGGATTCGACGACGAACAAAGAGACGCCGTCGCCGGAGCGCGCTGCGACGATGATGACGTCGGCCTGCCGACCGTCCAAGACGTAAGGCTTGGATCCGGACAGTCGCCAGTTGCCCCCGGACCCCTCGGCCTTGGTGGTGATGTCCGCCTGGTCCCAGTGCAGCAACGCCTCCGACACCGCGACGGTCGCGACCAGCTCCCCGGTAGCGATCCTCGGCAGGTACTCCTGAGCGAGCGGGCCGCCGGTCGCCACCAGCGCACTGGTGGCCAGCACAGTCGTCGACAGCACGGGCGCGGGAAACAGGCTTCTGCCCGTCTCCTCCATCACGATCGCCAGCTCGTCGAATCCGTATCCGGCTCCGCCCATCTCCTCTGGAATCACCAACGCCTGGACGCCGATCTGGTCGGCGGCCATCCGCCAGGCCGTCGCGTCATAGCCGGCGGCGCCGTCCATGACGGCACGGACGTCGGATTCGCTGGAATAACGCGCCAGGAACGACCGCATCACGTCGCGCAGGGCTTCCTGCTCGTCGGTCGTGATCAAGGCCATCGATGTCTCCTAGCGGGGAAGGCCGAGCACGCGTTCGGCGATGATGTTGCGTTGGATCTCCGACGTGCCGCCGTAGATGGTCTCGGCACGACTGAGCAGGAACAGCTTTCGGGCCTTCCCTGCGGCGTCGCCGACGGTGTCGAATACCGCGCTGGGGCCGAGGATTTCGACGGCAAGCTCGCCAAGGCATTGATGCTGGGTCGATGCGAAGAGCTTGCTGGCCGTTGCCGCGGCGGTCGTCGCCCGAGAGCCGGTTGCATCTCGCGGGTGCAATAGATCGGTCACTACCCGAAGATTCGTGGAACGCATGATGTGCACCCCGATCATCGCGTCGACCAAACGCTGCCGGATTCGGGGTTCGGCCAGGACTCCGCGGGCCCTGGCAGCGTCGATGAGTTCGACGACCTCGCGTTGGGCCGACAACTGCATGGGCATCAGCGCGCTGCCGCGTTCCAGCCCCAACGTGCTGATCACGACCCGCCACCCGTTCCCGACTCCACCGACCACCATGTCGTCGCCGGTCCGAGCGTCGTTGAAGAAGCACTCACTGAACTCCGTCGACCGGGTGATGTTCTCGATCGACCTGACCTCGACGCCGGGCTGTGCGACCGGGACCAACAACAGGGTGAGACCACGGTGCCGTAATGCGAGATCGGGGTCGGTGCGACACAACACGTACAGCCAGTCGGCGCGGTCGCCGAACGTCGTCCACACCTTTTGGCCGTCGATCCGCCATTGCTCACCGTCGCGCACCGCCTTGGTCCGCACCGACGCAAGATCCGAACCCGCGCCGGGCTCGGAGAACCCCTGGCCCCACATCTCTTCAACCGCAAGGATTCTGGGCAGGAATCGGCGCTTCTGCGCCTCGGACCCAAACGCCAATAGCGTCGGGCCGAGCAATTCGAGTGCCTGCGTGTTGACCCGAGCCGGCGCGGCCGCTCGCGCGTACTCGTACTCGAACACGATCTCTTCCGCCAACCCCAGGCCACGACCGCCGTATTCCACCGGCCACGTCAGCCCCAGCCAATTGCCTTCGGAGAGTTCACGTTCCCACTCAACGCGGACATCCCACGCGGTGTCATCGGTGGGGCTGCCGACCCCGCGGTGCTCCTGGAACTCGCCGACCAGATGCTCGGACAGCCAGGTGCGCACTTCGTCCCGGAACTCCGAGTAGTCCTTGCCGATGTCGAGGTCCATCAGAAATTGAACGCCGAATAGGGCGCAAAGTCAGGTGGCCGCTTCTCGGTCAGGCTTGCCGTGCCTTCGGCGAAGTCCGGTTGTTCCTTGGCCAGCTTCAACAGGTACTGCGCTCGTATCCGGGCGGCCTCCAGCGTCGTTTCGCAGTCCCGCCAGACCTGCGATTTGATCATCGCCATCGCGACCGGTGACACATTGGCCGCCAACCCGTGCGCGAAGTCCAGCGCGTCGTCGACGACCCGGCCGGAGTCCGAAAGGCGTTGCACAACGCCCAGTTCCGCAGCCTCCTCGGCGAGGAACACCCGCCCCGACGCCAACAACTCAAACGCGTGGGCGGGCCCGACCAGCCTGGTCAGAATCCACGCGGTGGCATCTTCGGCGGGTAATCCGCGCTTGGCGAACGCCGTGCTGAACTTCGCGCCACGCACCGCGAACCGGTAATCGAACATCAGCGCCTGGGCCAGGCCAATTCCGGCGCAGGACCCGTTGATCGCGCCGATCACGGGCTTGGGAATGGTGGTGGCATGGGTTTGCGGGCGGCGGTTGGCCGCGTAGGACCCGCCCGAGGTGAGGGCGGCGAGTACTTCGGGGTCCAGACCCGGCACGAAGGAGGTACCCGCACCGGTGACCACGATCACCCGGACCTTCGTGTCGCCGGCCGCGCGGTCGAGACAGTCGTAGAACTCGGTCTCCATCTGCGCGGTCCACATGTTCCGTCGGTCGGGTCGGCTCAACGTCAGCAGCGCTGCGCCCTGCTCGTCGACCTCGTACCGCACGTTGTCACTCATCGATGCTCCAGCCCCGGTCGGTCGCGGGTAGCGGGATGTGCTTGGAGAGGGTGAATTCCGGTGACCGGCGCTCGAGGAAGGAGGCCACCCCCTCGGCCGCGTCGTCTTGGCGACCGAACCAGCGGAACGTCTCCCATTCGCGATAGAACGCCGACTCCCGGTCGGTTTCGCTCAGCAGGTCGTAGGCGAGTCGCTTCGTAACCCCGACCGCGGCCGGGGCCGTGGTCGCCGCGATGTCGGCGGCGATGTCCAGTGCGCGCCCGAGTACGTCCTCGGCGGGCAATGCTTCGGTGGCGAGACCGATGCCGACGGCATCGGCGCCGGAGAAGATCCGCCCGGTCAGCAGCAACTCCACCGCCCGGCCGAACCCGACCAGCCGCGGCAGCAGCCACAGCGAGTTCTGTTCGGGAATGAGGCCACGCCGCGTGAAGACGAAGCCGTACTTGGCCGTTGCGTTGACGATCCGGATGTCCCACTGCACCGGAAAGGTGAGGCCGATGCCGACGGCCGACCCGTTGA
>JBAWAV010000715.1:0-2704 GCA_049589475.1 Mycobacterium sp.
GCCTCGGCCGCGCTGGCCATGGTGTTGGCGGTGAACATGCCGCCGCATGCGCCTTCGCCGGGGCAGATCGCCCGCTCGATCGTGTCGACGTCCTCGCGCGACATCAGGCCGCGGGCGCACGCACCGATTGCCTCGAAGGCGTCGATGATCGTGACGTCGCGCTCGGTGCCGTCGGACAGCTTCGCCCGTCCCGGCAGGATCGAGCCCGCGTAGAGGAACACCGACGCGAGGTCCAGTCGGGCCGCGGCCATCAGCATTCCGGGCAGCGACTTGTCGCAACCGGCCAGCAGCACCGATGCATCCAGGCGCTCGGCCTGCATGACGACTTCCACGCTGTCGGCGATCACCTCGCGGGACACCAATGAGAAGTGCATGCCCTCGTGGCCCATCGAGATGCCGTCGGACACCGAGATCGTGCCGAATTCCAATGGGTAGCCGCCGGCGGCGAACACGCCCTCCTTGACCGACTTCGCCAACCGGTCCAGGGACAGGTTGCAGGGCGTGATCTCGTTCCACGACGAGGCGACGCCGATCTGCGGCTTGGCGAAGTCGTCGTCGTCCATCCCTACCGCCCGCAACATCCCCCGTGACGCGGCTTTCTCCAGGCCGTCGGTGACCTCACGGCTGCGTGGCTTGATGTCGACGGCGGACGATGAATCCTTGCGTTGAGTCACCGCTCAAGTATGCGGGTCCGGGCATGGCGGCCAAAATCATTTATATACCCCCGCCGGGTATCGACGATTCGGCGACGAAACGCCCGTCCAGCAGGGGCGCTGTGGCGTCAGCCCCGTGCGGAGTTGACAATGGTGACAACACCGGCGCCGTCGCGACGGCCCGAGCACGATCAGATCAAGATGCTGGAGGGGTTGATGGCACCCGCACACGGATACTCGTCCCACAAGGACAACTACGCCAAACGGCTGCGGCGCATCGAGGGCCAGGTGCGTGGCATCGCGAAGATGATCGAAGACGACAAGTACTGCATCGACGTGCTCACCCAGATCAGTGCTGCCAACAACGCGCTGCAGTCTGTGGCCTTGAATCTGCTCGACGAGCACCTCGGGCATTGCGTCACCCGCGCGGTGGCCGAAGGTGGCTCGGAGGCAGACCAGAAGCTTGCCGAGGCCTCGGCCGCCATTGCGCGACTGGTCCGTTCGTGATCGTTAGGGCTTGAGCGCAATGCGTGGTTGAGTAGTGGCCGTGGGGCCAGCCCGTGCCGCCGGAGGCCGAACCATCGCGAGCGGGCCGTGGACGCCGCGCATCGCGGCCCAGCTGACGATCCTGGCCGCGGCAGCCTTCACCTACGTCACCGCCGAGCTGCTGCCGGTCGGTGCGCTGCCCGCGATCGCCCGCGGCCTGCATGTCAGCATCCCGATCGTCGGGACGCTGCTGGCCTGGTACGCCCTGGTGGCCGCGGTGACGACGATTCCTTTGGTCCGCTGGACCGCGCACTGGCCGCGACGGCGGGCGCTGCTGCTGTCGTTGATGTGCCTGACCGCCTCTCAGCTGATCTCGGCGTTGGCGCCCAACTTCGTCGTGCTGGCGTGTGGCCGCGCACTGTCGGCCGTCACTCACGGCCTGATGCTCTCCGTGGTGGCACCGATCGCCACCCGACTGGTTCCGGCCAGTCACTCCGGCCGCGCCACCACGTCGATCTATGTCGGCATCAGTCTGGCCGTCGTCGTCGGTAGCCCCGCCACCGCGGCGATCAGCCTGCTCTGGGGCTGGCGGCTTGCGGTGGCGGCGGTCGCGGTCGTCGCGGCTGTGGTCACCATCGCGGCCGCCGCGGTCCTTCCGGCGATGTCGTTGACCGACGCGCAACTCACCCGCGTCGGTCGGGCCGCCGGGCACCACCGCAACCGCAGGCTGGTGATCGTGAGCTTGCTCACCATGGTTGCGGTCACCGGTCACTACATCGCGTTCACGTTCATCACGCTGATCATCCGCGACGTCGTCGGGGTGCGCGGCCCGGACATCGCCTGGTTGTTGTCGATCTACGGCATCGCCGGCCTGCTGGCGATGCCGCTGGTGGCCCGGCCGATGGACCACCGCCCCAGAGCGGCTGCGATCAGCTGCATGGTCGGCCTGTACGTGACGCTTCTGGTGTTGACCGGGCTGGCGTTGCATCGATTGCCGGCGATGGCGACCGCCCTGATCGGAGTCACTGCCATCGCGCTGTGGGGCGCCTTCGCGAACGCGGTGTCGCCGATGTTGCAAAATGCGGCGATGCGCGCCGGCGCCGACGACCCCGACGGCGCGTCGGGCCTGTACATGGCGGCGTTCCAGATCGGCATCATGGCCGGGTCGTTCGCCGGCGGACTGTTTTACGAGCACGGCGTGCTGGTGATGTTCGCCGCGTCGGCGACTCTGATCGGTGCCGGCGCCGCCGGGATGGCTGCGGAGCGGCAGTTGTTCGACGTCCCAGCGGCCGACGGTCCCAGATAAAGCCGCAGGTCAACGCCCTGGCTTTGGTCAGATTATTGACGCCGCGGCAGTTACTGGATTAAAGGGCGGGCCCTCCGCTACTGCATACTGGTTTGAGAACGTGACTGGAGGGATAGAAATGTCGCGCTGGACCAAGAGTCCTCTGACCGCTGCATTCGCCGCAGTGGGGATGACCGCTGTGCTGACTTTGGGAACCGGTTCGGCACTGGCCGACCCGGAGCCGGCGCCGCCGCCACCGCCCGCGCCCGCGGTGGACGCC
>JBAWAV010000716.1:0-2191 GCA_049589475.1 Mycobacterium sp.
CGAACGGCGCCGGCAGGAAGCCGATCTCGCCGCACGGCAGCAGACTGCGCTGCGGCGGGTCGCGACATTGGTGGCACGCGGCGTTCCGCCATCGGAGGTGTTCTCAGCCGTGGTCGCCGAATTAGCCGGCTGGCTGGATTCTCGTAACGCGTCGTTGTGGCGATACGAGCCTGATGGCACGGCTCTTTTGCTTGCGGCGGCCGACGAACCAGGATTGCAGAAGATGCCTGTGGGCGAACGCTTTTCGCTCGACGGAGAGAACATCGCGGCGATGGTGCGACGTTCCGGCCGGGCCGCCAGAATGGACAGCCACGACCACGCTGCCGGGTCGGCGGCGGCGCGTATCCGTGCGTTGGGTTTGTGCTCGGCTGTCGGTGCCCCGATCGTGGTCGACAACCGTGTGTGGGGAGTGGCCGTCGCGGGTTCATCGCGATCCGACGCCTTTCCACATGGCGCCGAGCAACGGGTGACCGACTTCGCGGACCTCATCGCTATCGCGATCGCGAACGTTCAGGCACGTGCGGAACTGACCGCCTCGCGGGCACGGATCGTCGCGGCCGCCGATGACACCCGGCGGCGTATCGAACGGGATCTGCATGACGGCGCTCAACAGCGGCTTGTCTCGTTGGGACTCAGGTTGCGGCTGGCAGAGGAGTCTGTCGCGCCTGAGCAGATGGCGCTTCGGGAACAAATTTCCGACGTCGTTACTGGCCTGGGCGATGTCTCGGACGAGCTACGCGAGATGTCTCGCGGCATTCACCCGGCGATCCTGTCGAAGGGAGGGCTCGGTCCGGCGCTGAGGACACTGGCACGCCGCTCCGCGGCCCCGGTAAATCTGGATGTGGCTGTACCTCGCCGCTTACCTGACTACGTAGAGGTCGCCGGGTATTACGTTGTGGCAGAGGCGCTTACGAATGCGGCCAAGCATGCGCAGGCCTCTGAGGTACATCTGGCTGTCAAGACCGAGGGTAACGACCTTTACCTTTCGATACGCGACGACGGTGTTGGGGGAGCCGACGCCGGCAAAGGGTCCGGACTCATAGGGTTGGTGGACCGGGTTGAGGCCCTTGGGGGCCGGATCGCTATTACAAGTCATCGCGGAGACGGTACATCGCTGGATGTGGTGATCCCCCTAAGACGCGACGTGCTGCCCGGCGGGCAGTCCAGCGTGCTTGTTCCGTGCGAGACGTGAGGTTGGGTGCTGGCGGGACTAGAGACTGGCCGCGCGCCCGGTCACAATGGCGTCGTGGAGTCACAAGTTAAGCCGGTCCGGGTTGTCATCGTCGATGACAACGCGGAGTTTCTCGACTCAGCCAGACGGCTGCTTGAACACCAGGGGGTCCGCGTCGTCGGTGTGGCGTCAACGAATGCCGATGGGTTGCGGTATGTCCACGAATTACGACCCGACGTCACGCTTGTCGATGTGAATCTCGGCGACGAGAGCGGCTTCGATCTTGCTGAGGCACTTCAGGAGAGCGACAAAGGGGCACCGGTCCCGGTGATACTGATATCTACACACGCGGAGCCGGACCTGGCCGACATGATCGAGACAAGCCCCGCGATAGGTTTCCTCGCCAAGACCGCCCTGTCGGCCGGTGCGATCACAGCAGCCATTGGTTCGTTTCGGGTGAAAGCCATCTGAAGTAGGCCCGCCGATCCTCGGCCACCTCGAAGCTATCTGCTTTCAACGACTTACGCGGTCCTTTGCGATTCGAGTTCCCCTGTAGTGCGGGGGCTCATTGCAGCTAGCCGGTAACCGCCGACTGCCGCTAACCGGCATGGCCAATAGGCGGTAGCGGCGAAGATTTTTCGTGCTTGCGGCGCGACGCTTACAGCTATGAAGAGCTACCCGTCCGGAACACCTTCGCGGCAGCTGCCATTGAGCTGTCAACCTGAAGAGTTCTACGGCGGACAGCTGTTCTGGCACGTCATTGCCAGTGTCCCGTTGGCGGCCATCACCGCGCTTGCCGGGCTGTCCCTTATCTGCTCTGCGCCGGGGACTAACGAGCAGACTGCCGCGGGCGCTGAGCCATCAAAGGAGTCAATCTCAGCCACAACTTTAACAAAACACGAAATATGATGGGAGGCAGGAAAAATGGATATCGACCGCATAACTCACCCGCTCAGGTTAGCCAAGGGATCCCACCAACCGGGATCAGGTAAAGGGTCTGCCATGAACGGTATTATCGGA
>JBAWAV010000717.1:0-12265 GCA_049589475.1 Mycobacterium sp.
GCTCCGTTGTCGGTGGAACACGCCGACCTGGGACGTTTCGTCGGTGCGCGACTGGAGGGCGTCACCGCGGCTGCCGCACAGGCTACGGGCTGCGAGCTGGTCCGCGCCGGCCATGCCAGCCGCGACCACGACGGATGGTCGGCGGACCCTTGGGCCGTGGCCGCGGGCCTGCCGTTGCCGTGGCGACCGGCGCCGTTTCATCCCAACGCCGCGGGTATGCGCGCGGTTGCCGACCTGATTCTGGAGCTGGTCGGCCAGAACTGATTAGTTTGTTGGCGCTCGGGTAAATCTAACGGGGCGTCCATGCAAGGAAGCACCGCCGAGGGGATTTTTCCGTCGACACGACACTGAGAACACACGTGGATAGTCAGGCTTTCGATCATTCGGCGCTCTTGTATCAGTCGGAGCGCGAATACGTCGACTCGGTAGTGCCTTTTGTTTGCGAGGGTCTGGATCTCGGGCATCCGGTCATGATCGGCGTGCCGGAAAGCAAGCTGTCACCGCTGCGCGCCGCGCTGGGAGACGCTGCCACCCATGTGGCGATGGCCGACATCACCGAACTCGGACGCAATCCCGGTCGCATTCTGGCGACGCAGTTGGCGTTCGTCGACCGGCATCGCGACCAGCACGTCCGGATCGTCGCCGAGTTGGCCTGGGCCGGCCGAACCGCATCTGAGTACCTCGCATGCATGCACCACGAGGCGCTGGCCAATATAGCTTTCGACGGCGCGAAGGTCACGGTGCTGTGCCCCTACGATGCGACCGGTCTGGACGACAGCGTGCTGGCCGACGTTCGCCTCACCCATCCGCAGATCTGGGCCGGCGGATCGCGGACCCACTGCGCGGAGTACGCGGTCGACGCCGCACTCGATCAGTGCAACCAACCGCTGGCCACCAACCCGGCCGCGGTGACGCACACTGTCGAGCATCCGGCCGGCCTGGCCGGCGCCCGCAAATGTGGCGAACGCTACGGCCGGTTGCTCGGTATGTCCGCGGAGCGAGTCGCCGACCTGTTGTTGGTAGCCACCGAGTTGGCGACCAACAGCCTCGACCACGCCGGTGGGGCCTGCCGAATGGCGTTCTGGTACGAGGGCGGGTACGTCGTCTGCGAGGCGCGCGACATGGGCCACTGGATGGATCCGCTCGCGGGACGCCGTCCCCCCGTCAAGGGAGGCTCGGGTCCCTACGGACTGTTCGTCGTCAACGCGATCGCGGACTTGTTGCGCACGTACACGACGTCGGCCGGGACCACGGTGCAGGCCTATCTTCGGCTCGACGATTCTGCCGAGGCCGCCAGTTGACGGCCCATTCCAACTCCGGCGTCTAACCTGGGGCGCGATGGTAAAAAAATCAACGCCCATGGTCATCGCCGTCTCGCTCGTATTGGCTACCGGTGGCTGTGCGTCGCCGAACACCGCCAACTCGCTGAAGCCGGTATCGGCTCCGGACTTCGCGGCGTCGCTGCGCGGGCGGGTCACCACCGACGCAATGATGGCGCACTTGACGAAGTTGGCAGACATCGCCAAGGCGAACAACAACACCCGCGCGGTCGGGACTCCCGGCTACGACGCCAGCGTCGACTACGTCGCGGGAAAGCTGCGGGACAAGGGTTTTGACGTGCAAACTCCGCAATTCGAAGCGCGGACCTTTCATGCCGACCCGGGGTCGGTGACCATCGCCGACAAGAAGTTCGAGGCGCGGGCGTTGGAGTTCAGCCTGGCCACGCCGCCGGTCGGGGTGACCGGTCCGCTGGTCGCCGTCCCCGTCGGCGAGAGCCCCGGCTGCAATGTCGCCGACTACGACAACCTGCCGGTCAACGGCGCGGTGGTGCTGGTGGATCGCGGCACCTGCCCGTTCTCCCAGAAGGAGAAGGCCGCCGTGGAACGCGGCGCCGTGGCGATGGTGGTGGCAGACAACGCCATCGAGGAGAAAATGGGCGGCACGCTCGGCGAGATCACCGAGGTCAAGGTCCCGGTGGTCAGCGTCACCAAATCCGATGGCGCACTGCTGCGTACCATGATGGGACCCGCGACCGTGCAACTCTCCGCGGAGAACAAGACCATCTCGGCCCGCAACGTGATCGCGCAAACCAAGACCGGCTCGACCAGCGATGTGGTGATGGCCGGGGCGCATCTGGACAGCGTCCCCGAAGGACCGGGCATCAACGACAACGGCTCCGGCGTGGCCGCGGTGCTGGAGACCGCATTGCAGCTGGGCAGTTCGCCGGGGATCCACAACGCGGTGCGGTTCGGCTTCTGGGGTGCCGAAGAGCTCGGTCTGATCGGGTCGCGGAAATACGTCGAGTCGTTGGATCTCAACGCGCTCAAAGACATTGCGCTGTATCTGAATTTCGACATGCTCGCTTCACCGAACCCGGGCTACTTCACCTACGACGGCGACCAGTCGTTGCCGCTCGATCAGCGGGGCAATCCGATCGTGCCCGAGGGCTCTGCCGGTATCGAACGGTCGCTGGCCGCCTACCTCAACTCGGCCGGAAAGACGCCGCAGGACACGTCTTTCGACGGCAGGTCCGACTATGACGGGTTCACCGTGGCCGGTATCCCGGCCGGTGGGTTGTTCTCCGGCGCCGAGGTCAAAGAGACGCCGGAGGAGGCGAAGTTGTGGGGCGGTGCCGCCGACCAGCCGTTCGACCCGAACTACCACAAGGACACTGACACCTTGGACCACATCGACAAGACCGCCTTGGGCATCAACGGCGACGGCGTGGCTTACGCAGTCGGCCTGTACGCCCAAGATCTGACCGGCCGCAACGGAGTTCCGGTTCGCGAAGACCGGACCCGCCACACGGTGTCGAAGTAGCCGGGATGTTCGTCAGAGCCCCGGCAGGCAGATCGGGGCGCCGTAACACGGCGGCGGCCCGTGTGGCGGCGGCGTAGCTCCGTCCCACACGAACTCGCCGACATTACCCATCCCGCCGACCGGCACCCAGAACCAGGTGTGGCACACGTTGGTGTCCCAGTGCACGTCGTCCATCGGCAGTCGCTGTCCCGGGCACCACTGGTGCGGTACCGAGAAGTTGTCGGTGGGAAGTGGGGCCTGGGCCGCGGCCGAGGGCAGTCCCAATCCGGCTGCCGCGATGCCGCCTGACAGCAGCGCCGCGGTGATGATCCGCGTCAGATGGTGGTGTGTGTTCATGGCGATCACGTTAGGAAGCGGCGCTGAACGGATTCTTAACGTGCTGCGCTAGTCGCCGGTTCGGGTGAACTTGTCTTCGAAATCGCCGCCTGTGCAGGCACTTCCGGTCGAGACGTTCGAGCCGTGCCCGATCAGTTCCGGGATCGGGTCCTGCAGGTCTGCGGGAAGCGGATATTCCGCGCTGATTTTGACCTGCGTCATACCGCCGAGATTGCACGGTACGGTGCCCACGTCGTCGCGCGTCCATTTGCCGGCAGCGAAAACCAACGGCACGACCCCGTCGGGGGCATGGAAGATGCTGATGCACCGATCCCCGGTGCGCAGACACTCGGTGTGCACGGCCAGATCATCTTGTCCGGGTGCGGAATTGCCGTTAGCGTAGGTGATCGATTCGTGGTAACGGCCGTGCAGCGTCGATGCCGCAGACACCGCTCGTGGTGGCAAGCCCGCCGGGTCCGGAACCTTCGTGGTGTCCGCATCGCCGGTTCGGGTGAAGGTCACGGTTCGCTTGAAGGCGCTGCAACTGTTGGTCGTTCCCCGCGTCGTGTTGCCCGACAGAGTCCCGTCCGGTTGCGGTTGCAGCGTGAACACCACCCATACTTCGACGGGGGCGTCGTTGCACTGAGTTGATCCGAGGCCCACGGCAATCCAGCGGCCGCCCACTTGGTCGAACACCAGATCTGAGACGGGCACGATGCCGCTGCCGCCCTGGTATGACGCGGTTGCGACGCAGCCGCCCGCTCTGCAGACCGAGCGCACACCCCACGCTGCGGCCATCGCCGGGGCCCCGGCGATCGGTTTACCTTGCAGATCGGTGGCCGGGCCATAATTCGCCCGGTAGGTGCCGTCGAAGGTGTGTGGACTGGCGGCGGCGACCACCGGCGGCGCATTGCCGCCGCGATGCCGATGCTGTACGAAGCTCACGCCGGCGAACACCGCGGCGGCGACGACGAGCAGCGCAATGCCCGCGGTAATCATCAAGCGCGGAGCAGGGATTCGCCGCCTGGGGGTCATCAAGGTTGGAGCGACGGAAGGTGGGTTCGGCTTCGATGGCGGCGGTAGACGATCCCGGACCTGCGCGGGCGACGAGCCGAGCAGGTCGCTCAGTTCGCGGGCGAAGTCTCGGCAGCTCGCAAACCGATCAGCCGGGGCTTTGGCCATCGCTTTGGCAATCACTGGATCCAGCGCCGCCAGCTCGGGTCGGCGTTCGGCGAGTGACGGTACCGGCGCCGCAACATGTTTGGTGATCACCACGGCAGGGTTGGAGTCGGCGTAGGGCGGGGATCCGGTCAGCAAGTCAAACGCGGTGCACGCCAGCGCGTACTGGTCGGTGCGCCCGTCGAGCGGCTCACCGCGCAGCTGCTCGGGCGCAGCGTAGGCCATGGTGCCGACCGCCATATTGGTCGCGGTCAATCCCGAGGGGTCGTCGATCAGCCGCGCAATGCCGAAGTCGGCGAGAAAAATTCGCTGCGCCTGGGGATCCAGCAGGATGTTGGCCGGTTTGACATCCCGGTGCAGCAGCCCCCGTTGGTGCGCGTAATCCAATGCCGAGGCCACCGCTGTGATGATCTCCATCGCCTCGTCGGCGGGCAGTCCGGCAGGATGCTGCTCGCGCAACAGCCGGGATGCATCGGTGCCGCCCACGTAATCCATCGAGATCCACAGCTGCCCGTCGTGTTCGCCGCGGTCGTGGACGCCCAAGATGTTGGGATGCGACAAGCTCGCCGTGAGTTCGGCTTCGCGCAGAAAGCGGGCGCGGTACTGCGGATCCGCAGTCCACTCCGCGGGCAACACCTTCAGCGCGTCTTGGCGCGGTAGACGCGGATGCGCGGCCAAGTACACCGTGCCCATGCCACCGGCGCCGAGCACGCGCAAAATCGTGTACTCCGCGAACAGTTCGCCCACCGCAACCGGCATGGGCAAATCCTAGGCGGGCGGTTTGCGCAACATGATCAATTCGGCCCGTTGAAAGCTATGCTGCTGTTGTTTAGCTGGCGAACCTGGTGGACGCGGAAACGGCATGATGAGCGACGGGGTAGGCACGGGACCGGCCTTTGCGGCACCGCCGGCTGCCGGATCGGACGGCCACGCGGTTCAATTCGGCGTACTCGGTCCGTTGCAGATGCGCATCGGTAACGCGTCAATACCGTTGGGCACGCCCAAACAACGAGCGGTGTTGGCGGTGTTGATCGTGAACGCGAACCGCCCGGTGGGCATCGATTCGCTGATCGGCGCCGCGTGGGATCAGCGGCCACCGCCGGGAGCGCGGGCGACACTGCACGCCTACATCTCGAATCTGCGCCGGCTGTTTACTGGCGCGGGTCTCGATCGTGCCGCCCTGGCCAGCATACCGCCGGGATACCAACTGGTCATCGCCGATGATCAGTACGACTTCGGACGCTTTGTCGCCGAGAAGAATTCCGGACTGCAGGCCGCAGCCGCCGGACAGTTCGAGCAGGCCTGCCGCCACCTGTCCGCCGCGCTGGCCCAGTGGCGTGGCCCGGTCCTCGAAGATCTGCGGGACTTTGACTTCGTCGAAACCCTCGCCGCGGCGCTCGACGAGGAGAAGGTTGTCGTACACATCGCCCGCGCCGAGGCCGAAATTGCCTGTGGCCGGGCGGATGTCGTGATATCGGATCTCGAGGCGCTGACTACCACCCACGGCTATCGCGAGCCGCTGTGGGCCCAGCTGATGACCGCCTACTATTTGGCAGACCGCCAATCAGACGCTCTCGATACCTACCTGCGGCTGAAGACGTTGCTGGCTGACGACCTCGGCATCGACCCCGGATGGACGATTCGTGAGCTGCACGAGCGGATCCTGCGCCAGGAAACGCTCGACGTGCACAAGACCGCGCAGGTGCACGCCGAAGACACCATTGTCGCCCAGTCCGACAACGCAATTCGGGTCCGTAGGCCGGTAGCGGCGGCACTGCGCGGAGCGGACGGACGACGCTACGCTCTTGCCGGGACCGCTACCCGGATCGGCCGCAGTCCCGACAACGACATCGTCCTGTCCGATGCCAAGGTCAGTCGCCACCACGCCGTCATCACCGATGACGGCACGACATTCCTGATCACCGACTTGGGATCGGCCAACGGGGTCCGGGTACTCGGCCGACGAATCGATCCCAGCGCCGAACTACGCGAGGGTGATCGCGTTCGCATCGGCGACCAGGAATTCACCCTGGAAACAGACACTCGGCCCACACCTCGGCAAGCCACTTAGGATTCGTTCAGGCCTTCATCGGATTGTGGTGCAAAACCGGATCGACAATCCTCTGAGGAGCCCTGAAGATGAACCACCGGCCCGAACCACCGCAGCTGATGCCGACCACCGTCGCCGACGGGCGCGCCCCAGGCGTGTACTACCGCATCGACGGAGAGCTCGTGCCGGTGCTACATATCTGGCTCGACGGCAGCGTGCCAGTCTTTTTCGAGCATCACATCGTGTTGTGGAAAGATCCCGCACTCCAGATCGGTGTCAGGGGCAAAGGTGCGCTCAAGCGAATGGTCGCCGGAATGCAGCTGCTGTTGACCGAGGCCCGCGGGCCGGGACAGATAGCGTTTTCCCGCGACGGCGCCGGGCATGTTTTCCCGCTACATCTGCGCGCCGGTTCGGCGGTCGAGGTCCGTGAGCACCAATACCTGGCGGCGACAGGCAATCTGGAATACGGCTTCGTCCGCCAGAAGGGGGTTCGAAACATGCTGTTCGGGTCGACCGGGTTCTTCGTCGACCGGTTCGCTGCGACACAGTCAGAGGGCGTGTTGTGGTTGCACGGCTACGGAAACGTCTTCGAGAAGGTGCTGGCTCCCGGCGAGCAGATCGACGTGGAGCCGGGAAGTTGGATCTACCGCGACGAGAGTGTGCGGATGGAGCCGCAGATCTATGGCCTGCGCACCGGGATATTCGGCGGGACAGGGAATCTCATCTTCAACCGCTTCACCGGCCCGGGCCGTGTCGGTATTCAGTCGATGTACCTGGATATGTCGACCGACTCCGACCGCTGAGTCATTAAGAATCCATAAAGCACCGTGCCGCACTGTGATCAGGCATCGCGTCAGCAATACACAAAGGAGCAACTATGAAACGCGAACTCATGATCACCGCCGGTGCGGCGGCAACCCTTGCCGCTGTGTTGGCAGGTTGTTCACACCACGACGGAGCTGTCAGCGCCGGCAACGCCGCTGTCGCCCCGGCCGGATCGTCCAACACCAAGGTGCTCGTCGACGGTAAGGACCAGAACGTCAAGGGCCAAGTGGCCTGCACCACCGCCGCCGGCACCGTCAACATCGCCATCGGTGGCGGGTCTGGCTCGGCCGGGGTCCCCACCGGCATCGGCGCCGTGTTGACGGATGCCAACCCGCTGGTCGTCAAATCCGTTGCGCTCGGCAATGTCAACGGTGTGTCCCTGGGCGTCGGCGGAACCACCGGCAAGGCTCAAGCCACCAAGGACGGCAGCACCTACAAGATCAGCGGCACCGCCAGCGGCGTGGACATGTCCAACCCGATGGCCGGACCGGTGAACAAGTCGTTCGAGCTCGACGTCACCTGCCCCTAGCCGAGATCGGCCACCGGGTGCCGCTGCGGCGGCGCCCGGTGCCCACTGAAACAAAGGAAGCCTTTCATGAACAACAACAAGCCATTAGTCATCGCAGTCGGAGCAATCGCCGCACTGTTCACTGCGTCGCTGGTGTTCCGCTACGTCATCTTGAGCCAGGCCGGCCTGCCCGGTGGATGGATCCTCTACATGGGGCTCCCGACCGGAGGAATCATCGCGGTAACGCTGTTGCTGCTACGGCTCGGCATACTCAATTTCGGTGAAAAGCCCAGCGTCGCAACACCACACTGGCATGACCACCGCGTTGCGCAGCAGCCGTTGGCGGCGCCGACATCGCAGCGACTGCAAGAGCTCGAGACGCTTCGCAACAGTGGCACCATTTCCGACATCGAATACACCGCCGAGCGCACCCGGATCATCTCGGGCTTGTGACCGGGTCAACCGATCTGCGAGATCCTGGGCATCACCTCGTCCCCGAAGCGCTTCACGAAGCCTGCGGGGTCGGGGTTGCCCGGGATGGGCCCGGTGTTGATCATGTCGACGCCGAGTTCGGCCAAACGTTCCGCCGTCTTCAGGTAGCCGTCAACATCGGCGAATGGATCGGCGAACAGGCCGACCGTCTTGCGGATCTCGTTCATGTCGCGACCTACCGTGTCGCAATGTCTTTGCAGCACTTCGAGTTTGTGGGTGAGTACGTCCAATTCGGCGTCGGTGGAGTTCCAGACGTCGGCATATTGCGCGACCATCCGTAGGGTCTTCTTCTCACCCCCGCCGCCGATCAGGATCGGGGGCCGCCGAATCGGTTGAGGCTGGCAGATGGTCTCGGCCAGCCGATAGTGCTTTCCGTCGTAGGGGCCGTCGTCGCCGCTCCACATCTGCAGACAGATCTGCAGCGTCTCTTCGAGCATCTCGAACCGTTCGCTCACCGGCGGGTAGGGGATACCCAGGGCGACGTGCTCACGCTCGTACCAGGCGGCGCCGATCCCGAGCATCGAGCGGCCCTGCGAGAGCACATCGAGCGTCGTCACCGTCTTGGCCAGCACCCCCGGATACCGATAGGTGACGCCGGTGACCATCAACGTCAACGTGATGCTGGTGGTCCGGCCCGCGAGATAGCCGAGCGACGTGTAGCCCTCCAAGAACGGATCCTCCGCGCGCCCAACGCCTTCCATCTGAAAGAAGTGATCCGCCAACGTGAACATCGTCGCGCCGATGTCCTCGGCGGCAGTGGCGGTCGACAGCAGGGTCGGGGTCAACTTCGCCGGGTCGCCGGGCAGAAAGTCGATGTAGTGGATGCCAATTTCCATTGCGTTTCCTTCGCTAGTCGGTCAGACGCTGAAGCAGGGACAACGCGTCGTTGATGACGCGGCGCTCCCGCTCCGAATAGCGTTCCTGTATGGCGCGGGCCAGCCATTCCTCGCGGATCTGGCGGTCGCTTTCGGCGCGTCGGCGTCCGGCGGCCGTCAGCGAGATCACTTGCCGCCGGCCGTCATCGGGGTCGGGTGCACGCCGAATGAGGCCGTGCTGGTCGAGGCCGGTCAGGATGGTGGCCATCGACTGCGGCCGCACTCGCTCGGCGGCGGCCAGCGCGCTGGCCGACGATGCGCCCTCTTTCCACAGCCGGGTGAGCACCGCGGTCTGCGAGGGTGTCAGCCCGCCGCCGATCTCGACGTCCTTGAGTTGACGCCGCAACCGGCTGAACATCACCCGTAGATCCCGGGCGGCCGCTCCTGCCGACTCGCTGATCCCGTCCACTTCGCCCACCCTACACTCGACAGCTTAAACTGTACAGTTGCAACTGGCTAAAATGAGCGCAGGCATCAGCCCTTCGACGGGCGAGGAGATTCAGCTCCTCTGAGCCTGGCGAATGGCGTTGCCGCCCAGGTAGGCGAGGTATCCGATCAGACCGACCGTCGCGAAGCTGCGGGTCTGCTTGCTGCTGAAGCCAAGCCCCAGAACGGTTTCGATGCTGCCATTGGTGTAGACGTGCTGACGCGTATTGCGCGGAAACGCCGACTTGGTGATCGGCTCGAACAGTCGCGGGCTGGTGAAGTGCGACAGCCCGGCCCCGGCCAACACCAAGCCGGAGTATCGGGCGACGCGGTTGCGTTTACGAGACATGCTCTCTCCTTAGCTGATCGCGTAGTCGCTCAGCGGAAAATTCGACGCTTCTTCGATTGCGGTCGAGGTGGACATCGGACGCAACAGCGAGGGTTCGCCGCTGGGGTTGAAGTAGTAGGAACGTGACGAGGCGCAGTTACCGAGCGTCCACAACGAATCGCCCAGCAGTTCGGTCATCCGGTCCAGGTAGCGGGCGTTGGCGTCTTCGGTCACTTCGAATGTGTCCGCGCCCCGGCGTTTGAGCTCGGTGAAAAGCCGTTCCATCAACCGCATCTGGTACTCCATGGTGTTGAAGAAGTTCAACCCCAGGAAGGCGAACGGGCTGGCCAGGCTGAGGTAGTTCGGGAAGTAGGGCATCGACACGCCCTGGTACGCCTGGAATCGGGTGTCGCGCCACCACTTTCCGAGGTTGCGCCCCTCGCGGCCGATCACCTCGATGGCCGGGAAGTTGGCCTCCCACAAATCGAATCCGGTGGCCAGCACCAGCGTGTCGATGTGGGTCTTCGATCCGTCGGCATTGACGATTCCGTCGGCCTCGACGCGCTCGATGCCGTCGGCCTGCAGATGCACATGCGGTTTGGTGAAGCTGCGGAAATAGGTGTTGGAGAACGTCGGCCGCTTGCAGCCGATGTCGTAGTCGGGGGTCAGCTTACGACGCAGTTCCTTGTCGCGAATCGCCACGAACTGGTTGATCTTGCACAAATCCATCGCAGAGATGTTGAGCCGCCGGAACAGCGGAACCCGGTAGCGCACCACGCCGACGGTGATCATCAATTCGTAGACGGTGTCGGTGATCGCGCGGATCACCCGCTGCGTCCACGGCAAGCGGGCGAAGAGCCGTTTGGCCCGATCCGAGAACTGCAGGTCGATCTTCGGTGCCACCCAGATCGGGGTGCGCTGATAGACGGTGAGGTCGGCGGCCTTGTCCGCGAGTTTCGGAATCAGCTGAACGGCTGTCGCGCCGGTCCCGATGATCCCAATCCGCTTGCCGGTTGGATCGAAGTCGTCCTCCCAATCGGTGGTGTGGAGGACCTTGCCATCGAACGTGGTGATCCCCGGAATGTCGGGTGTCTTCGGCTGCGACAGGAAGCCGGTGGCGGTGATCAGGTAGCGCGCCGACAGTACGTCGCCACCGGCCAGCGCCACCTGCCAGCAACGGGTCTCGTCATCCCAGCGGGCGCTTTCCACGACGGTGTTGAACCGCATGTGCCGGCGGACGTCGTACTTGTCGGCCACCCCGGCGGCGTACTGCTTGATCTCCGGTCCCGGGGTGAACAACCGCGACCAGTTCGGGTTCGGTTCGAAAAAATACGAATACGTCGTGGTGGGAACATCGACGGCCAGGCCCGGGTAATGGTTCACGTGCCACGTTCCGCCGAGGTCGTCCTCCCGGTCGAGGATGACGAAATCGTCGATACCCAGGCGCTTGAGCTGAATCGCGGCGCCGATACCCCCGAAGCCGGCCCCGACGATGAGGGCTTCGAAGTGCTCCGAATTCATGGACAGACAATATACCCGGTACCCCTGGTATCGGTAACTGCCAGGGGTCGGGCCTCAGTCGGACTGGCTTTTCCCCGCCGACTTAGCGCTCACCGTGCGATTGTCGGCGAGCAATGCGGCGTTATCGTCTTGCAAGTCGAGGATGCGTGCGATGCCGGCGAGATTGACTCCGGCAGAAAGTAATTCACTGATGCGGCGGAGGCGCGCCAGGTCATCGGCGCTGTAGAGGCGGGTCCCGCCGTCACTGCGGGTAGGGCTGAGCAAGCCGTGTCGCTCGTAGAGGCGAAGCGACTGCACGGCGACGCCGGACAACTCGGCGGCCACCGAGATGCCGTAGACCCCTTGGCTCGCGCCTGGCGTGTCAGGGGTATCGAGTCGGTCAGTCATCGAAACATCCTTGGTTGGTCGTACAGGAAATCTTTGTATCACACTTGCGTCATCATGCGTGAGATGCTATATCAAATCTGTGTCATTCGGCACAGGTTATAGATGACATTCTACAGAGGATTGGAGAGTCAGAGGTGACCACCATGCTGATGCGCACCGACCCGTTCCGTGAGCTGGACCGCTTCGCCCACCAGGCGCTGGGTACCGCCGCTCGCCCAGCGGTGATGCCGATGGACGCGTGGCGTGAAGGTGATGTGTTCTTCGTCGAGTTCGACCTGCCTGGCATCGATCAGGACTCGCTGGACCTCGACATCGAGCGCAACGTAGTAACCGTGCGTGCTGAGCGCCCGGCCGTCGATCCGAACCGCGAGATGCTGGCGACCGAACGGCCGCGTGGATTATTCAGCCGCCAACTGGTTCTCGGTGACAACCTCGACACGGACCGGATCGAGGCCCACTACCAGAAAGGCGTGCTGCGGCTCCGTATTCCGGTGGCAGAGAAAGCCAAGCCACGCAAGATCACCATCGGCCGCGGCGAC
>JBAWAV010000718.1:0-7615 GCA_049589475.1 Mycobacterium sp.
GCGACATCGGTGTCCGCCATGCGGGAGTTGGTTTCGTCCGCTCGTAGTTCGTCGATCAAAGACCAGTCGGTGTACCGGGACAGCTCGCGATCGCTTCGCACGATGCTGTCGGTGAACGCCGGATATACGTCGAGCAATCCCCGACACATCTTCCACCACTGCGGGCCCATGCCAGTGCAGACGAACGCCAGCTTGGGTGGGCTCGGGTTTGCGCGGCTGACCGATATCTGCTCGCCGTCGGCGAGGGCTTGCAGCTCATCGCGCGCTTCGGCGATGCTTCCTGCGATGACGGCTCGTCGAAAACTGTGGTGCGAACGGCGTTGGCTGAGCGTGTATCCCAGATCCAGCAGGGTGAGGTCGGAGTGAGCGCTCACATGCTCGGCCAGCTGCCGCGCGGTCGTAACCAGCGCTTCCTCGGTGCGCGCAGAGATCGGCAGGACAGTCAGCGGCAGGTGCTGCTTGCACTGCGGCCCCGGGACATCCTTCGGAGCGGGCGGCTCAGCCAGCACGACGTGGGCGTTGGTGCCGCCGAACCCGAAAGAGTTGACGCCCGCGATCCGTCGCGTGCTATCAGGAAACTCACGACCAACGCGTGGTATGTCGATGTTCAACTCGTCCAGTGGAATTGGACCGCCAGGATTCTTGAGATGCAGGTTCGCCGGGATGAAGCCGTGCTTGAGTACCAAAGCGGTCTTGATCAACCCGGCCACGCCGGCGCCGGCTTCGAGGTGGCCGATGTTGGTCTTGACCGATCCGATCAGCAGCGGATCTGTCGCCGCTCGGTCTGCGGCCAGCGCACGGGCGAGCGCCCGCATCTCGACCGGATCGCCGACCGGGGTGCCGGTGCCGTGCGCCTCCACGTAGCCGATGTCGTAGGGCTGGACGCCCGCTCGTCGCAGGGCTGTCGTGATGGCCGCTTCTTGGGCTTCCTCGCTGGGTACGGTGATCCCGTCGGTGCGGCCGTCCTGCGATACCGCGGTGCCGAGGATCTGCGCGTAGATCTCGTCGCCGTCATGCAGCGCCTGCGCGAGCGGCTTGATGACGACGACCGCACCACCTTCGCCCCGCGCGTAGCCGTCGGCGGAGTCGTCGAAAGCCTTGCAACGCCCGTCAGGACTGAGGAAACCGCTCTTCGATTCAGCAATAGCCGTATTCGGGCCGACCATGATGTTGACGCCGCCGGCAAGTGCGAGATTGCATTCACCGTTCCAGATACTCTGTGCCGCAAGGTGGACCGCGACCAGCGAGCTCGAACAGGCGGTGTCGACGGTCATGCTCGGTCCGCGGAAATCGAAGGTGAACGAGATCCGGTTCGCCAGCATTGTCATCATCATTCCGGTGGCGGAATGGGTTTTGAAGCGGTAGCGGCTGGTGCGGCCCTGATTCTGCAGGAGCTGATAGTCGAGAGTGAAGCCGCCGATGAACACGCCGACGTCGGTGCCGGCCACACTGTCGGCGGATATGCCGCCGTCCTCCAGGGCTTCCCACGTCGCTCGCAAGAGCAGGCGCTGTTGAGGGTCGATCAAGTGCGCTTCACGCGGGGAGATACCGAAGAATTGGGGATCGAATTGATCGATCTCGCTGAGGAATCCACCTCGACGTGTGACCATCTTGCCGATTTTTGCCGGGTTGGGGTCGTGGTATTTCGCGGCGTTCCACCGTGTCGCGGGGACATCGCAGGTGGCGTCGATCCCGTCGCGCAGCAGGCTCCAGTAGCTGTCCGGGGAATCAGCACCGCCGGGAAGGCGGCAACCGATACCCACGATCGCCAAGGGCGCGTGTTCGGCAAGCATGTTCATCCTCTCGCCCTAATGACCTGTCGTAGTAGGTTCATAGCGGAGCGCCCACAAGCGTGGCGTCGGCAGATGGGAACCCGGCCACGGCCGGCATGGATTATCCGCCTGTTCAACTGAATTCGAGTGCAGGTGCGGTGCCGAGAATCCAGTCGTGGCTGATCGGCTTGGTGGCCTGGTCCTCACGGTAGATTGACCTGAGGTCTCGCAGGAACGAGTCGCGTTGCCACGCTTGCACTTGCTGCATGACGTCGTCTTCAGAGAACCTGCCGCTTTTCTCCGCGAGGACTGTCTCGACCAGCTGACCCGCTATTTGACGAAGCAGTCGGGCGTTGGCGTGAAAGCCTTTGGCGAACTCGGGCGATTTACCCATCATGGCGGTATGCAGTGTCACCATGAAGTTGTGCGGCGAATATAGGTCGACGAATTGTGCCGAGGGGCAGGCAGTCTCGACGGCCGCCCACTCGCGGAAGAACTGCTGCATCCGGTTGCTGAGGTCGATCATCCCGTCCAGGTACGGCACCACCTCTGGATCGTCTGCAACGCTCACGAATCGGCCGTTGCTGTAGAGGAATCCGAGGAACCCCCAGTAGAACGCGATGTCCCAGATCACCTTTGCCGACATCACCGGCGGCGACCCCATCAGCGGGTACTGGTTGCAGTAGATGGCGAGCCACATATCGGTGAGGGACCGGAACAGCGAATCGCTGATCCCGGACCGGGCGACGACATCCTCACCGTCGAGTTCGCGGCCGATCATGTCGGTGATGAGGCCGTTGCCGATCGCTATCAGGTCCAGCCCTGATGAATACAACGGATCCAGGAATACGCCGGAATCCCCTGTGACACACCACCGCCCACGCCCGTCGTACACCTTGGTGGCGCCGTGACTGTAGTTCTTCATCACCCGGAAGTCTTTGATCAGGTGTTCGTGCTCTTCCACGACCGCGGCGCACTGGGGCTCGTGTTCACGAAGCCAAGCCCGTGCTTTCGCGAGTGTGTTGAAACTGTCGAACGCGTGGTAAGCGGGATCGGCAACTATGCCGACGCTGGTGGCTCCTGACGCAAGGCGGATCAGCCAGACCCAGTACCCCTCGCCCATCAGATGATTGGTGGACAACGAACGGTCACCTTCGATCAGCCGTGCCTGCCAGCTCTCGTCGTCGCTCCACTGGCCGACATCGATGTCGGTCGCGACGCGCAGCCACACTGCATTGCAATTATGCTCGTTGGCCTGCCTGAGATGCATCTGCCGGGGCAGTGTCCTATTTCGCCCCGAAGCGTCGACCACCCATCGGGCGGTCGTGTGCGTGATCGGGTTGCCGTTCTGAATCGAGACGGTGTGCGCGCGATTCTGATCACCGAATTCGACCGACCGGACTCGCCCGGCGGTGATCTCGACACCGGCTGCCAGGCAACGTCGATTGAGCTCGTTCTCCAACCTGCCGCGGTCGATTTGGTACGTGACCTGAGGCGAGAACGAGGAGCTGCCGAGTTCGGTCCGCTGGGCGATATCGGCGTTGCCGTTGTGCGAGAAGAACATTCGCAAACCCATTTTGCGGATCTGTGACGTGTTCAGATGGTCGGCCAAGCCGAGGCGATCCCGCAGGTAGTGCGCAGAGATCTCTACTGTCGACTCACCGACCGTATGAGTGATCTCAGAAACGGGGTGCGACGTCGATTCGACGATGAGGATCTGCGTCTGTGGCCGAGCGCTGCGCATCTCCAGCGCAAGAGTGAGAGCGGCAACCCCTCCGCCGATGATGGCGACGTCATGGTCCGCGGCAGAGGTCTCGCCAGCGGACAGACGGGCTTTTATCCGTCGCGCCAGCGCATCCCGTGCCTCCAAGCTCAGTTGCGACAGCTGCGCTTGCACGTCCACGGGTACCCTCCCGCAACTAGAATGGACCAGCAACTTAATAGTTAAGAAGCTACACTAATCCCGGTACCTGGCAAGCGCAGATGTGTGCGGCCAGGACTGCCGTCACACGCATCCTGCGGAGAGGAATCATGAGGAAGCTGCTCGCCGCTGCAATGCGGCAGGGTGCGAGGACCTGAGCGGTGCCCGCACCAACTGCTGTTCATTTCTTCCTCGAACTGGCCGTCATCCTCATCACGTGCCGCTTGGTCGGACTGGTGTCGCAACGCCTCGGACAACCGCAAGTCGTGGGCGAAATGATCGCCGGCGTGGTTCTAGGGCCTTCCTTGTTGGGTCGCTTGGCGCCTGGCGTGCAACATCACCTGTTTCCGCCCGGACCAGCGAACGTCGTGCTGTACACCGCGGCGCAGATCGGCCTGGTGCTGTACATGTTTCTCATCGGGCTCAATTTCGACGTCGGGCTCATCAAGCATCGTCTGGGCACCGCAGCCGCGGTTTCGGCAGCAGGAATATTCACGCCGCTCGCTCTGGGAGCGATGATCGCCGTGCCGCTCTTGAGCGGCGGAATCTATTTCGACAAAAGTGTCACATTGGTCATGGCGATGATGTTCCTGGGCGCGTCGATCGCGACCACCGCATTTCCGATGCTCGCGCGGATCATCTACGAACGAGGGCTTTCGGGAACGCCGTTGGGCACTCTCGCGTTGGCGTGCGGCGCCACCGACGATGCGCTGTCCTGGTGCATTCTGGCGACGGTGCTCGCCATTCATCGCGGCAGCGCGGCCGTGGCCGCAACAGCAATCATCGGCGGAATTCTGTACACGCTGTTGCTTCTGACAGTTGGACGTAAGGCATTGCGTGTGCTCGGGACGGTATCCGAACGCCGAAACACGATCAGCCCAGCGGTGCTGAGTACCGTCCTGATTTTGCTCATGGCATGCGCCTGGTTCACCGACGCTGTCGGTATCTACGCCATTTTCGGCGCCTTCGTCCTCGGCGTCGCGATGCCATCCGGTTTCTTCGCGCAACGCCTCACTGCCATTCTCGAGCCGCTCGTCACCACGTTTTTGCTGCCGTTGTTCTTCGTCTACTCGGGGCTGAGCACTCAGATCGGCCTCGTGAACAGCCCAGCACTGTGGGCGGTGACGGCGGGAATTCTCGTCGTCTCGATCGCCGGGAAAGGAATCGCCTGCACATTGGCCGCGCGGCTCCGAAAAGTTCCGTTGCGCGAATCGGTCGCGTTGGGCTCGCTGATGAACGCACGCGGCCTCATCGAGCTCATTCTCCTCAATATCGGACTTCAGGCCGGCATCATCACGCCGACGCTCTTCAGCATTCTCGTGTTGATCGCCATCGTCACCACGTTGATGGCGACCCCGATATTCGAGTTCGTCTACGGACGCCACCGGACCGCGTTACACAACAGCCGGGTGGAGTCCAAGCACGCGGAGGCAGTCATACCCGCAACAACGTGACGCGTTAGGGCGCCAGCCTCTCCCGAATTAGACGACCTTCGTTTCTCGCTTTAGCTGTTGTTCACGTTTGCGCCGCTTTCGGCTGGCATACTGTCGGCGGCCTATCGAGGCTAAAGAAAGAAACCGAAAGGGGAACCACGTGCCATCAACTCGCTGGCTGGCCAGATCCATCATCCCGGTGATGGCCGGTGCTGCCCTGTTGAGCGGCGCAGGCATTGCGACTGCGACTCCCGCCGACGATGCATATCTCGCAAAACTGCGCGCCGTCGGCCTCACGTGGCCTCCCAGTACGGAAGAGGCGCTGATAGGAGAGGCGCACCTCATCTGCTACGACCTCACCTGGGGTTGGCAGCCACAGCAGATTGCCGACGACATTCACGACCACATGAACAAGCGGGGCGTGACGTTGTTGGATGTCGGAACCATGGTCGACGCCGCACACAAGACCTACTGCCCAGGCAATGTGTGCGACGCTCCGACACTTTGCACATAAGGGCGCGAACCTGATCTGTAGGCGCAGTGAGTCTCACTGACCGATACAGATGACTGTGCAATCAGGAGGCCCCGGAGTCGGCGACTGATGAACCGGCCCGGGTTGGCCGAAGTCGATCAATGGCGACCGCGCCATTGGATCGGTTGGCGGTAAACCATGGATGTTGAGCGGAAGCCCTGGCCCGATGCCCTCGGGATGCTCGTCATGGCTATCGCCGAGCGGCGGCGCCGGCCCAGTCAGCGGCGGCAGGTCCACCGGGACGACGCCGGCGGCGTACGCCTCGGACCAGCCCAATACGTTGCGGGCATAGGGCATCGAATTGTTGTACCGCAAGATCGCCGTCATGACTTGGGACTGGTCTCGTAAGTTCAGACCACCACCGCACAGATACCGCGCGGCCGCGAGCGTCGAATCGTAAAGATTCTGTGGGTCGGCCACGCCGTCGCCGTCGCCGTCCGACGCATACCGTGTCCAGGTGCCCGGCAGGAACTGCATCGGTCCCATCGCGCGCGCGTAGGTGACTCGACCGACGGAATTGCCCTGCGCGACAACCTCATTGCCGGGCAGTGTGCCGTCCAGGGCGGGGCCATAGATCGGCTGTATCGCAGTCCCGCGGGAATCGGTCGCACCGCCGTTGGCGTGCATCGACTCGATGCGTCCGATGCCGGCCAGTAGATTCCAGCTGATCCCGCAGCCGGGATCGGACGTCGCCATGACGTGTTCCGCGTTCTGGTACGCGGACAACGCCATCGCCGGGATACCCAGTGCGCCGACTGGTTTCATCGCCTGAGCCGGCGGTGGATCGGAGACGACGGCCACGACATGCCGGCCGGTCGGCGAGCGGGCGGCCGCGACTGCGACCACCGCCGGGCCCGACTGAACGTGCTCGACGGGCGCGGTAGCTGCGGCTGGAGCGGCTGCGGCGGCGAGCAAAGGCGTTGTCGGCGTGAGGAATCGGGGAGACGCCGCGCCGGCGAGGCCGGTCAGCACCATCGGGGCAATCACCGCAACGCTGGACACCCATGTTCGCGTCGCGCGGTGGGCTCGCTGGCGCAGGGCCGCGAGACCGCTTTGGCTCGGCGAACCAATGACGAGAGCCTCAGCCGTTTCAGGCGCCAACGAGTGGCTCGGGGCGCGAGACACAAGACGGTGACGCGCCACTGGTCAGTCCTGTTGCCGGGGAACGCCGGAAGGCGTCACGCTGTCGGCGTCGCGCTCGCGGGCAACGTGTTGATGCGCGCATTCGCTCATCGACGCACCTGCCCTTCGTGAAACATTCTCGGCTGTAAGAACTGGACCGAAATCCGGTCGTCCCGAGGATGCTTCGTGACTGGTTAGACGATGTAATCCTCACCCACCCGAGTGCTGCACGCTTCCCCCGAAAGAGCGCACTTGGCTCTCCTCTTGGGGGCATGCCGGCTGCCCGCCCCGGCCACGCCGATCAGCACCATGCATTGACGGTCGAATCCGCCGGAGAACGTGAAAAGTGTTCGTTCTCAATAGTCTTTGCTGCGAGCAGTCGTTGAGTGCTCGCTAGGTAATCGTTGGAGTGGCGAACCAGACTCCCAGGATCATCGCGGGCACGGCGACGGCCCAAGCCTGGAAGGCGACTCGCACCGGGATCGGTGCGTGGCGCAATTCCATGAAGTCCAGCATCACGTAGCTGACCTTCACCGCGGCGATCGTAAAGATTCCGACCACGCCCACCGCGGGAGCGAACAGATCCTTCGACAACCCCCACGTCGTTGCACACGTCAACGCCATCAGTCCCAGCCACACGACGGTGACCCGCTCGCGCACAGCGAACATCAGATCGCCTTCTGTAGATAGAGCAAGGGAAAAATCACAATCCACAACAGGTCCACCAGATGCCAGTAAGAGGCAACGCATTCCGGCACCACCCGTTGCAGGCTGCTGTAGGCGCGGCGCCGGGAGCGGATCCACACGTAGGCAAGCAGGCTGGTGCCGAATATGA
>JBAWAV010000719.1:0-1690 GCA_049589475.1 Mycobacterium sp.
CAGGACGACGGATTGGGCTGGGCCTTCATCGACCGGCTCGAGCAGATCCATCCTCGGCCTCGCGCACGCCTGCGCCGTACCTATCAGCTGGGTCCCGAAGACGCGGATCTGATCAGCCGATACACCCGAGTTTTGTTCGTGGATGCTACGAAAGATACTGCGGTCGAATCGTTTAACCTGAGCCTTCCGGAGCCGAAACTGGACTTCAGCTTCACCTCGCACGCCATCTCAGTGCCGTCGATCTTGGCGACCGCTCAGCAATGCTTCGAACACGTTCCCGAGGCCTACTTGCTGGCGATCCGCGGCTACGAGTGGGAACTCCAGCTGGGACTGACCAGCCCCGCGCAACACAACCTCAGCCAATCACTGGAGTTCTTGTCGACACCGCGGTAGCGCCGGCGGCTCAGGGGTGCAAAGCGTTGACTGCTTCGCCGACGGAAGCGAACAAATGGTCCTCGCCGATCCGCTCCAGCAGGCCACTTCGCGCCAAGCCGGCGTGGACCGTTTTATTGGTTCTTGCCATCGCGAAAGACACGCCACCGTGGTCGAGTTGGTCGAGCATCTGGCGTAATGCCCGCACTCCGGTGTAATCGATATCAGTCATTCCCATCGCGTCGAGCACGACGAGTCGAAGTGAGTGACCTGCGTGGCCGACCGCGGCAGTCAAGTCGGTTCTGAAACGACTGGCGTTGGCATACCAAAGGGGTGTCGAGAACAGCACGACGAGTACCCCGGGAACCTCGATAGCGTGTTCACTGCCCCCGAGCGGGGCCCAACTGGTCGTCGAGGGGATGCGGCCCAGCACGTGCAGGTGCGGGCGGGCGCTGAGGCGGGTGCGGTCCAGGATGGCCAACGCGACCGCGACGGTGATGCCCTGTTCGACGCCCACGAGTGCGACCGTGAGCAAGGTGATCAGAGCCAGTCCGAATTCGAAACGGTCGTAGCGGGCGATGTCGACAAGATCGCGAACGTGCACGATTCGGGTGGCGATGAAGATCAGAATCGCCGCCAACGTCGCCAAGGGTAGATCTTCGAGCAGGGCAACGGCAGGGGTCAACAGCACCAGTGCACCGGCAGCAGCCAGACCAGCCACCTGGGTCCGCCCGGAGGCTGAGACCACGGCGGCGGTTCGTGGCGGGCTTGCGTTCACCGGGAAGGCGCCGACCAGGCCGGCGACGACATTGCCGACTCCGACGCCGAGGAAATCGCGATTGACGTCCACCTCATATCCGCCCTGGTCGGCGAACGCGCGGGTCGTCGCCGCCGTCTGGCTGATAATCACCAGGGCGACCACGCCGGCGATCGGCGCGACCGCACGCAGCGCCGACCAGGACAGCCCGTGCAGGCCGAGGTGCGGCGCGCCGTGGGCGGGCACACCCAACACCATCACCCCGTGGGCGTGCAGCTTCAACGCAGCGACGAGGATTGTCGACCCGATCAGCCCGACCAACGGCCCCGGAAGCCGGCGATCGACCCGTTCGGCGACGACCACGACGGTGAACACGCCGACCCCGATGCCCAGCGCCCACCCGTTGAGCGAATGCAGGCCGCTGAGCGTGGCACCCACCCGGTGCAGTGTGCTGCCGCTGGCGCCGGGCAGGCCGAGCAGATCAGGTAGCTGGTGTACCACGATGATGATCGCTACCCCGCCAAGGAATCCGCTGATGATCGGCGCCGACAGAAACTCGGC
>JBAWAV010000720.1:0-3828 GCA_049589475.1 Mycobacterium sp.
GCCGTGCACCAGGTCCATCGCCCCACCCATACCCTTAATCATCTTGCCGGGGATCGTCCAGTTGGCCAGGTCGCCGGCGGCCGAGACCTGCATGGCGCCCAGCACAGCGATGTCGAGGTGCCCGCCGCGGATGATCCCGAATGACGACGACGAGCAGAAGAACGCTGCGCCCGGCAACGTGGTGACGGTCTCCTTGCCGGCGTTGATCAGATCGGCGTCCAGGTCCTCGCGCCGAGGGTATGGCCCGACGCCGAGAATCCCGTTTTCGGAATGCAGGACGACGGTGATGTCGGCGGGAATGTGGCTGGGGATCAGGGTGGGCAGCCCGACGCCGAGGTTCACGTACTGCCCGTCGTGGAATTCGGCGGCAACCCGCGCCGCCAAATCGTCTCGGCTCCAACTCATTTGGCGCCACTCCTTCCCGTCGCTTCGCTCCGCATCGTCGTCGCCGCGCTCATTTGGCGCCACTCCTTCTCATCGCGCTCATGGCCGCACCGTCTCTTTTTCGATCGGCTTCTCCGGGTTGGGCACATGCACCACCCGGTGCACGTAGATCCCCGGGGTGTGCACCTGGGCGGGCTCGATCTCGCCCGGTTCGACCAGGTGCTCAACCTGAGCGATGGTGATCCGGCCCGCGACGGCACAGTCCGGGTTGAAGTTGGCGGCGGCCGCATGATAGACGAGGTTGCCGTGCCGGTCGCCTTTGAACGCGTGTACCAGTGCGAAGTCCGTGCGGATGGCTCGTTCCAGTATGTAAGTGAGCCCGTCGAATTCGCGGTTCTCCTTCGGCGGCGAGGCAACCGCCACCGTGCCGTCTGCGTGGTAGCGCCACGCCAGACCGCCGTCGGCCACCTGCGTTCCAACCCCCGTGGGTGTGTAGAACGCGGGGATTCCGGCGCCGCCGGCGCGCAACCGTTCGGCCAGCGTGCCCTGCGGGGTCAGCTCCAACTCGAGCTCACCGGCCATGTATTGCCGGGCGAATTCCTTGTTCTCCCCGACGTAGGAGTTGATGGTGCGTCGGATTCGCTTGTGTTGCAGCAATATTCCCAAGCCGATCCCGTCCACGCCCAAGTTGTTCGAGACCGTCTCCAGATCGCGGACCCCGAGGTCCAGAACCGCCGCGATCAGCGCCTCGGGGATACCGCACAGCCCGAACCCGCCGACGGCCAGTGACGACCCGTCCGTCACATCGGCGACCGCCTCAGCTGCCGTGGCCACGACCTTGTCCATAGTCACTCGGGCCTCAGTCTCTCGGCATGCCAAGAATGCGCTCGGCGGCGATGTTGCGTTGGATGAACGTCGAACCACCCGCAATGGCGGTGCCCCTGGCCTGATACGCCAGTCGCAGCCACCGCTGCTGAGAATCCGGTTCCGCTTCCGCGGCACTCTTTTCGGTGAGGCCGAACTGTCCGCCCATCTCGTCGAGCTCCAACCCGAAGTCGGCGATGTCCTCGACCAGCGGGCAAAAGTACAGCTTCCCGATCGAGGTCACCGGGCCCGGCGGTCCGTCGCCGGCGGCACCGGTGATGACGCGCTGTCCGATGAGGTAGTGCACGAGCGCTCGCCCGTACAGGTCGGCGATTCGCTGCCGTACCAGGGGTTGTGCGCCCAGTGGTGTGCCGTCGTCCGTTGTGCGGGTCGCGATCTGGTCGATCAAGTCGTTGACCGCGCCCGTGGTGTTGACCCGGCCGGTGGCGATGGCGACCCGCTCGAACGCCAGGGTGCCCATCGCAACCGTCCAACCACCGTCCACCTCACCGACCACGTCGGCATCGGGAACGAACACTCCGTCGAGGAATACCTCGTTGAATTCGGCCTCGCCCAGCATGTGCCGCAGGGGACGGACCTCAACACCGGGGCTGTCCATCGCGAGCAGGAAATACGTGATCCCACGATGGCGTGGTCCGCCGCCGGTGCGGGCGAGCAGGATCGCGTGGGCGGCCAGTTGGGCGCGACTGGTCCAGATCTTCTGGCCCTGAATTCGCCATCCGCCGTCCACCTTGGTCGCGGTGGTGCGCAGCGAGGCCAGGTCGGAACCCGCCTCGGGTTCGGAGAACAGCTGGCACCAGATCTCCTCGCCTGTCAGGATCGGCCGGAGGTAGCGGCGCTGCTGATCTGGCGTGCCGAACTCGACGATCGTGGGCCCGGCGAAGTCCTCGCCGATGATGTTGAGCCGTTCTGGAGCACCCGCGCGGTCGAGCTCCTCGTTGAACACCGCGCGCAGCTTGGCATCCGCTCCGCCCCCGCCATATTCGGTCGGCCAGGACAGTCCGGCGTATCCGGCGTCATACAACAGCTTCTGCCACGCGCGCCAGTAGTCGAGTTTGTCCTCGAGGCGTGCGGGTTCCGGCCCGCCGAGGCGCGGCACCGTGTCCTGCAGCCACGCTCGTGCCCGGGCGCGGAACTCTTCCTCGGCGGGACTGTCTTTCAGCTCCATCAGGGGGCGCTCGCAACTTCTTTGGCTTGCACGGCTTCCGCGCGCAGGCGTTGTTCGATGTCTTTGCGCAACTCGTGTTTGAGGATCTTGCCGGTCGCCGTCATCGGCAGGAGATCGACGACGACGACCCGCTCGGGCGTCTTCTGGATCGGTACGCCGCGCTCCAGCAGGAACTCGCGCATGTCGTCGACGGTCGGGGCGTCGTGGCCGGCTGCGGCGACCGCGAAGCAGCACACTCGCTCACCGAGTCGCTCGTCGGGCATACCGACGACGGAGAACGCCCGCAGCGCCGGGTGATGAGCCAGATGCTCCTCGATCTCGCGGACGCTGATGTTCATCCCACCGCGGATGACGATGTCTTTGGTACGGCCGGTCACCCGGACGTAGCCGTCCTCGGTCATCTTCCCCAGGTCGCCCGATTTGGAAAAGCCGTCCTCGGTGAACAGCGCCGCGGTTTCCGCCGGGTTGGCGAGATATTCGACCATGTGAGCAGGGCCGCGATAGGCGATGTCACCCTCGACGCCGCGCGGCACCTCGTTGCCGTCGTGATCAACGATCATGACGTTCGCTTCAGCCATCGCCTTGCCGTCCGAAGTCAGCGCGCGGGACACGTCGTCGGTCACAGAACATGTTGTCGTGACCAGGTTTTCGCTGCGTCCGTAGAGGCTGAGCACCTTCATGTTCGGCAGTGTCACGCCGGCGCGTTCGACGACGGCACTCGGGATCGGTGCGCCCGCACACGTCCACAACCGCAAGGTGGACAGGTCGTGACTGTCAGCGTCGTAGTCCGACAACAGTGTGTGCAGGAAGGTCGGGGCGGTGACCGCCGCAGTGCAGCCGAAGCGCTGGATCTCCTCGATGCCGTTGACCGGATCCCACTTGGCCATCAGATGTGTTGCGGCCCCGGTCAAGATCGGCAGCAACACGCTGGTGACGAGCCCAGTGGTGTGGGCGATGGGGGAGGGGCCGAACTGGACGTCGGTCTCGGTATAGCCGAATTGCTCGACCAGCCCCCGCGCGCCCGCACAGTAGGTGTTGAACGTGTGCACGCACCCTTTCGGCCGTGATGTGGTTCCTGAGGTGTACACGATGACGAAGGGGTCGTCCGGGCTGGGCGGGTCGTCCAGTTCTGCTTCGGCGCTGTCATCGTCGACCTCGGCCTGCAGCTGGTCCAGAGTGAACACATCGGCGACGTCGGTGGCGGCGGTCTCGGGCCGGGCGACGACGATCATGAGTTCCGGATCCGCTTGGCGTATAGCGCGATACATGTCCAGATAGTCGAATTTGCTGAATTCCGCTGGAGTGAACACCGCCCGTGCTCCGGCGTTGGACAGCACGAACCCGACGTCTTCGCGCCGATAGATCGGCATGATCGGCACCATGATGACGCC
>JBAWAV010000721.1:0-1986 GCA_049589475.1 Mycobacterium sp.
CCGAACAGCGCAGAGACACTTCGGCACTGATGAAGCGAGCCGGTATCGCCGTCGCTCCGCAACAGGTCACCGCTGCGTCGGAGCCGGTTGCGCAGCTGGTCGGCGAAATCGCGCCCTACCAGGCTCCAGCGCCCAAAACCGCACATGTGCAGCCCGCCCAGCGCTCCCAGCCACGACGCCGTCCGAACCGCGGCGGCGAGCGCGCCAAGGCGGCCCGCAGCCAGCAGCGCTCCGGTGGTGGGCGTGGACATCGCGCCGGCGCCGGGTCCCGCACGTACTAACTATTGTTTCGATTGTTTCAATCGAACGGGCCCGCTGGTAGCCTGGAATCATGTCCACTGCCGTCGCCCCGCTGGTTGAACAGGTCGCCGAACGCGCCCGCACCGAACCCGGTTTCGCCGAGGTACTCGACGCCATCCTCGGTGCGCCGACCACGCCGCAGGGAACGCTGGAGCGGGTCGCCGCCCACAGCCTGAACGAAGAACGCCGCAGCGCGTTGGTGCACGAATTCGTTGAAGGCTCGCTGGCGACACCGAAGGTGCAGCAACGACTGGCTCTGCGGTCGCCGCAGGCGGTGCATCGGCTGCGCAGCCGGGGCAAGCTGCTGGGTTCGGCGGTCGGAAACCAAACATATTTTCCGGCTTGGCAATTCGATGCCGACCGGGTGCGGACCGACCTGCCCCGGATACTCGAACTGCTGGGTGCGTTCACCTCGGACCCGCTGGCTGCCGACCGGATCATGCGCCTGACGCACGACGAACTGGGCGGCTCGTCGATCGCCGAGGCGCTGCGCCGCCCGAAGACGGCCGACCTCGCATGGCGGATGCTCGCCGCCCTCGGTGCCTGACCTTCCAGCCGGCTACCAGAAGCCGCTGCCCGACGCCCGACCGGTCGGCCTGCGCCGTCGACGTGTCGACGCCGGCACCGAACTGTGGCGGGTCGAGGCGGCGCCACCTGTTGAGTGGAGCTGGGCCGGGTTTCCGACCGCCCGCTACCGCTTCGACCCGGAGTCCGGGGCATTCCGAACACGTTATGCCGCAAGCACTCTGGTCGGCGCGTTGCGGGAGCGCTACCGGCCGACGGGTCTGATGATTCCCGCCGACCACGCCGACCACCAGCTGGTGCGACTGGTCGCCGCCCGGCACCTGCGCGTCCTCGACCTGCGCACCGAGGCCAACCTCGACGTGCTCGGCGTCGACGACCAGATCAACACCGGCCAGCACCCCGACGTGTGGGCCACCTGCCACCGGCTGGCCGATGCCGTCAAGCGGTGGTGGCCCGAACCCGACGCCCTGGATGCGGTGGTCTACCGGCCGCGCACCACGCCGGAAACGTCGATCAACTACGCCTTCTTCGCTCTTGAACCGTTCACCAGTGAGTCATGGCCGCTTGCCGAGCGGGCCGACGTCCTCACCGAACTGGTCTTGCGGCACAGCTTTACCGTCGGCTGGGGGCTACCGTGAGACCATGACCGAACAGTCAAACCCGATCACCCTGTCGCACCCACCCAAGGCATTCCTGCGCCTGGTGGTCAATCCGATTCTGACGCTCATGCTGCGCACCCCGTTCGCCGGTGCGGCACGCCACCAGTTCATGGTGGTGGATTTCAAAGGCCGCAAGAGCGGACGTTCGTATTCGGTTGTGCTGACTGCCCATCTGCTCGACGGCATCCTCTACGCGTTGACCGGTGCGAGCTGGAAGGTCAACTTCCGCGACGGCGCCCCCGCACAGGTGCTGCACGACGGCAAGACGACGGCGATGCGCGGCGAACTCATCACCGACACGGCGCACGTCGCCGACCTGTATGCGCGCTGCGCCGAGTCCTACGGCGCCAAGCGCGCCGAGCGTGCGATGGGAGTCGGATTCCGCAACCACCAGATGCCGACCCGCGATCAGTTCACCGAGGCCGTTAAGGAGTTAGACCTGCGGGCAATTCGGTTCACTCCTGCCACCTAGCTAAATGCCGTATTCCGGCAGCGTGAAGTC
>JBAWAV010000722.1:0-14350 GCA_049589475.1 Mycobacterium sp.
GGTGGGCATTGCGGGCGTGCCACTGGTGGTGGCCCTGGTGGCCGGTGCGGTAGTGGCGCCGACGGACGCGGTTGCGGCGACATCCGTCTTCGCCCGACTTGACGTGCCGGAGCGACTGGCAACGATCGTCGAAGGCGAAGGCCTGACGAACGACGGCACAGCTTTGGTGCTCTACACCGGCGCCGTGGGCACCGCGATGGTCGGTGCAATCCGGCCCGGGCCGCTGGTTGTGACACTGCTCGCCGCCCCGGCGGGCGGTGCCGCGCTCGGCCTGGCCGTCGGCTGGCTCGCAGTGCAGGTGCGGCGGCGCATCGACAACTCGCTGTTGGAGATCACCCTCTCGTTGGTGACGCCGTACCTCACCTACGTGCTCGCTGAAGGTGTCCATGTGTCCGGGGTACTCGCGACGGTGACCGCAGGCATTTACGTGGGTTCGCACCTCAGTGCCATTTACGCCCCAGGCGCGCGATTACAGGCCTTCGCTTTTCTCGATGTTCTGGTGTTCCTCCTCAACGTCGTGTTGTTCACGTTGGTCGGCATGGAACTCGTGCGCTCGCTGCACTGGATCCCGGGCATACCCGCGGTGCGCGTTGTCATGGTGATATCGGCCGTGGTTGTGGTGGTGATCGCGTCGCGGCTGGTGTGGATGCTGTCCGGCCCGGTCACCGCACGACTCTTCGGGCGCGTGACTGAGGCGACGGCCTGGCGCGAACGCGTGGTCGTGGCGTGGGCCGGCATGCGCGGTGGCTTGTCGCTCGCAGCCGCGCTGGCCATCCCGTTACGGGTCGCCGACGGAACGCCGTTTCCCAACCGCGATCTAGTGATCGTCATCGCCTCCGCCGTCATCGTGGCAAGCCTGCTCATCCAGGGCACCAGCCTGCCGTGGCTGCTGCGCCGACTCGATCTGCGGGCCGAGGATTACGGCAGAGCGGAGAACAAGGTCCGGCTGAAAGCGGCCCGCGCCGCTCTGGCGTGGCTGGAGGACCATGACGATGACGCGACCGGTGAAGCGACCGAATCTGCCCGCTCGCTGTACGAAGCCAAGGTACGACGCCTGGAGTTCGGCCCGCCGACCGAAGACGAGTCCGAGGACGCCCGCGAGATGGAGCAGTATCGGGCGCTGCGGCTGCAACTGATCGGCGTCGAGCGGTCAGTACTGCTATCGCTGAGGCGGGATGGGCGCATCAACGCGACGCTGCTGCGCGCCATCGAACGAGACCTCGACCTCGAAGAGGCGAGACACAGCGGTTCCTGACGTTGCTCGAACCGCGAACGAGCTCAGGGTGTTACGGGGCATCTCCTCTACCCAAGCGGGCCGCGGCCGTCGCCTGGGCGATGCGAGATCCGACGTCGTAGACGACGATCTGGGCGGTTGCTCCCTCGACCCGGCTGATGGCCCGGGCCATTCTGTCGGCGGTGCGATCATGCAGCAGCCGCGCCACCAGCGGTGCATACGTTCGACGCGGCAACAACGCCGTCACCTTGGTGCCCGAATGATCGCGAATCTCCTGCAGGACCATCTCTCGCGCCGCCCGACTCAAGTGACGATCCGAGCAATCCATCATCCGCAGCGGAACCTGGTCCTCGAAATGCTCCCAGCGCTGCTCCAGTCGCGCGGCGTGCAGCGCATCGATTACGAAGTGGACCGCCGTCAGCTTGTCGGCATGCAGCTCACGTGCGTAATGCAACGCCTCGATCGTCGCGAAGTCGAAGTGGTCGACCAAGATGAAGACGCGATGACGCGGATGCTTGACCACATCCTGCCGCTCGGTTACCAAGTTCTCCAAAACGGAGTTCTCGGCGCGATATTGGCGGTTGAGCCGCATCAAACCGAACACCAGAATCGGAAACACCACAACCACGAGCCACGCGCCCTCGGTGAACTTTGCGACCGCGAAGATCAACACCACGATCGTCGACAAGATCGCCGCGGAGAGATTGACCACCACCCTGCCTCGCCAACCGGGCTCACGACGACTCAGGTGATGCTTGGTCATCCCGTAACCGGCCATCGAGAATCCGGTGAAGACCCCCATCGCAAACAGCGGCACCACCGCGTCGACCGAGCCGCCGGTGACGATCACCAATGTCACCGCCAGCGCGGTCAGAATGATGATGGCGTTGGAAAACACCAAGCGGTGGCCGCGTTTCATCATCGGTCGCGGCAAGAAACTGTCCTCGGCAACAAAGCTGGTCAGCGCGGGAAACCCGTTAAAGCTGGTGTTGGCACCGAAGAACAAAATTGCCGCGCTCGTGGTCTGAAGAAGGGCGTACATGACCGAGCCGATCAAGCCGTGGCCAAAGACCGCCCGGCCGACCTCGGAAAGCATCGAGGGATACTCGGCGACGTAGGGAGTGGCGTGGGTCGCGTGCACCAGGTAGACGACACCCACCAGTAGAAACCCCAGAATGCAAGCCATCCTCGTCAACACGCGACGAGCGTTGGGTCCCTGCGGCTTTCGAAACACATTCACCGCGTCGGCGATCGCCTCGACCCCGGTCAGCGAAGTGCCTCCGTTGGCGAATGCCCGCAACAAGATCAGTACCGTCGCGCCCATGATCAGCCCGTTGCCCTGATGGACCGGCACCGAGCCGACAATGTGTTGTGAGTCGTATTGCGGTAAGCCCCAGAAGATTTGGCGAACCACACCGGTCACGATCATCACCACGAGCATGATGATGAATGAGTACACCGGCACGGCGAAGATCCGGCCCGCCTCCTTCATCCCGCGCAGGTTGGCATAGGAGATCAGCAGCAAAGCCACCACCGTGATTTCCAAGTGGTAGGGGCCGAGCGATGGTACCGCCGACACCACCGCGAACGTGCCCGACGCGCACTGCACCGCCACGGTGACCACGTAGTCGATCAGCAGCGCCGCCGACGAGATTTGCGCAATCCGTGGGCCGAAGTTGGCTCGCGCCACAATATATGAGCCGCCCCGCTGAGTGTAAGTCATCACCACTTGGCGATACGAACTTGTCACCAACGCCAAAATGAGCAGGATCACACCGGCGATTGGAAGCACCAGCATGTACGCCGCCATTCCCGCCGCCGGCAGTAACTCGACCATAATCTGCTCGGGGCCGTAAACGGTCGACGAAATTGCGTCAGGTGAGAGTGCTCCCAGTGCAACGGTATTCGACAAGCTCTCATGCTCGAGATGCTCATTGATCAGCGGTTTGCCTAGAAACAGGCGTTTCCACCCGTCGACGAAAGTTGTCGGAGCTTTATCCGCGTCAGCCGGGGTCGCCACAGTGGTGCTCTTCACCGCCCAACGTTTTTTGTTGCTCACCAAATACGTACGTTGTGCACGTTAGCGGTTCTACCGGGGATTCGGTTAGCCGAGAGAGTGCTATAAAGGACGATTCACAGTCAATTAACAACTCGCACCCGCACGCATAGTCCCGTCGAACGAGCTCAACGTGTCACGGAAGTCTTGACCTGCTCGGAACGAGTGGTTGCCCGGGCCTGCGCGATACGCGATCCCACGTCGTAGGCGACGATCTGCGCCGTGGCGCCGTCGACCCGGCTGATGGCGCCGGCCATCTTGTCGGCGGTGCGGTCGTGCAGCAGCCGCCCCACCAGAGGTGCGTACGTCCGGCGCGGCAGCAGAACTGTCAGCTTGGTGCCTGGATGCTCGTCGAGCTCTCGGCAGACGAGTTCCTGCGCCTCGCGGCTGAGGTTCCGATCCGGACACTCGACCATGCGGAGCGGGAGGTCATCCTCGAAGTGCTCCCAGCGCTGCTGCAGGCGGGCCGCGTGCAGCGTGTCGATCACGAAGTGCACCGCGCTCAACTGTTCGGCATGCAGCCCGCTGGCGTAGTGCAGGGCCTCGATCGTCGCGAAGTCGAAGTGATCTACGAACACGAACACCCGGTGCCGGTCGTGCTTGTCAAAACCGGCCGCTTCGGCGCGCTTCATCTCCAAAACGGAGCTTTCCGCGCGATATTGGCGATTGAGTCGCATCAGTGCGAACACCAGAATCGGGAAGACCACGATCACCAGCCAGGCGCCCTCGGTGAACTTCGCAATCGCGAAAATCAACACGACCGTCGTCGACAAGATCGCGGCGGAGAGGTTGATTGCCAGCTTGCGGCGCCAGCCCGGATCACGGTGGCCCAGGTGGTATTTCGTCATGCCGTAGCCGCAGATCGAGAAGCCCATGAAGACACCCATGGCGTACAGCGGCACGACCGCGTCGACCGAGCCGTCGGTGACGATAACCAGGGCCGTCGACGCCGCGGTCAGCACCAGGATGGCGTTGGAGAAGACCAGCCGATGGCCGCGCTTCATCATCGGCCTGGGCAGGAAGCTATCCTCCGCGACGAAGCTGGTCAGCGCCGGAAAGCCGTTGAAGCTGGTGTTGGCGCCGAAGAACAGGATTGCCGCGCTCGCCGCCTGCAGCAGAGCGAACAAGATATTTCCGATGGCCCCGCTGCCGAAGACCGCCCGGGCGATCTCGGACAGCATCGACGGGTATCCGGCGGCGTATGGAGTCGCGTGGGTGATGTGGGCCAGCCAAATGACGCCGAACAACAGGAATCCGAGCAGACACGCCATCATGGTCAGCGCCTTGCGGGCGTTGGGGCCCTGCGGCTGGCGGAAGACATTGACCGCGTCGGCGATCGCCTCGACCCCGGTCAACGACGTACCACCGTTGGCGAACGAGCGCAGAAGCACCAAGATCGTGGCGCCCATGACAATGCCGTTGCCTTGGTGAACCGGCACGGCCCCGGCGATGTGCTCCGGATCGTATTTCGTTAGGCCCCCGAAGATTTCGCGGACCACACCGGTCACGATCAACGTCGTCATCATCGTCGCGAAGGCATACACGGGGACGGCAAAGAGCCGGCCGGCCTCCTTCATGCCGCGTAGATTGCCGAACGAGAGCAGCAGCAACGCTCCCACGGTGATCTCTAGGTGGTATGGGCCGAGACTGGGTATTGCGGAGACCACCGCTACCGTGCCCGCCGAGCACTGAATGGCCACCGTGACCACGTAGTCGATCAGCAGTGCCGCCGAGGAGAGTTGCGCGATCTTGGGTCCGAAGTTGGCGCGCGCCACCACATACGAGCCGCCCCGCTGCGTGTAGACCATCACCACCTGCCGGTAGGACGCGGTGACCAGCGCCAAGATCAGCAGGATTACGCCCGCGAGCGGCAGGATCAGAGTGAACGCGGCCAACCCGGCGGCGGGCAGCAGCTCAATCAAGATCTGCTCGGGACCGTAAGCCGTCGACGAGATCGCGTCCGGCGAAAGAGCGCCCAGCGCAATGGGATTCGACAGGCTCTCGTGCTCGAGCTGATCGTTGATCAGCGGCTTCCCCAGAAAGAACCGCTTCCAGGAATCGATGAAAGTTGACGGGGCCTTTTGCCCGTCGGGCGCGCTTACCACAGTGATGCTCTTCCCCGCCCTCTTCGTCCGCAATACTTACGCAAAACTTACGCCCGTGAACGTTAGCGGCTCTACCGAGGATTGGGTTACTCAAGCGGGTACGACGTGCGACGATTCTCAGCTGATTATCAAGGTCGACCTGCGCCGACTCGTCGCGCCGAACCGGCGCGCGGTCAGAACACCGGAGTCGTCGCTTGCGACTTTCCCGTGTTGTCCGGCGATCGACGGGGACCGTCGCCGTCCGAACCTTGAAGCGCCCGCGCGACCCGGGATCCCACGTCATACGTCAGAATCTGGGCGCTTGCGCCCGGGATTCGGCTGACCACGCGGGCGATATTGTCTGCGGTGCGGTCGTGCAGCAGCCGGCCGGCCAACGGAGAGTACATCCGACGGGGCAACAACACCGTGATGGTGGCGTCCGGATACTCGCCTCGGACCTGCGCGACGAGTTGCTCGGCGGCGCGGCTGAGCTGACGGTCCTTGCAGTCGATCATCCGCAACCTGGTGTCGTAGCCGAAGTGCTGCCAGCGCACCTGCAGGCGCGCGGCTCGAGTCTCGTCCAACACGAAGTGGATGGCGGTCAATTCGTCGGCGTGCAGTCCTTTGGCGTAGCGCATCGTCTCGACCTCGGCGAGGTCCACCGAATCGACGAAGACCAGCACCCGGTGGTCCGCGTGCCTCTTCAGGTCAGGCAAGTCGGCCAGCGACGTCTCCAGCACCGAGGCCTCCGCGCGGTACTGCTGGTTGAGCCGGATCAAGACGAACACCAGCGCGGGAAAGACGACCACGATCAGCCAGGCGCCCTCAGTGAACTTCGCGATCGCGAAGATCAGCACCACGATCGTCGACAAGATGCCGGCGGAGAGGTTGATGGCCAGCTTGCGGCGCCATCCGTCGCCGCGATGGGTCAGCCAGTGCCTGGTCATGCCGTAGCCGGTCATGGAAAACGCACTGAACACGCCCATCGCGAACAGCGGCACCAGTGCGTTGACCGAGCCGCCGGTCGCCAGCAGCAGCACTATCGCCAAGACCGCCAACATGATGATGGCGTTGGAGAACACCAGCCGATGTCCGCGCTTCATCAGCGGCCGCGGCAGAAATTGGTCCCCGGCGACGAAGTTCGCCAACGCCGGAAAACCGTTGAAGCTGGTGTTGGCGCCGTTGTAGAGAATCGCCGCGCTGGCGGCCTGCAGCAGGAAATACAGGACATTGCCGATCAGCCCGTTGCCGAACACCGCGCGGCCGATTTCGGACAGCATCGACGGGTATCCCGCGGCATACGGAGTCGCGTGGGTCACGTAGGCCAACCAGGCGACACCGGCCAGCAACACTCCCAGAACCGCGGCCATGATCGTCAGCACGCGGCGAGCATTGAAACCTTCGGGCTTGCGGAAAAGATTGACCGTGTTGGAGATCGCCTCGACGCCGGTCAGCGACGAGCCGCCGTTGGCGAAGGCCCGCAGAATCACCAGCACCGTCGCGCCCATCACCAGGCCGTTGCCCTGATGCACCGGCACCGCCCCCGCTAAGTGGGCGGGGTCGTATATCGGCAGCCCCCCGAACACCTCACGCACGACCCCGACCACGACCATCAGCCCGAGCATCCCGATGAACCAGTACGTCGGCACCGCGAACGTGCGGCCCGCCTCGCGCAGCCCGCGCAGGTTGGCATAACAGAAGACCAGCACCGCGCCAACGGTGATCTCCAGGCTGTAGGGCCCCAGCACAGGGATCGCCGAAACGACCGCCACCGTGCCCGCCGCGCACTGGATCGCCACGGTGACGACGTAGTCGATCAGCAGCGCCGCCGCCGCCACCTGTGCCACCCGCGGGCCGAAATTCTCCCTGGCCACGATGTAGGAGCCGCCGGCGCGCGTGTAGGCCATCACGACTTGCCGATACGAGGCGGCGACCAACACCAGGATCAGCAGGATCACGCCGGTGATTGGGAGCAGCAAGACGAACGCCGCCATTCCTGCAGCCGGTAACAACTCGACCATGATCTGCTCGGGACCATAGGCGGTCGAGGAGATTGCGTCTGGCGAAAGTGCGCCCAGCGCAACAGGATTGGATAGCTTCTCATGCGCAAGCTCGTCGGTGATCATCGGCTTGCCGAGGGCGACGCGCTTGAACACGTCGATGAATGATGGCGCAATCTTGTTATCGGCAGCCAGACCTGTCACCAGCCATTCGTAACCGATGACAGAAGTGCCCGCCTTCGTCCTTACGGGATCTTGATGGCCGCTTACGGGATCTTGACGCCGGCTGAATTGCACGACTTCGTCGCTGCGGCGACACCGAACGTCTATACAGTGGTCAGCGACAGAAACCGCTTGAAAGATGGGCGACGTGGCAGACGACGTAGACGTGACTTCCGGGAAGCGACCGATGGCGGCAGACCCTGCCACGGTGTTCTCCGCCCTGGCGGAGATCATCTATCAAGGCTCGGACGCCGGCCAGATATATGCGGCCATCTGTGTGGCCGCGACGCTGGTCGTAACGGGATGCGACCACGCGAGTCTGTTGGTGCGCCGCGACGGGCAATACGTCACCGTCGGCGCCAGCGACCGCATCGCCCAGCGAATCGACGACCTCGAACGACTGGCGGGCGACGGACCGTGCGTCGACGCGATCGAGGAAGAAACACCGCAGATCGAAACGGATTTGACGACGCCGAACGAGTGGCCCCATCTGGCGGCACGGATCGTCGCCGAGACGCCGGTACGCGGGGCGATGGGTTTCCGCATCCTGGTCGACAAGCGCAAGACGGGCGCGTTGAACCTGTTCAGCGACACCGCAGGCGTCTTCGACACCGAGTCCGCCGGGCAGGCCATCGTGCTGGCGTCGTTCGCCAGTGTGGCGATCAACGCCATCGCCTCCGGCGAGGACGTCTCCACCCTGCGGCGCGGCCTGTTGTCCAATCGCGAGATCGGCAAGGCCGTCGGCATGTTGATGATGCTGCTCGGCGTCGACGAGCAAGAGGCGTTCAGTGTGCTGCGCCGGTATTCGCAAGACCTGAACATCAAGCTCGCCGACGTCGCGCGCTCGGTCATCGACGGCCGCGGCAAGGTGTCCTTCGGCGAGAGTGGCCGCTCACTCGGCCAGCAGTAACGCCGCCGACCCGCCTATTCGGGCAGACGTAGCTCGGGTTTTTCGACCTCTTCGATGTTGACGTCTTTGAACGTCACCACCCGTACCTGCTTCACGAACCGGGCCGGCCGGTACATGTCCCACACCCAGGCGTCGGACAGCCGCAGCTCGAAGTACACCTCGCCGTCGGCGTTGCGCGGCACCATCTCGACGCTGTTCGCCAGATAAAAGCGGCGCTCGGTCTCCACCACGTAGCTGAACTGCCCCACGATGTCTTTGTATTCGCGGTACAGCGAGAGCTCCATCTCGGTTTCGTACTTTTCGAGATCCTCGGCACTCATCGGCTCAGCCGTCCTTCTCCATCCCGCGCTTGGTTGAGGGCTCCCATCTTTCCCCACCCGTTTCGGCCGTGTCGATCCGGTGTCTCCTCCGGGGCCGGATTGTCGGGCTTCTCCTCGGGCCGGCACCGGCCCGCATCGTCGCCCGGCGGGTCGCCTTCAGGGGCGCAGTCGGCCACCACCCGGGTGCCAGACCCGGACGCCACCCGCCGCACGTTGATGAACGACTGACGGTGCTCCGCGCAGGGTCCCAACTCGTTGAGTGCGGCCGAGTGCGCGGCGGTGCTGTAGCCCTTGTGCACGGCGAACCCGTAGCCGGGATGGTCGGCCTCCATTGCCACCATCAACCGGTCCCGGCTGACCTTGGCCAGCACGCTGGCCGCTGCGATGCACGCCGCGGCTGCGTCGCCTCCGATCACCGGCAGCGAGGGCACCGGCAACCCCGGCACCCGGAACCCGTCGCTGAGCACGTAGCCCGGACGCACCGGCAGACCCGCCACCGCGCGCCGCATCCCTTCGATATTGGCCACGTGCACCCCGCGTCGGTCCACCTCCACCGACGGAATGAACACCACGTGGTAGGCCACCGCGTAGCGGCGAATCAGCGGATACAACTTCTCCCGCATCTTCTCGTTCAGCTTCTTCGAATCGTCAAGAGCAGCAAGGCTTTCCAGGCGTCCGGGTCCGAGGACGCAGGCTGCGACCACCAGCGGCCCAGCGCAGGCCCCGCGGCCGACCTCATCGACCCCGGCCACCGGGCCGAGACCGCTGCGGTACAGCGCGGACTCCAGCGTGCGCAGGCCAGACGCTTTCCGGATCACCGCACGTGGCGGCCAAGTGGTGGCCATGCCTAATGATTCTGCTGCGGATTGACCGCGCGCACACCACCCCAGCGTGAGGGCGGCCACACGATGAACCTCGCCTTGCCGATGACGTTGCTCACCGGCACCGTGCCGGCCATCGGATCACCCGTGCACAGCAGTCCGTTCATCGCATCGGCCGGGGTGCTGGTGCAATGAGCCCGGGAATCCGCCGAGTGGGTCCGGTTGTCCCCCATCACCCACAACCGGCCCTGCGGCACGTTGACCGGACCGAACTCGGGCCCCAGGCACGGGTACACCACCGGGTCAGCGTTCAGCGTGGCCGGATCCAGGTACGGCTCTTTCAACCGCACGCCGTCGACGGTCAGCCCGGTGTTGTTGCGGCACTGCACGGTCTGCCCGCCCACCGCGATGACGCGTTTGACCAAGTCGTTCTCGTCGGGCGGCACGAAACCGATGAACGACAGCGCGTTCTGCAGCCCGCGGATCGCGGGGTTGTGCGAGCGGATCGACTTGTACCCGATGTTCCACGGCGGCGGCCCCTTGAAGACGATGACGTCACCAGGGTGCGGGGTAGAGAAGTGAAAAGTGAGCTTGTCCACCATGATTCGGTCGCCGACACAGCCCGAGCAGCCATGCAGCGTGGGTTCCATCGATTCCGACGGGATCAGGTAGGGCCGGGCGACGAACGTCAACATGACGTAGTACAACAACAGCGCGATCACCGCCAGGATCACGGTTTCCCGCACGGCTCCGCGCTTTTTGTCGTGGGCGTGATCGGCATCATCCGCGTCCGGAGCGGGTGGAGCGCTTGTCGCGATGTCTGGCTCGGCCGGACCGAAATCGGGTTGACCCTCAGGCGAGTCGGTCGTGTCAGTCACCGCTTCAGCGTAGCCAGCGCCGCCGAGCAATACGGGACGGCCGGCGCAGAATCGCCGACCCGCGCGAAAATCAGCGCTTTTCCTTGATTTTGGCCTTCTTGCCGCGCAGCTCACGGAGGTAGTAGAGCTTGGCACGACGGACGTCACCGCGGGTCACGACGTCGATGTGGTCGATGTTGGGCGAATGCACCGGGAAGGTCCGCTCGACGCCGACGCCGTAGCTTTCCTTGCGGACGGTGAAGGTCTCGCGGACCCCGCCACCCTGGCGGCGCAGCACCACGCCCTTGAACACCTGGATGCGCTCTTTGGCGCCCTCGATGACCTTCACGTGCACATTGATCGTGTCGCCGGGGCTGAAGGCCGGGAGGTCGTCGCGCAGCGACGTCTTGTCGACGAAGTCCAGCGTGTTCATTTCGGCAGACACTTCCTTGCAGTCGCGGCTGCGTGCTGCCGCTCACCGCTGTGGGCGTGTGAGCAGACAACCGAGCCGATGGATTCGGGCAGCTGGGCGCATCTCGCAGGAGGCGGGAACGACCTGCCGGCCGGCGACCGCTGGAGACAACTGGTCAATTGTGCCAGATCGGGACCACGCAGCGAAATCACGGCAAATCGCCGCTGCCGCCTGACCCGCCGCGACGTGGGCCAATGGTACACATGACAATGCGTTTCGATGGTCTGACCAGGGGCGGGCGGCTCCGGTCAACGCTGCTGCCGGTGGCCGCCGCGGCCATGCTGGCGCTGTCGTCGACCGGCTGCGAGGCGAAGGTTTTCGGAGCGCCCGTCGACCCGGCGCCGGCGACGCGCAGCCCTCAGGCGCCGGAGTCGCCGTCCGGTGTGCCCACGTTCGACGGGCTGGCGGACCGCATCGCCCACGCGACGAGTGACGCCGCCGCCGACGGCGCCACCCTCTCGGTCGCGGTCCTCGACCGGGCGACCGGGCAGATGTTGTCAAACGGCAACGCCCAACTGGTCGCGATCGCCTCGGCAGCGAAACTCTTCATCGCAGACGACCTGCTGTCACACGGATCGAGCGGCGACGGCGCGCTCTCGCCTACCGATCGACGGGCGCTGGACAGCATGCTGCGGTCCTCCGACGACGGCGCCGCGGAGATGTTCTGGGCTGCCCGGGGAGGCGACGCGATCATCAACGAGGTCGCCGGTCGCTACGGGTTGACGTCCACCACGCCGCCCAGCGACGGGCAGTGGTGGGACACGATGAGCTCGACCTCGGATCTGGTGCGCTACTACGACAGGCTGCTCAGCGGGTCCGGTGGATTGTCTGGCGAGCGCGCAGAGGTCATCCTCAACGACCTCGCTGGGTCGACGGCCACGGGGGCCGACGGCTATCCGCAGCGGTTCGGCATTCCCGACGGCCTCTACGCCGAACCGGTCGCCGTGAAGCAGGGCTGGATGTGCTGCATGGACGGCAGCAGCTGGATGCACCTGTCCACCGGCATCATCGGAGCCGACCGGCGCTATGTGATGGTGATCGAGTCGCTGCAGCCGTCCGATGACGCCACCGCACGCGACACCATCACCCAGGCGGTCAAGACGATGTTCCCCGGCGGCCGGATCTGACGATCAGCGTCGGTCCCACAGGTCGGGCCGTCGTTCGCGGGTGCGCTCTTCTGACGCATGGCGGCGCCACGCCTGCACGCGGGCGTGGTCGCCGGACAGCAGCACCTCGGGGACATCCAGCCCGCGCCAGCTCGGCGGTCTGGTGTAGGACGGACCCTCCAGCACGCCGTCGGAGTGTGAATCGTCTTGATGCGATGCGGGATTGCCCAGGACGTTGGGCAGCAGCCGCACCACGGCCTCGATCATGACCAGCGCCGCCGCCTCTCCCCCCGCCAGCACGTAGTCGCCGATCGACACCTCTTCGACGCGCATCCGCGTCGCGGCATCCTCGATGACCCGCTGGTCAATTCCCTCGTAACGGCCGCAGGCGAACACCAGATGCGCTTCGCCGCCCCACCGCTGCGCGGTCGACTGGGTGAACAATGTGCCGGCAGGTGTAGGCACTACGAGAAGTGTTTCCGGTGAGCAGATTTCGTCGAGCGCCTCACCCCACACCGGGGCCCTCATCACCATGCCGGGGCCGCCGCCGTACGGCGCATCATCGACCGAATGATGCACGTCGTGCGTCCAGCCGCGCAGATCGTGCACCGCGAGCTGGACGAGACCTGACTCTATTGCCTTGCCCGGCAACGACTGTCGCAGTGGATCCAGGTATGCCGGAAAGATCGTCACGACATCGATCCGCATAGCGATGCCTCAGTTCTCCAGTTCCAGCAGGCCCTCGGGTGGATCGATCTCAACGAGGTTGTCCGCCAACGAGACCGACGTGACGATCGCGCTGACGAACGGCACCAGCAGTTCACTGGCGTTCTCGCGGTCGACCGCCAGCAGTTCGCCACCCGACGTGTGCAGCACCTCGGCGACGACGCCGACGTCCTCGCCGGCTGTCGTACGGACCCGAAGTCCCTCGAGTTCATGGTCGTAGTAGGTGTCCGGCTCCTCGATCGGCGGCAGGTCCGCAGAGTCGACGACGAACACACTGCCGCGAAGGGCATCCGCGGCGTCACGATCGGCCACCCCGGCCAACCGCACCAGCAGCCGGTTGCCATGGGCACGGACGGTCTCGACAGCGAAGCTGCGCTCCCGACGGTCACGTCCCTTGGCGCGCAACACCTCGCCCGGCGCGAACCGAAGCTCGGGGTCGTCGGTGCGAACCTCGACGACGAGTTCGCCGGTGACGCCGTGCGCTTTGACGACGCGCCCGACTGTCAACTCCAAAGGAGTTCCATCGACTGGGCTCCGCTACTGGTCGGTGTCCACCACGTCGACTCGGATGCCCCGGCCACCGATCCCGGCAACCAGCGTGCGCAGCGCGGTCGCGGTGCGCCCACCACGGCCGATCACCTTGCCGAGATCGTCCGGATGAACGTGCACTTCGACGGTGCGGCCACGCCTGCTGGTCACCATGTCGACGCGCACATCGTCAGGGTTGTCGACGATCCCGCGGACCAGGTGTTCGACGGCGTCGACGACGACGGTACTCATGCTCGTTGTCAGCTCTCGGTCGCTGCTTCGGCGGGCGCGGCGGCCTCGGCGTCGGCGGCCGGCTTCTCCACCGGCTCAGCGGCTTCGGCTTCGCCGGCCTTATCGGCCGGCTTCTCCGGGGCAGCCTTCTTCGCCGGAGCCTTCTTCTGCTTCGGCTTGGCGGCCTCGGTGTCGGGTGCACCATCGGCGGCGGCCAGGGCGGCGTTGAACAGCTCGAGCTTGCTCGGCTTGGGCGCGGCGACCTTCAGCCGGCCTTCCGCTCCGGGCAGGCCCTTGAACTTCTGCCAGTCACCGGTGATCTTCAGCAGCTTCAGGACGGGCTCGGTGGGCTGCGCTCCCACCGACAGCCAGTACTGGGCGCGCTCGGAGTCGATCTGAATCAGGCTGGGTTCCTCTTTGGGGTGGTACCGGCCGATGACCTCGATGGCCCGGCCTTCGCGACGGGTCCGCGAGTCGGCGACGGCGATACGGTACTGAGGGTTGCGGATCTTTCCGAGCCGGGTGAGCTTGATTTTCACAGCCATGGTTGAGCGACGTCTCCTAGCAGGTGTCACGCTGCAATCCAGCGATCCGGGCGGGTTGCCCGAATCCGGTTTTGCCTCGCGTGTGTGACCGCCGGACGAGCACCGCGGTAACGGTGGGTCGCGCGACGGACAGCCGCCCATTGTGCCAGAACCAGGCCCCGAGTCAGAAATTCGCCCGAGCGGAAGCGGTCAGAGGATTTTCTGGAAGCATTTGGTCTCCACGCGGCGGGTCATCCGC
>JBAWAV010000723.1:0-3332 GCA_049589475.1 Mycobacterium sp.
GCTGGACCGCGACGGGGACAAGATCGACCTGGCCGGGATCAGCGTCACCGTCGACCACACGCCCGGCCACACCCGCGGATCGGTGGTGTTCCGGGTCTCGGGCGACAAGGACCTGGCGTTCACCGGCGACACGCTGTTTGAGCGCTCGATCGGCCGCACCGACCTGTTCGGCGGCAGTGGACGCGACCTGTTGTGCTCGATCGTCGACAAGCTGTTGGTTCTGGACGACAAGACGGTGTTATTGCCCGGACACGGCAACGCCACCACGATCGGCGCCGAGCGACGGTCCAATCCGTTCCTCGAGGGGCTGAGCCGGTGAGCGAATTCTCCGGACCGAAGGGTGTGCCGGATTACTACCCGCCGGATTCCGCGCAATTCGTCGCGGTCCGCACGGCGCTGTTGGACGCCGCCCGCCGCGCCGGCTACGGCGACATCGAACTGCCGATCTTCGAAGACACCGCGCTGTTCGCCCGCGGGGTGGGCGAGTCCACCGACGTGGTGTCCAAGGAGATGTACACCTTCGCCGATCGGGGCGACCGCTCGGTGACGCTGCGGCCCGAGGGCACCGCCGGGGTGGTGCGCGCGGTGATCGAGCACGGTCTGGACCGCGGCGCGCTGCCGGTCAAGCTGTGTTACGCGGGCCCGTTCTTTCGCTACGAGCGGCCCCAGGCCGGCCGCTACCGCCAGCTGCAGCAGGTCGGGGTCGAAGCGATCGGTGTCGACGATCCGGCACTGGATGCTGAGGTGATCGCGGTTGCCGACGCCGGTTTCCGCTCGCTCGGCCTGGACGGATTCCGACTGGAGATCACCTCGCTGGGCGATGACAGCTGTCGTCCGCAGTATCGGGAATTGTTGCAGGACTTCCTGTTACAGCTCGACCTCGATGAGCAGACCCGCAAGCGCGCCGAGATCAACCCGCTGCGGGTGCTCGACGACAAGCGTCCGGACGTCAAGGCGATGACCGCTGATGCGCCCGTCATGCTCGACCACCTCTCCGATGTGGCCAAGCAGCACTTCGAGACCGTGCTCGCGCACCTCGACGGACTGGGTGTGCCGTATGTCATCAACCCGCGGATGGTCCGCGGGCTGGACTACTACACCAAGACCACGTTCGAATTCGTGCACTCTCGCTTGGGCTCGCAGTCAGGTATCGGCGGCGGCGGGCGATACGACGGGCTGATGCACCAACTCGGCGGTCAGGATCTGTCGGGCATCGGGTTCGGGCTCGGGGTGGACCGCACGCTGTTGGCGTTGCAGGCGGAGGGCAAGGAAGTCGGCCCGACCGCGCGCTGCGACGTGTTCGGGGTTCCGCTGGGTGAGCACGCCAAACTACGCCTGGCGGTGCTGGCCGCGCAGCTGCGCGCGTCCGGCGTGCGGGTGGACCTGGCCTATGGCGATCGGGGGCTGAAGGGCGCGATGCGCGCCGCCGACCGGTCGGGAGCGCGGGTGGCGCTGGTGGCCGGCAATCGTGATATCGACGCCGGCACCATCGGGGTCAAGGATCTGGCGACGGGGGAGCAGGTCGACGTAGCGACTGATTCCGTTGTCGGCGAGGTGCTTTCGCGTTTGAACTCCTAGCCGCACCGAGAGCGACGCCCGCGCGACAAATCGCGAGAGGGCAGCAACGGGTGAGAGGGCAGATCAGCTGCGGTTGTGCTTGACCTGATTGAACGGCACACCGCGGTCGGCGGCGAATTCACGCGGAAAGCCAAGTATCCGTTCACCGATGACGTTGCGCGCCATCTCGGTGCTGCCGCCGCCCAGCGCCGCGGTCTGCCGCGACAGATAACGTTCGCCGACCGCGAGCAGCCCGGCGGGTCCGTCGACAACGCCGGCGTCGCCGGCGATCGCCAGCGCAGTGTCGATTTCGAGCGCGACTTCCTCGGCCTGGAAAAGCCGGATCAGCGTGCCGCCGGTCGGGGGCAGTGATCCGTCCAGCACGCCCCGAAAGACATGGTCGATCAACTGTTCCCACACCGCGCGATGCGTCAGCGCCCGGCCAGCGGCCTCGCGTGCCCGTACGTTGGAGCTGAGCCCTGCCACACGAAGGATCGCGTGATAGTCGGGGGCCTGCTCCTGGTTGTTCTCGGCGCCGCTGCCGCTGGCGAACTCCGAACCGCCGCCCACGGCGCGTCGCTCGTGATGCAGCTGGCGCGTCGCCACATCCCAGCCCTTGTCGACTTCGCCGATCACGTCATCGTCGCTGAGTTCCAGGTCGTCAAAGAACTCCTCGCAGAATTCGGTCGATCCGTTGACTTGTTTGATACGGCGAAGCGTGATGCCCGGGCTGTCCAACCGCACCAGGAACATCGTCAGCCCTTCGTGCTTCGGCACGCCCCAGTTGGTTCTGGCCAGCAGCAGCCCGTAGTCGGCGGCGAAGGCGCCGGTGCTCCAGGTCTTGGCGCCGTTGACGATCCACTTGTCGGCGCGCCGCTCGGCGCGGGTGATGACACCGGCCAGATCCGAGCCGCCGCGGGGCTCGGAGAGCAACTGGACCAGCACTTCGTCACCGCGCAGCGCGGCCGAAATGTGTTGGCGTTTCTGCTCTTCGCTGCCGGTGTCGAGGATCGTGGCGCAGCAGATGGTGAATGTCGGAGTGTTCAAGATCAATGGCATCTCGTAGCCGGCGGTCGCATCGTCGAACGCCTTCTGATATTCGATGCCCAGGCCGAGTCCGCCGTATTCGGTGGGAAAGCAGATGCCGGCGAAGCCGCCGTCGTAGAGGCGTCGCTGCAGTCGGCGGACGTGCTGCCAGGAGTCCTCTTCGCCGCGGTCGGCGTACGGCGGATTGTCCGGGTCCTCGATGCGCGGCATGGCGTCGGCCAGCCACGCGCGGGCCCGCTCGGCGAACTCTGCCACCGATTCCGTCATATGGCACCTTTCGAGAGTTCCATTAACGCAAACCGGTAATGACGTTACCAGTAGGCCGACGAGCTGAGCGGTGCGTCGGAGGAACGTGGTCAGATCTTCAAATACCCTTTGTCGGCTGGAATTTGGGCCGCGGTGACCAGTGACGAGGCGTCGCCGGCCAGCCACACCACGATGTCGGAGACGAGGTCCGGGGCGGCCAGTGAGTCGGTCGGAAGCGCGCCCGGGGAGAAGCTGTGAATGTAGCCCGGGTGGTCTTGGAACACCTTGTACATCGAGACGTCGTTGCCCATCGGCGTATCGGTGCCATATGGGTGCACGGAGTTGACCCGGATGCCGAACTCTCCGAGTTCGACGGCCAGCGAGTTGGTCAGCCCGACCACGCCGAACTTGCTGGCGCAGTAATGACCGCAGCCGGGAACGGCCTTGATGCCCGCCGCTGAACTGATGGCGATGATCGATCC
>JBAWAV010000724.1:0-4224 GCA_049589475.1 Mycobacterium sp.
ACTGTGCGAGGTGCTCGGCTTCGACAGCGCGCTGTTGTCGTTCGTCGAAGATGGCGGATTCGTCGTCGAGGAGTCCGACCACGGTCTTGGCGGCCCCACTGTGATTCCGCGTCGTGAATGCGCGGCCGAGCGAGCCGCGATCCGCCTTCGTGATACCACCCGGACCGACGAGGGGGATATGCCCCCATCACCCGGTTATCAGGAGTTGCTCGGCTCCGTGAACTATCTCGTCGCCCCGATTATCGCGAAATCGCAAGTGGTCGCGCTCATTCACGTCGGGCGCCGCAGCGAAGACGGTGTCAGCGACGATGACGTGGACGTGCTCGATGCGTTCGCCTCCGCCTATTCCTTGATGCACGAGAGGATGCTCAACACCGAAAGGGTTCACCAACAGCGGACGTCGATCGCGCGCGCGGCGGCGCTACTGACAGAGCAAGCAGACCGCATCGCTGCAGCCGCCATCAGCTTCGATGTCGAGGACGATACTGGCGCCGGACCCCCTGTCATCGCTGGGGATTCCGCTTTGGCGGGCACGCTTTCTGAGCGTGAACGGCAAGTATTCGAGAGCCTGGTCCTGGGGGCTTCCAATGCCGAGATCGCCGATGAACTCGTCATCACCATCGAAACGGTCAAGACGCACGTGAAGCGAATACTTCGCAAGATCGGCGCCATCAACCGGTCGGAGGCGATCACTCTCTACATGGACGACACCAGAACCGCGTCTCTGCGCCGTCGAACATAACCGTTGCGCGACAGGTCTTTCCCACGGACTGGGCAGCGTTTCCGCGTGAGTGGTTCCCCACGGCCTATGCCGCAGAGATGCCACCGTTGACGCTGATCGCCTGGCCCGTCAATTTGGCTGCTGCCGCGCTGCACAGGAATACCGCCAGCGCGGCGATATCCTCAGCGGTTGGCACACCGAGCTGAGCTGCCTGGGCCGCTCGGGCAAACAGCTTGCCGCTGAACCCATCTGATGTGATGCGCTCTGTCGACGCGGTGCCATGAACCAGCGACGGCGTCAGGGCGTTGGCGCGGATGCCGTACCGCTTCTCCTCGATGGCGATCGTGCGGGTGAACATCACGATCGCCGCCTTCGCGGCGCCGATCAGCGCTTCACCTGGCGTGGCGGTCTTGGCTGCATCGGAAGCCACGTTCACAATGACGCCGCCTCGGCGACTGCGCATGCCGGGCAACACCGCGCTTGCCATCTGCATCGACGGCAGCGCCAATTCGGTGAGTATGCGGGCGATGTCGGTTGTCGGGATGTCGACGAACAGCTCAGGCCGGACGTCCGCGGCGGTGCTGCACATCAGGATGTCGATGCCCGACAGGATCTGATCGGCCTCGGCCGCAACAGTGGTCGCAGTCTCGGGGTCGGTTGCGTCTCCGGCGACGAAGTGCGCGGCGGCGCCGAGTTCGGCGATTGACTTGGCGGCGAGTTCGCCCCGTTCCGCATTGCGACCGACGATTACGATTCGTGGTACGCCGGCCGCTGCGAGCGCCCGAGCGGAAGCCAATCCGATTCCGGCTGTGCCGCCGACGATCAGCGCGGTGGATGCGTCGAGGTCTTTAGGTGCGGGCAGCTCGGCCCGGCGTTCATCGATCATCGGTTCGTCCTTGCGGTCGTCGACGTCTTCTAAGGAGCCGGCAGCTGGCGCGGATGCGCCGCTCGTGGCTCGCCGAAAAGCGTCAGAGTAGAAATATTAAAATGGTCAGACCGAAATAGTCAAGGTGTAAGCCCGACTTATACGAGAGTGATGCGCGTCGGCCCGGCCACGATCGACCTTGTCGCAGAGCGTTGATATGCCTCCCACACGTCTAGTTGGCACTTGCCGATACAGCGCCGGCTGAACAGGGTGAGCCCGCCTCAAGGGTTGTGCGCCGTCGCCACCGAATGGTCTAATGGTCAGGCCATAGGAGGCTGTCTTGCACGCTGTGATCATGCATGAGTTCGGTGCCGCCGCGGTGCTGCAACCCGGAGAGTTTCCCGACCCGGCGAAGCGCCCGGGTTGGGTGACTGTGTCACTCCGCGCGAGTGCGCTGAACTGGCATGACGTCCTGGTTCGCCAGGGTCGCTATCGTTCGCCGCTGCCACACATCATCGGCGCCGACGGGGCAGGCGTACGGACCGATACCGGTGAACATGTGGTGGTGTTGCCGTCGCTGCGCTGGGGCAGCCGCGAAGAAGCCCCCGGCAGTGGTTGGGAGATTTTGGGCGATCACCGACCGGGTACGTATGCGGAGTTGGTGAGCGTCCCCGCCGATTGCCTGGCGCCCAAACCCCGCGGCCTGAGCTGGGCCGAAGCCGCGGCCCTACCGCTCGTCGGCGTGACAACCTATCGGGCCCTGTTTACCCGCGGCCGGCTCAGAGCGGGTGAGTCGATGTTGGTGATCGGTGCCGGTGGCGGAATCGCCACGATGGCGATCGCTCTCGCGGTCGCCGCCGGAGCCGACATCACGGTGACCTCGTCCTCGCCCGAGACCATCGAGCGGGCGGTGTCCGCCGGAGCCAGTGGCGGTGTGCTGCACACCGAACCTGAGTGGCCTGAGCACGCCCGCGCCATGTCGCCCGACAAAGCCGGATTCGACCTGATCCTCGACCCCGTCGGCCGCTGGAGCGAGTCCGTACGGGCGCTGCGGCCCGGCGGCCGGCTCGTCGTACTCGGCGCCAACGCCGCGGACACGGCCCAAATGGACGTCCGCAGCTTCTATTTCGGCCAATTCGACCTGCTCGGCACGACCATGGGTAGCAGCCGAGACTTTGCCGGCCTGCTCGAGATGACCGATCGCTGCTCGGTGCGTGCGCCGGTGATCGATCGCGAGTTCCCGCTCGATCGGGCGGCGCAAGCACACGAATATCTGGAGCACGGAAGGACATTCGGCAAATGTGTACTGACACACGACTAGCGGGCGCTCCGTGACCGACTCCCCCGACCTGGTCACCTACCGACTCGAAGACGCTGCGCCCGTCGACCCCGACGTGGGCGGCTTGGCCGCCTACCTGACGCTCAACGACCCCGGGCGCCGCAACGCATTGTCCGACGCGCTGCTGGACCAGCTGAGTGCGCTGCTGCAGCGCGCGGCATCCGACTCCCAGGTCAGGGTCATCGTGCTGACGTCATCGCATCCACGGATCTTTTCTTCCGGCGGCAACCTGGACGCGTTTGCCGACGATCGCGCGACGATCATCAAATACGCTGGCCTAGCGCGTTTTCCGACGCTGTTTCGCACCCTGACCGGCATCGGCAAGCCCGTCGTCTGCGCCGCTAACGGCGACGTGCTGGCCGGGGCGCTGGGCATCGCCCTGGCCTGCGACCTCGTTATCGCCAAGGCGTCAATCCGGTTGGGCTGCCCGGAGATCAACGTCGGCGCCTTTCCGTTCATGATCTCGGCCCTGATCTTCCGCGCCACCGGACGGCTGGTCGCCAACGAGCTGATGATGACCGGCAGGCTGATCAGCGCCGCCGAAGCAGCCACCGCCGGGCTGGTCAACAAGGTGGTGCCCGACGATGAATTCGATGACGCTGTGCGGCAGTGGGTCGCCGACATCGCCGCCAAATCACCATTGTTGCTCGGCATGGGCAAGCGCGCGTTGGCGGCGACCCGCGACCTGTCGCTGGAATCGGCACTGGACTACCTGCAGGCCCAGCTCGCCTTGGCCTTCACCACCGAGGATCTGGCCGAGGGAGTACTGGCTTTCAAGGAGAAGCGATCCCCGCAATGGCGCAACGCATAAAAAGCTGACTCCAGGGCGTCAAACTTCTTGCCGTTTCGGTCTGACCATTCTACAATCCGAAGGATTACCCCTGATGGCCAACCGCTGTAGGGCGAATCCCGAGCACCGAGGAATAGCGCGATGAAGCCGAGCCCGTACACCGTCCGCTACAGCCCGGCCGAGATCGATCACTACTACCGCTCCGGAGTATGGTCCGCCGACACGTTCCACGACCTTCTGCTTCGACGCGTCGAAGAGAATCCGGACAAGGTGTTCGCGACAGACGGTACGCGGTCGCTGACCTATGGGGAGCTCTTCGACACCGGCCAACGCTTGGCGGTAGGTCTGCACCGACGCGGTTTGCGGCGCGGTGACACGGCCGCCGTGCAGCTGCCCAACTGGGTGGAATTCATTCAGGTACTGACTGCGTTGTCGCGCCTGGGCGTCATCATGGTGCCGATCATGCCGATCTATCGGCGCGAAGACGTCGGGTTCGTGCTGTCCAACGC
>JBAWAV010000725.1:0-6694 GCA_049589475.1 Mycobacterium sp.
TGTTGTGCAAGCGGTCTTCTCGCCCCTGCCAGAACTCGACTTCGGCGGCCGCGATGCGATAGCCGCCCCAGTTCGGCGGCACGGGGACCTGCTCGGAGTCGGCGAACCGGGCCGTCACCTCGGCCAGTTGATCGACCAGCGCTGCGCGGGAGGCGATCGGGTGTGACTGACGCGACGCCCACGCGCCCAGCTGCGAGCCGCGCGGCCGCTTCGACCAGTAGCTCTCGGTGGCCTCCGGGTCGACCTTGGTCACCGGACCGCGGATGTGGACCTGCCGGTTCAGTAGGTACCAGGGGAAGGTCGCCGACGCATACGGCGTCGCCGCCAGCTCGTCGCCCTTGGCCGAGTCGTAGTTGCTGAAGAAGGTGATGCCGGCCTCGTCGACGCCCTTGCACAGCACCGACCGGCTCACCGGCCGGCCGTCCTTGACGGTGGCCAACACCATCGCGTTAGGTTCGGCAACGCCCGCCCGTTCGGCGTCGGCGATCCAGCTGCGCAACAACGCGAGCCAACCGTCGTCGAGCCAGTCGACGTCGAGGTCGGGGCTGCCGTCCTTCTCCGCCGAGGCGTACTCCGTCCGCATCGTCGCCAGGTGATCGTCGTCTGGACCCGCCATCGCGCCCACGCTACTCCGGGCGTTAGTTACCGACCGGTAGCGATCAATTCGGGGTAGCGTGGGAGAATTCGGCCATGACTGTCATCTCGGACAAGGTCCCGGAGAATTTCGTTGCCGGACTCGAGGGCGTGGTGGCGTTCACCACCGAGATCGCCGAGCCCGACAAGGACGGTGGTGCCCTGCGCTACCGCGGTGTCGACATCGAAGACCTGGTCGGTCAGCACGTCACATTCGGCGACGTCTGGGCTTTGCTGGTCGACGGAAAATTCGGCCACGGGTTGCCGCCCGCCGAGCCGTTTCCGCTGCCCATTCACAGCGGCGACGTCCGCGTCGACGTCCAGGCCGGTCTGGCGATGCTGGCGCCGATCTGGGGCTACCAGCCGCTGCTCGACATCGACGATGCCACCGCCCGCGAGCAGTTGGCCCGAGCCTCGGTGATGGCGTTGTCCTACGTCGCCCAATCGGCCCGGGGCATCTACCAGCCCGCGGTCCCGCAGCGTGTCATCGATGAATGCTCAACGGTCACAGCACGTTTCATGACCCGCTGGCAGGGTGAGCCGGATCCCAGGCATGTCGAGGCCGTCGACGCATACTGGGTTTCGGCCGCCGAGCACGGGATGAACGCCTCGACATTCACCGCCCGGGTGATCGCGTCCACCGGCGCCGACGTCGCCGCGTCGTTGTCGGGGGCGGTCGGAGCGATGAGTGGCCCGTTGCACGGCGGCGCGCCGGCCCGGGTGCTGCCGATGCTCGAAGAGGTCGAGCGCACCGACGACGCGCGCGGCCTGGTCAAGGGAATCCTCGACCGCCGCGAGAAGCTGATGGGCTTCGGTCACCGCGTCTACCGCGCCGAGGATCCGCGGGCACGCGTGCTGCGCGCGACCGCCAAACGGCTGAGCGCACCGCGCTACGAGGTAGCCCTGGCCGTCGAGCAGGCCGCGCTCGCGGAACTGCGAGAGCGACGTCCGGACCGGGCGATCGAGACCAACGTCGAGTTCTGGGCCGCGGTCATTCTCGACTTCGCCGGGGTTCCAGCCAGGATGATGCCGGCGATGTTCACCTGCGGACGTACCGCCGGGTGGTGCGCTCACATCCTGGAGCAGAAGCGGCTGGGCAAGCTGGTTCGTCCTGCCGCCATCTACGTCGGTCCCGGGCCACGCAGCCCGGAGTCCGTCGAAGGTTGGCATCGGCTTCAGCAGGCCTGACGCGGCGCGGTGTCGGTGGCCGGTGATGAGATTTGATCGCGGCCGGAGTCATATACATATGCCCGACCGAATCATCCGCAGCCACCAAGGAGGCCACCATGGCGATTTCCGTTGAACCCGCGCTGTCCCCGCACCTGACCGTCGACGACGCCGCCGCGGCGATCGACTTCTACGTCAAGGCTTTTGACGCCGTCGAACTCGGGCGGGTGCCCCGGCCCGACGGCAAACTCGTGCACGCCGCGGTGCGCATCAACGGCTTCTTGGTGATGCTCAACGACGACTTCCCGGAGATGTCCGGCGGCAAGTCGATGACTCCGACATCGCTAGGCGGAACCCCGGTCACCATCCATCTGACGGTCGATGACGTCGACGCCAAGTTCCAGCGGGCACTCGACGCGGGCGCCACCGTCGTCGTCCCGCTCGACGAGCAATTCTGGGGCGACCGCTACGGCATGGTCGCCGACCCGTTCGGTCACCACTGGTCACTCGGGCAGCCCGTACGCGAAGTCAGCTACGACAAGATCGCCGCGGCAATGAGCCAGGCGGGCTAACTGGGCACTGGAGCTAGGCGAGGTCGGCGAGCTCGCGCAGTCGGTCGGCGAGCCGGTGCCGCAGTGACGGTGCCGGCGCGGCGGCCGCGACGTCGAGCATGTCGTCGATCGAGGTGAACTTGTTGCGCGGACGGTCGTCGACGGCGCCCCGGGCCACTTCGGCGGCGTCGATGGCACGCCAGCCGTCGGCGTCAACGACGTCGGGCTGACGCGAGCGGACGAGTTTGTCCAAGGCCGACGATTTGCCGCCGGGTGCACGCAACTCGCCGGCATTGAAGTCGTCGACCAGCCGCTGCACCGTCTGTCCCGCACACGATTTGTTGGTGCCGATGAAGCCCGTCGGCCCACGTTTGATCCACCCCGCCACGTACGCCCCGGGTACGGGTTGACCGGAGCCCGAATCCACGACGCGGCCACCGTCGTTGGGCACCACGCCCGCTTTCTCGTCGAACGGTAGATCTTTGATTGCCTTGCCGTGGTAGCCAATCGACGTCAACACCAGGCCCGCGTCGAGCTGCTGCACCTCGTCGGTGCCGGTGACCTCGAACAGCATCCCGGTGGCTCGCTGCTCGCCGACGATGCGCTTGGGTGTCAGGTTGTAGGCCAGCCGGATCCGCGGCCGCGGCGACGTTGCCGGCGCCGAGGCGTCGCCCAGTGTGCTCAACACCTCGAGCTTCTGCCTGGTCAAGGTGTCCGAGACGGCGGCAAGGTCGCTCAGCACCGCCTCGCGGTCGACGGCCGCGAGCACCACGTCTGCGGTGGTCGTCAGCCCGATCAACTCGGGCAGTGTGAACGCCGAATGCGCCGGTCCGCGCCGAGCCGCGATCACCACTTCCCGCACCTGCGTGGCGCGCAGTGCGGTCAACGCATGATCGGCGATATCGGTGTGCGCGAGCTTGTCGGGGTCTGCGGTGAGCACGCGGGCCACGTCGAAGGCGACGTTGCCGTTGCCGACGACGATGACTCGCTCATGGCTGAAATCGACTGGCGCATCAGTGAAGTCGGGGTGACCGTTGATCCAGGCCACCAACTCGGTGGCGGTACCGGTGCCAGGCAGATCCATCCCGTCGATGTCCAGCCGTCGGTCGTTGGGCGCGCCGCTGGCGTAGATGACCGCGTGGTGGTGGGCCAGCAGGTCGGCGTGGGTCAGGTGATTGCCGACCTCGACGTTGAGGAAGAACCGGAATTCGCGGCGACGGGCGATCCGATCGAAAAGCTGGGTGACCCGCTTGGTGGTCTGGTGATCTGGGGCAACCCCAGCGCGAACCAATCCATAAGGGGCGGGCAGCTTTTCGAAGACGTTGACCCGGACACCCTGCTGGGTGAGGAGTTCATCGGCGGCGTACATCCCGGCCGGCCCGGATCCCACGATGGCCACCATCAGCGGGCCGCCGTGGTGTGCGTGCACCTCCGGCGCCGGAATCACCGGCGCCAGTTTGGATGTCGGCGGCAGCTTCTCACCGGCTGGGCGGGACGCATGGACCGGCTCATAGAACAAGGCGTTCAGCGCGATGAACGGCAGCTGTTCGGACGTCAGCCGGGCGTCGGGCGCGATGGCGCCCACCGGACAGGCGCTCACACAGGCCCCACAGTCCACGCAGGCGACCGGATCGATGTACAGCATCTCGGCGTGCGCGAAGCCCGGCTCGTCCGGCGAGGGGTGGATACAGTTCACCGGGCAGGCGTAGACACAGGACCCGTCGCTACAGCACGACTGGGTAATAACGTGCGGCATGTAGAGAGTTTCTAGGCCGCGACGACGACGTGCTCGCGCTGTGGCTCGCTGCGGTAGCGCGACGGCCTGCCGTCGATCTTGCAGATTCGCCAGATCAGCTTGGCCACCGGGTTCATCAAACCGGTGTCGCGGCACAACATCCGGACGTCACCGAACATGTCACGCAACATCTGACGCGACTCCGGCGATTTGAAGAACACCTCTTTACGGACCTGACGCGGGATGTCGAACTCGCGCCAGAAAGCCTTGGGCGGCACCACGATCGCCGAACACAAGATCCGCATGGTCAGCGGCACAAAGAGCGACAACCAGAATCGCTTGCGACGCGGCAGTTCCGGCACCCGCTTACGCAGGTACTCATGCGCGAACGAGATATGCCGAGCCTCCTCGGCCACGTGAATGGCCATCACCCGCTCCATGATCGGGTGCAGTTCCTTGCCCTCACGCAACACGTTCTTCTGCGTGTGGTCGATCGGCTCTTCGCCGGCCAGGATGCCGAACCAGAACGGAATCGGCAGCGGCCCAGCCACCAACGGGATTGCCGGCTGGATCCACTTCAGCAGTCGCGGCATGCCGGGAACGTCGCGGCCGATGTGGTTCACCATCTCCTGGAACATCATGGTGTGGTTGCACTCTTCGACGGCCTCGTGCAAGCAGTACCGGTATTCCGGTGACCCGTTGGGCACCCAGAACGCGTACTCCATCAGGCCGCGGATCAGGATCGACTCGAAGTGCAGACCGACCTTGGCCACGTTGGCCTGACGCCACATGCCGATCTGGATCTGACGGTCCTGCGGCTGCGACTGGTACCAGGAGTGTCGGCCCAGCGGGTCGGTCTTCGGCAGTATCCAGCGCGGGTCGTCGTCGATGACTTCGAACTCGGATGAGTCCCAATCGATGTCGGTGTACGGGTTGAAGTTGCGACGCACTGACCCCTCGGACAGCGTGTTCAGCATCTCCACGTACTTCGGGTCGTCCAGGACATCCATGTTGCGCCGCCACCGGCGCACGATCTTCGTCCGTGCCGGCTTCTGGGCCGTCCCTGCCTGGGCCATTACTTAGCCTCCCCAACGAGGTTTACATTTGGACGTGCAATGTCCAAGACAGTACCGGAGGTATCGCAAACTTACTAGCCCCTCTCCCGCGGTGTGGTTGAGCCATGGACATCTGTTTTAGTGTGGTCTGGCTCACACGCTGGCGGGCATTAGCCTGGTGATCATGGCTGAGGCACTGACGATCCCCGACGGCATCAAACCCAGCGACGGACGCTTCGGGTCCGGCCCCTCCAAGGTCCGGCCCGAGCAGTTGCAAGCCCTGTCGACCACCGCCGCCCCGCTGTTCGGCACGTCGCATCGCCAGGCCCCGGTCAAGGACTTGGTCGGCCGGGTGCGCAGTGGGCTGCGGGAGTTCTTCTCGGTGCCCGACGGCTACGAGGTGGTGCTGGGCAATGGCGGAGCGACGGCGTTCTGGGATGCCGCGGCGTTCGGCCTGATCGACAAGCGGTCACTTCACCTGAGCTACGGCGAATTCAGCGCGAAGTTCGCCTCCGCGGTCGCCAAAAACCCGTTCGTCGGTGACCCGATCATCGTCAAAGCCGAGCCCGGCAGCGCGCCCGACCCACAGAGCGACCCGTCGGTCGACGTGATCGCCTGGGCGCACAACGAAACCTCGACGGGCGTCGCAGTGCCGGTCACACGACCGGCCGGCTCCGGCGACGCGCTGGTCGTCATCGACGCCACCTCCGGCGCCGGCGGTCTGCCGGTCGACATCGCCGACACCGACGTCTATTACTTCGCGCCGCAGAAGAACTTCGCCAGCGACGGCGGCTTGTGGCTGGCCATTCTGAGCCCGGCCGCGCTGAACCGCGTCAACGCCATCGCCGAGTCCGGCCGCTGGGTGCCCGATTTCTTGTCGCTGCCGATCGCGGTGGACAACAGCCTGAAGAACCAGACCTACAACACGCCCGCCATCGCGACGCTGGTGCTGCTGGCCGAGCAGGTCGAGTGGCTGTTGAGCAACGGCGGGCTGGACTGGGCGGTCAAGCGCACCGCCGACTCGTCGCAGCGGTTGTACGGCTGGGCGCAGGACCGGGAGTACACGACACCGTTCGTCGCCGACCCGAAGTTGCGCTCCCAGGTGGTGGGCACCATCGACTTCAACGACGACGTCGATGCCGCAGCGGTGGCCAAGGTGTTGCGCGCCAACGGCATCGTCGATGTCGAGCCGTACCGCAAACTCGGGCGCAACCAGTTGCGGGTCGCGATGTTCCCTGCCGTCGAACCCGATGACGTCAGCGCACTGACCGAGTGCATCGACTGGGTGGTCGAGCGCATCTAGCGCGCGCAGACAAAAACCCCAGGTATTACCGCGTGTCCGCCCACGTCGCGGCCGCTGCCTGCGTTACAGTGCGCCGTGACAGGCCTGCCGCGCTGGTCGGCGAGGAACCTGCGAGGAGACGCGATGCGGGAACTCAAGATCGTCGGACTCGATCTCGACGGCAAACACATCATCTGCGAGGGTGACAACCCCGCCGACAAGTTCAAGATCCGCGTCGACGACCGGTTGCGTGCCGCGCTGCGCGGCGACG
>JBAWAV010000726.1:0-2908 GCA_049589475.1 Mycobacterium sp.
GCCTGGCTGGCTGCGATCGCGGCAGTCAGCCGGCCGCGGGCCGCGCTGAGTTCGGCGGGCGCGGGCAGTGGTGTCTGCTGCGCCAGTTCGCTGAGCAGTTCCATGTCATTCATTGGCTGTGATCTCCTCATACGTGGCTGCCGCGTCTGTTCCGGCGAGCACCTGGCGCACCTTGGTGCGGGCCCGGTGCAACCTGGAGCGCACCGTCCCCACCGGGATGGCGAGCGCCTGGGACACTTCCTGGTAGGTCAGCTGCTCCCAGGCGATGAGGAGCAGCACATCCCGGTCGCCTGCCGCCAGCCCCGCCAGCGCCGCGGCCAGCAGCGCGCGCATCGCCTGGGCAGTGACATCGGCGGCCACCCGCTCGGCATGACCAGGAACGGCGGGCTCGGCCGGCACGGCCTGCATGATCCGGTACTGGCGGGCCTCGTCTCTGCGATGCTGGCCGGCCACGTTCGTGGCGATCCCGTACAGCCATGGCCTGGCGTCGGGGTGGCCGGGGTCGTAGCGGAACCGCTGGGCGAACGCGGCGAGGAACGTTTCCGCGACCAGATCGTCGGCAACCTGGGGACCGGCCCGCCGGGCGAGGTAGCGGTGAATATACGGGGCATGCCTGTCGAACAGGACTGCGAACCGCTCCGGCTCACGCCGGGAGCTCTGGATGACCACGGCATCATCCGCCGCAGCGGGCCCTGTGCGCCGTCTCATGCGCCATCTTGATTCATGTGCAAACCCTTTCCGGATGCATGGGAGGCTTACACCTGTTATCAGCAAACGGCGCGCGAAGGGTTCACGGACGCGCAGCGGAGGGGCGGCCGGGCCAGACCCGCACGGAAGCGCGCTTAACGCCAGGATGGGCCGCGCGTGGTCAAGGCTCGGGATCACGGGCCCGGTGAGCACACCAGCCGCGGCTGGGACGGCAGCAGCCGTGCACTAGCTGACCAGCGCAATCACCGTGCTTCTGTGGCGAGCCGGGTGCGCTGGTGGTACCACCGGGAGCGGGCTTGGTGGCGGCGTCTCCAGCCGGACCAGTGTGCGGTGTGCCCGGGTGGGCTGGGCCGGTGGAGGAGGGCGGCGAGCAGGCGCCCGGTCTCTGGGACGGTCAGCGGGATCATCCCGGGATCGGCGGGAGGCGGCTGGTCAGGCCGGGCCGGCGGTGGTGCCTGGGTGCCGGTGCGGTCTTTGAGCAGGGCGGCGGTGATGGCGCAGATGGCCAGGGCGGCCATCACCAGCACGGTGTGGCGGGCGATGGCGGTGTAGAGGCGGACCTGGGATTGGTCCAGGCCGAAGCAGTCCTTGCCGAATTCAAAGTCTTCTTCCACGGGCCAGCGCAGCCCCGCGGCGCGGATAAACCGGGTCATGGTCAGCGGCTGGCCGGCGGGCACGAAACAGTAGTGATAGGCCAGTTCACCGGTCTTGAGGTGGCGGCGGGCCAGCAGGCAGTGACGGGGACTGGCGGTGCCCAGCCACGACCACGCGTACCAGCGGGCTCCCTTGGAGCCCTTCCCGGCGGAGGACCTCGGGGCGGCGCTTGCCAGCCAGCAGCCGGCTGGCCGCATCCGCGCAGGTTAATCTCATCCCGCCAGGCAGGGTGAGGCGGAAATCGGAAGGGACGCGCAGCACATATCCCTGGCTGCGTTCTTCGAAGAAAGCGCGCAGCTGGGTGCAGTTGCCGTAGACCTCGTCCCCGCAGAAGAAATCGAACCTGACCCCGTCCGCGGACGCCTCGGCCGCAGGGGGTTGGTCCGCATCAGGCAAGGGCGAGCAGGTCGACCATGGCGCCCGTCGCACAGCTGTGGCTTTCGGCGTCCCTACAGGCCAAGCTCCTGCGCCCGGTCATGCGCTGACGACGTGGTGGTCGATCAGGCTTCTAGCGGTGTCCAGGATGGTCTCGTCGAGAGGTCGCATGGTCCAGCCGAGTTCGCGCCTGGCCTTGTCCGCGCTGACCACTTCCCGTTGGCCGACGGAACTCAGCGCCATGCGGACGGTCGGATCGAACCGCGCGATAACCCACATGAGCCAGTACGGGACCGCCCTGGTCGGCACCCGGTACTCCGTCACCAGGATCTCGGCCATGTCACGCATCCACACGTGCTCGCCCGCGCAGATGTAGCGGTTGCCCGCAGCGTCAGGAACTTCCATGGCCAGGCGGTGCGCGACCGCGAGGTCCCGGACGTCCACGGTGGCCCAGCCAAGGCGGGGTATACCGGGCACCTGCCGGGCCAGCAACCGCCGAACCGGCTCCAGTGACGTGCCGGCTGCAGCGCGCTGGACCGGCCCCAGCACCATCCCCGGATTGATGACGGCCAGTTCGAGCTGGCCATCGGCGTGGACGAAATCCCACGCCGCCCGTTCGGCCAGCGTCTTGCTCTTCGGGTACGCGCCACTGCCGCCCAGGTCCGACCAGTCGTCTTCGGTGAGCGTCCTGGTGGCAGGATGACCCGCGCCGATCGCCGCGACCGAGGATGTGAGCACTACCCGTTTGACTGTGCCGCTCTGGGCGCTCGCGCGTAGGACCCGCAGGGTTCCTTCGACGGCTGGCCGGATGAGCTCCCTTTCGTCGGCGGGGGCCTGCGAAGGAAAAGGCGACGCGACATGCAGCACGTAGGTGCACCCGGCGACGGCGTCGGCCCAGCCGTCATCGGAGTCGAGGTCGGCCGTCACGAGTTCGGCGGCATCCGTCAAGTGGTCAGCCTGGCCAGGTCTGCGGACGGTGCCGCGGACGGCGTAGCCGTGGTCGGCCAGTTCGGTGACGCAGTGTCCGGCGATGAACCCCGACGCCCCGGTGACAAGGACCCACTCCGGCATGGCCAGGCTCCTATCTAATCACTGATTAGAATCTAAGCAATGTATAGATCGAGGAGGCCGGGACGGTCAACCCCGTACTCTCATCCTGTGCCGCCCACCC
>JBAWAV010000727.1:0-10929 GCA_049589475.1 Mycobacterium sp.
GTACAGGCCCGCATCGTCACCGGACGCATTGCAGGTCCGGTTCCTCCTCGGGCCGTACTGGCCCGCATCGTCACCGGACGCATTGCAGGGGCGACAGGACTTGAACCTGCAACCTGCGGTTTTGGAGACCGCTGCTCTGCCAGTTGAGCTACGCCCCTTCGCTGGTTGGCAGGCCAACCTGCGCGTGCCGGGGCTTCATTGACACGCGCGCTCTCCAACTTCGGCAAAAACACGCTGGTAATGGGAAAACCCCGAGGTCCGAGTGTACAACGGAGCAAGTCTCAGGTACTAATCACGCCGTCCTGACGATCTGCCCCGACTCCTTGTCCCATTTGAGATTGATCGAGTTGTCGCCCTCGTGGCCCATCACCGTGGTGTAGGCCTCCATGACGAGTTCGCCGTGCTGGTTCAACAAAGTGTTTCTGGTGACGACGATGTCGGCGCCGAAGCGCTCGACGACGGATTCGACTTCCATCCGGGCGTGCAACACATCTCCGGCGAGGATCGGCTTGTGGTAGACGAAGCGCTGGTCGACCTGGACCATCTGCAACGTTTCGTAGCCCGTGTCGACCTTCCGCATGAAGTCCGCCTGGACCAGCTTCCCGAGGATGGTGACGAACGTCGGCGGCGCGACGATGGCCTCATACCCGAGTTCGGCGGCCGCGCTTTCTTCCATAGACGCCGGGTCGTCGGCCTTAACCGATCTGGCGAATTCACGCACTTTTTCCCGGCCGACCTCGTAGCTGTCCGGGTAGTCCCAGACCATGCCCAGGATGTCGGTGTTGATCGCCACCGTTAGGCCAACTTCGCCGAAGCAATCGCCCGACCGAAGATCTTCTTTCCGTCGGTGGTGGCCGTCAATGCGATCGTCACCGACTTGCTGTCCGGGTCGACGGACTTCACCTTGCCGCTGAACACAATCTCGGCGCCCTTGCCGTCGTTGGGCACCGGCACCACCGCGGTGAACCGCACGTTGTACTCGGTGACCGCCCCGGGATCGCCGACCCACGAGGTGACGAAGCCGCCGCCCAGGCCCATGGTCAACATCCCATGAGCGATCACGGTGTCGAGCCCGACGACCTTGGCGATCTCGTCGTCCCAGTGGATCGGGTTGAGATCACCCGAGACGCCCGCGTAGTTCACCAGGTCTTGACGGGTCAGCGGGTACACCTTCTCCGGAAGCTGGTCGCCCACCTTGACCGAATCGAACTCACGCAGTGGCATCGCTGAAACCCTTATTCCCTTCTTCGCCCGCACGACCCGCCAGGGTCGTGTAGGTCTCCTGTACGACATCACCGGCGTCGTTGGTGATGATCTGCCTGGTCACGATGATGTCGGTACCGTGTGCAGTCCGTATCGAGTCGATGGACACATCGCAGTAGAGCCGATCCCCCACCTTGATCGGCAGGAAGAACTTCAGTTCCTGGTCTACCTGGACGATCTGGGCATCTTGAGTCGCGATCTTGGCCTCGTCGAAGAACGCCGCCACAGCTTTGTAACCGAACACCGAGATGAAGGTCAGCGGCGCGATCAGGCCTTCGTAGCCTAGCTCGGCGGCAGCCTTCTCTTCGAAGAACGCGGCGTCGTCATTTTTAACGGCGACGGCGTACTCCCGGATCTTTTCCCGCTCCACGATGTAATGGTCGGGATAGCGATACGTCAGTCCGACCACGTCTTTGCCCAGCGACACGTCTCTAGAACCTACCTAGTCAGTCTGAATATTCGCTCGCGGGCAGTGGCTAGCGCGTCTCGCGGTGGGCTTGGTGCTTGCCGCAGTTGGAGCAGAACTTCTTCAGCTCGAGCCGGTCGGGGTCGTTGCGGCGGTTCTTCTTGGTGATGTAGTTGCGGTGCTTGCACACCTCGCACGCCAAGGTGATCTTGGGCCGTACGTCGGTACTGGAGGCCACGTCAGTTCTCTTTTCCGGTGTTCGTTGTTCACTTGTAGCGATGGCCGGACTCGAACCGGCGACCTAACGATTATGAGTCGTTCGCTCTAACCGACTGAGCTACACCGCCTCGGTACCGGGCGCCGACCTGCTCGGCGTCCGCCGAGCCCCCTAACGGAATCGAACCGTTGACCTTTTCCTTACCATGGAAACGCTCTACCGACTGAGCTAAGGGGGCCTCACCCGTAGCGACCAAATGGGTCGTGCCTCGGGCCTAAAAGAGGGTACAGCCTGGTCTGCTAGCGCACCAAACGAAGAGGTTTACCAGGCATCGGGGGCCTGCTGGGTCTCGGGCGCCAGTCTAGGCTGAGCGGGTGTCTGACTTGTCTTCTGGGGACCGGTTGTACTTTCGCCAGCTGCTTTCCGGCCGTGACTTCGCCCGGGGCGACGGGATCGCGGCGCAGATGCGCAACTTCGCGTACCTGATCGGCGACCGGCAAACCGGGGACTGCGTCGTGGTCGACCCGGCCTACGCGGCCGACGACCTGGTCGACGCGCTCGAGGCCGACGGGATGCACCTGTCCGGGGTGCTGGTCACCCACCACCACCCCGACCACGTCGGCGGCTCGATGATGGGCTTCGAGCTCAAGGGCCTGGCCGAGCTGCTCGAACACGTCAGCGTTCCCGTCCACGTCAATTCTCAAGAGGCGCTGTTCGTCTCGCGGATCACCGGGATCCCGATGAGCGATCTCACCTCGCACGATCACGGTGACAAGGTCAGCGTCGGCGCCATCGACATCGAGTTGCTGCATACCCCCGGCCACACCCCGGGTAGCCAATGCTTCCTGCTCGACGGCCGGCTGGTTGCCGGCGACACCCTGTTCTTGGAGGGTTGTGGTCGCACCGACTTTCCCGGCGGCGATTCCGACGAGATATTTCGCAGTCTGCAAAAACTAGCGAACCTTCCGGGCGATCCGACGGTATTTCCGGGTCATTGGTATTCGGCCGAGCCGAGTGCGTCACTATCGGAGGTGAAGCGGTCGAATTACGTCTATCGAGTCGCTAATCTTGACCAGTGGCGAACGCTGATGGGCGGGTAATGATGCGCGGACAAGCGCTGCAGCGAATCTCGCGCGCGTAAGCGCTGCGATATAACCAGGGGACGGGTTCTTCGATGGAATGGATCCACGCACGTTGGGACCAAGTGGTGAGCGCGGGGTCAGGCGCCTGGCTCGCGTGGGCCGTATGGGCCCTGCTCGCGCTCGGAGTGGTCGCTCTCATTTACATAGGTCGGCAAAATCGGCGTAATCGTCGGCTGGCCTCCGAAGAAACCCGACCGCACGTCGGAATGTTCATGGAGCCGCACGCTTCGGATTGGCATGTAATCGAGCTGGTCGTGCGGAATTTCGGCAAGACTCCCGCCTACGACGTCTCGTTCACCTTTCCGCATCCGCCGACCGTCGCCGAATACGAAAACGCCACCGACGGTTATGCCGACGTCGTGGAATTGCAGCTTCCCAAGCAATTGCCGACCTTGGCGCCCGGCCAGGAGTGGCGCACGGTGTGGGATTCGGCGCTGGACCGCAGCGAGCTCGGTGAGGGCATCGAGTCGCGTTTCCCGGGCACCGTGACCTATTACGACCGCGTCGAAGTGCCACGCGGATGGAAGTTCTGGCAGCGCCGCCGGCCCTCGCTGGAGACCAAGGTCGTGCTGGACTGGGCGTCGCTGCCGCCGGTGCAGCGCATCGAGTTGATGACGAACCACGACCTCGCGAAGCGGGAGAAGCAGAAGCTCGAACTGCTGCGCAGCCTGCTGACCTATTTCCACTACGCCTCAAAGGAGACTCGCCCGGACGTGTTCCGCGGCGAGATCGAGCGGATCAACCGCGCGGTAGACGAGACCAAGGACCGGTGGCGTACCCGGCAGATCGAAGCGCCGCCGACCGACGTCACCCTCCGGTGGGGTGACGCCGAAAAGGAACTCGGCAAGCACCGCGGCGAACGGGTCTGAGCACGCCGCTCCCGTCGGCGCGTTCGCCATCTGATTCAATCTCCCCATGAGCGGACCGGTCAGCTATCGCCTCGACGAGTCCATTGCCTTCATCACCATGGACGACGGCAAGGTCAACGTCCTCGGGCCGACGATGCAGCAGGCCCTCAACGAGGCGCTCGACCACGCCGACCGTGACGACGCAGGTGCGGTCGTGATCGCGGGAAACCACCGGGTTTTCAGCGGCGGGTTCGACCTGAAGGTGCTGACGTCCGGTGACATTCAGCCGGCGATCGACATGCTCAAGGGCGGCTTCGAGCTGTCGTATCGGCTGCTGTCCTACCCCAAGCCGGTGGTGATGGCCTGCACCGGACCCGCCATCGCGATGGGCGCGTTCCTGCTGGCCAGCGGTGATCACCGAATTGCGGCTCACGCCACCAGCATTCAGGCCAATGAAGTCGCGATCGGTATGACGATCCCGTACTCGGCCCTGGAAGTGATGAAGCTGCGCCTGACCCCGTCGGCCTACCAACAGGCGACCGGGCTGGCGAAGATGTTCTTCGGCGAAACGGCGGTCGCCGCCGGCTGGGTCGACGAGATCGTGTTGCCCGACATGGTGCTCAGCCGAGCCGAGGAAGCCGCCCGGGAATTTGTGGCGCTCAAGCAGCACGCCCATCTCGGGACGAAGCTGCGGACTCGGGCCGATGCGCTGGCGGGCATTCGCGCCGGAATCGACAACATGGCAGCCGAATTCGCGGTCTGAAGCAGAGCAATCAAGCCTTAGCCAGGCCGACTGGTCGCCGGAAGCGCTCGAGGTACTCGTCCCAGTTCCAGGTGGACAGAAAGTCGATCGCCCCGTTGTAGCCGTTCTGATAGAGCTCTTGCATCTGTTTGGCGCCGATGTTGAAGTCGAGAAAGCCGACCTTCGACGAGTCGACGCGAATGGCCCGCGAGTCGACCCACGGCTGATTCAGATAGGTCTGGTCGCGGCCGACGATCATCGTGGTGATCAACGACTCGATCAGCGGCGGGCCACCGAAGAGCCAGTTGACCGGCCCCAGAACCGGAATCACTTTGTCGTTGCCCTGAGGAAGATTGGGCAACAACGTCACTCCGAACGTGGGCCAGCGCGGCAGCTTGCCGTCACGCCGGTCGAACGAGTCGATCGGAAAGTTCGACAGCATGCCGCCGTCGACCAGCGTGGACGTCAGGCCACTGGCGCTGGTCAATTTGGTGGTGCGGAAGAAGAACGGAATCGACATCGAGGCCCGGACCGCGTCGGCAACCAACTGCTCGTCGGGGTCCAGCCCGTAGAGCCTGCGGTAGTCCCACGGCAGGCGCACCATCTGCCCGGTGGTCACGTCCGTCGCGGTCACCACCAACCGGTAGCGCCGTTCAGGCACCACGTTCGGGGCGTCGATGGCGAGGTCGCCGAAGGTGTGCACACCGAGGTTGGCCAGCTCTGAGCGGATCCATTCGTGAGCGTAATCGCCTTTGTAGATGCCGGTTTCGCTCAACACTCCCCACGCCGGGCCCAGCAGCGGGATGCCGGTGATGCGCGTCGGGTCGAGGAATTTGCGGTAGGGCAGCGTCATGGTGAGCTGCTCGACCTCTTCGGGCCCGAGTTTGCCGGCGCCGGCCGCCAGGATCGCGCCGACGATCGAGCCGGCCGACGTGCCAGAGACTCGCTGGACCGCATATCCGGCTTCCAACAGCGCGACGGCAGCGCCGGCCAGGCCAATGCCCTTGACGCCACCACCGGACAGGACGAGGTCTGCTTTCAGTTCGGGAGCCACGACCGAACTGTAGCCGCTGCCGATGACGGCGGTCGCTCAGCTCAGGATGCGCGCGTCCCGTAATGGAATCCGTTGCTAACCGGTACAGCCCCGGCCAGCGGTGGCGTCGCGGCTGGGTTGACCATCGCCATGACTGCCTCGTATCGCGCTGTGACGTCGTCGCGGTCTGAAGGGTCGGGGACCGTGGCGAGGTTGGACCGCTGGATCGCTTCGGCTTGGCGTATCAACGCGGTTTGCTTTGCGCCGTCGGGGACCTGTTCGAGGATCTTGGCCACCGCATCGAGTTGCCGGATCATGATGGCGGGCATGCCAACCGCAGCCTGGCGGATGGTGTCGAATGTGCGCTCCACCAGTCGCTCGAAATCGGGTTGGAAGGCGATGACACGGATGTTGCCGTCCGAGTCGCGCCGGATCCGCTGTGGACGCCATGTGCTGGAAATTCGGCAGAGGCAATCGGCGATCCAGTCGACGCAAGTCATCCCGGTGAAGGTGTCGTTGACCGCCGGCGACAATGCGCGCAAAGCGATCTCGACCAATTGATCCAAACCAAACGAAATATCCTGCGCAAGTGTGCGATACGCACCCGCGACGTGCCCCAGCGCCAGACGCTCCTCGACGGATGCGGCAGCTTCGGGCGGCCACACCCAAGCAATCACCTGACCCGCGACCATGAAATGCCCGGGACGGTGCGGTAACTGAACGACCGCATTGGCCTTCGTCGCGATCTTAAGCAGGACGTCATGTCGGATAACCTGAAGATAACCGCTGCGCGGTGTGCGGATCGGGGCACCAGACTCGGCAAACCGCGCCAGCAATTCCTCGTCTGACGGCCCGCGCGCCGCGCCGACTCCAAACGAGCTGGCGCGGTCCATTGCCGCCACCTCTTCGACAATTGTCGTGGCTATGCTCGCGATCATCACCGGGAGCTGAATCATCGTGGCGATATGGTTGAAGAAAAAGATCAGTACGGCGACGTCGGTCAACGTCAGCATGAACGTCACCGTGATCGACAGATGCGGAACGAAATCACCGTGTGGGCCCCCGCCCACCGAAACCAGGGCGATCATCGCGTAGCAGAAACTCGCCACGAATGTCCCTAAAGACAATTGAGTTCCCGGGTCGCGCACGAAGTTGCGCAGCATCCGCGGCCCGAACTGCGTGGAAGCCAGCGTCAGGGCCACGATAGTGATCGAGAAAACGATGCCGACCACAGTGATGATGGCCGCGGCGACCGTGGCCAACACGACCCGAGCCGAATCAGCGCTGCCATTGAGTACGAAGCTCGGCAGCGTGAACCAGCCGTCGTAAGCCGAGCGGTCGACCGCGTAGGTGATGCCGAACAGCAGCGTTATCGCAATCGTCTGCAGCACCGGAACGAGCCACAGGTTGGTCCGCAGCTGCTCCCGCCGCCAATCGGCCTCGAAGTAGGGACCGCGCATCTAGTGCCCCCTTCGGGGAGTAGTTGAAAAGAAGCTAGGCGCGCGCAGTCCCCTGCGTGTGCCTCTTGACGGTTTCTTTACGGTCGGCAGAAACCCAGTCGTAGGGAAGGAATTTCCCGTCGAATGTGACGACCACGCGGTCACCAGACGGGTGCGATTTCTTCTGTATATCGACGCTGAAATTGATCGCGCTCATGATGCCGTCGCCGAATTGCTCGTGGATGAGCTCCTTGAGCGCGCCGCCGTAAACCTGCAGGGCCTCGTAGAAGCGGTAGATGGTCGGGTCGGTCGGCACCGCGGTGGGCAGACCGCCGCGCATCGGCGGTGCGGCCAGCACAGGGACCGCGGCCTCGTCGAGGCCCAGCATCTCGACGAGCACCGTGCCGATCTCGGGCGGGATCGGGTGCTGCCCAAGCAGCGCCGCCGTGGTCCATACCACGGGCAGGTCGACCGCGTCGGCCAACTCCTGCCAGGCCAGGCCTTTGGCCAGGCGGGCGACCACGATCTTTTCGGTGATCTCGTTTCGCGTCATTTCTCCACCATTCGACGCCTACCCGATCCGGTATCGCATGTGATATCAGTTCGCAACCGGATACTGCCTTACCGCGTCAACGCCAGCTCAGCCTAGCCATACCGGGTTCGTCAACGCGACCATTTCGCCGAGCGAACGCCGCTGCGCTTCTCGCACCTCCAATCGCGCAAAGCTCGCCGATACGGCGTCGAGTTGCCACTGCAACCGGGCCCGATCAGATCCCACTGTCGCTCGTTCGACGCAGCCCTCCGCGGTGATCAACGCGACGTTCGTACCGGGGGCCCCGCTGATCACGGCGGTGATCGTCACGTGCCCATCGGCATCTATTCGCAGTATTTGTCCGGGGCCGGCTACGCCGCTGCTCGGACAGGACGCGGTCAGCTCCAGTGCGACTTCGCGCGACCGGGCCAGATACGAACGCCCGCAACGTAACCCATCGACGATCGCAGGCGTCGACAGTTCACCGGCATGCACGACTGTCTGCGGAGAGCCGACCGGCTGATGCTTGCCGTGTGAATCGCTGCCACCGACGGCGACAACCCGTCGGCCCCGGCGCAGCAGTCGCTGCCAGATACGAAGTGACAGTTCATCATCGACGTTCCAACGGCCGTTCCATACCTCGAGGGCATCCACATCGGCAAATCCGAACTCCCAGGCCGCCCCCGGCAACGGCACCGAAGGGTGCGCGGCGACCACCAAGCCGCCCGCTTCGCGGACCTCGGCAGCAAAGCGCGGGAATACACCGTCGCGCGGGCCGTAGCGCCAATCGACCCAGGCGCTCGGCGGCAATCCGACGGCCAGCCAGTGCCCGTGCCTGGTGGTGACCTCTTCGCCGGGAATCACCAGCAGTCCTCCGGTATCGCAGGTCAACCAGGTCCGGTTGGCAGCGTTGGTGTTGTGCTCGGTGGAGACGATGAAATCCAATCCACTGGCGTGGGCGGCAGACACCAGTTCACCGGGATGGCGTTGGCCGTCGGAGTGAACGGTGTGCAGATGCAGATCTCCGCGATACCAACGCGCACCGACCACCGATGGGGACGTAGCGGCGACGACGGGCTTGCTCTCGGGCGGCGCCGTGGCGGACTCTCCGCGTTCCATGGTGACGTGCACCTGCCACGCCATCCCCCACGGGTTCAGCACGACCGGACCGAGCGCTACTGCCCATACGCCCGCGTCGATCGGGCCTGCCAGATAGCCGGGGGTGGCATGCGTACTGGAGATGACGAAGCCGTCGCGGGCGCCGCCGGACCAGCCGCGAAACCCCGCGGCATTACCCAAGTCGTGACCGGCCGGTCCAAAGATGCCCAGATCCAACACATTTCGGGCCAGCCCCGCGACGGCAAAGTTGTCGTGAGAGGTGGATACCCGAATTCGCCGCACGCCGGGTGGCACGTCGAACGGCAGGTAAACCCAGCGGTAGATCCCAAATCCAAATCGTCCAGAAAACGCCAACTCGATCGCATCGGGGGCGACCGTCGCGATACCCATGGGGCAAGCATCCGGCACGAGGGGGTAACCATCAGTGACGTCGACACGAACGCGCGCCGTCGTGCTGTTTGCGATCAGTGGGTTAATTCAGAAGCCGCCGAAACAACCGGCGCCGTTCTGGATCTGAGGTCGCAAAAATGACTGTCTAGCGGCTGCGTCAGGCGTTGGTGCGAACGATCAGCACATCGACCTTGGCCCGGTTGGCGACAGCTCCGGGGATCGAGAACACTCGCCCGACGATCGCGGATCGGGCGTCCAGGCCCACATTTCCGACCACAAGCAGATCGGCTCCGACTTCCTCGGCCAGGTCGACCAACGCATGTACCGGACCGTCTTTGATCGGCCGGTCCTCGATGTTCTTCGCACCGGCAGCCTTTGCGCGGTCGTGGGCATCGTGCAGAACCGCGTAGATCGGCGCGTTGCCGCGCACCTTGTAGCCCTCTTGCCCGAGCGCGTCCGCCGCGCGCCGATCGTCGGGTTGCGGAAAGTAGCCCGTCGCAATGACCAACTTGGCGTCCGAATCCGCCGCGATCGTGGCGGCACGGTCGACCGCGCGCAATGACGACTCTGAGCCGTCCGTGCCCACCACAACAGTTCGGTAGGTCGTCATGTGCCCTCCACAGCGTCGTTGTTGGTGGATGGAACAGGTATCACGCTATCCGGCGGGGTTCGTCCGCGGCGGCTGACACAATGCGGGCAACCAGTTCACCGTGCCGGACGACGTCAATTGTCTCCCCGGCCGCAACCCGGTCAAAGCACCGACCCGCCCGTGTCCGCAGCTCGTCAAGCCCGACGCGCCCACCGGGGGCCGCCGCCAGGGCTTTCACCGATCGCTCAGGGATCGGAGCCACCCGCGCCACCAGCTTGCCGCGCCGGACGACATCGAGCGTCTCGCCGGCGCCGACCCGGTCGAGATACCCACATGCGTGACTCCGGAGTTGGCCTAGGCCAATCACTTCCCGCATTTCACTCCGATCTCGGCGCAGCGCTGCCGCTCGCTCCGCTCAGTATATGACTGTACGTGCGGTCAGTGTCAATCATTCTGGGATTCAGCCGGCCGGCGCCAGCATGTCCTTCCACCCGTCGTCTCCTGTCTTCCGCGAATCTTCGATCGCGTACTTGGCGCCGTCGGGTCCTACCAGTTCACCGCTCTGTGGGCTGTAGACGGCCGTCGGAGGCCCGCCAGGGGTGTACACGCAGGGGTTTGGCTGTTGACCGTTGCACTGCACGCTCCCCGCCCCGGGCCGCTGCAACGGATCGCTGACGGGAGGCGGCGTCTGTCCCCCCGGCGGCAGCCGGTCGGCAGGCGCCGGGTTGAGGCCGGTGTTGATCGACGGCGCGGGTATCACGAAGCCCGGTTTCACCGCCTGGTCGCAACGTCCCCCGGGGGCCGGGCAGTTCAAGATCTGGTTGGGGTCGCCGTACCACGGGTTCGTGCCCAACGGAACGTACGGTTTGGGGTCGCGGCACTCCCGCGGCGTCGCAGCGCGTTTACCGGGGACATCGACACACGGGATGTTGCGCGCCCCGCGCACATTGTTGCCCGAAGCGTCTTGCGGGACTTTGCAATACGTTCCGGATGGCAGCGGCGCCAGGCTGCTGTCCGCCGGCGACCGCCACTGGGGTGCCGGCAGAAAGCCGGTCATACACGGCGGAGGCTGGTTGATCGTCAGCGCGGTGTCCAGCGATGCGTAGCTCGGGAACGCCACTGTTGCCGTCTGGGCGGCCGCCGCGTTTTGCGGCAGGAATACCAGCAGTTGCTCGACGCCCTTGTGGTAGCGCTTGAGCATGTCGAGCA
>JBAWAV010000728.1:0-1977 GCA_049589475.1 Mycobacterium sp.
GCGTGCGCGCGGCGCCGCGGGCTTCTTCGAGGACTCGCCGGACCAGGTCCATGCCGGCCAACCCGCCCAGGTGTTCGGGCGGTTCTGCTTTGTCGTTGTCCTTGTCCGTCAACGTTCGCGCTCCTCCTCAGGCCGTTCCGGCCTGCATTGTCGCCGCTCGCGTCACGATTGCACCGCCGATATCGGTCCGCTGTCGTCGTCGTTCAGGGTGATACGGACAAGTGTGGCATCCCAGTCCCGCGGGATGTCGTCGAGAACGGCTGCCGTCACCAGGACCTGTTCCGCGGACGCTGCGGCAGCGGCCAGCGCCTCTCGCCGCGCGGTGTCGAGTTCGGCGAAGACATCGTCGAGTAACAACACCGGATCACTGCCGTCTGCGCGCAACAATTCGTAGGACGCCAGGCGCAATGCGAGCGCCATCGACCACGATTCTCCGTGGCTTGCAAAGCCTTTCGCGGGTTGTTCGCCCAGCCGCAGCTCCAAGTCGTCGCGGTGTGGACCGACCAGGCACACACCGCGCTCGAGTTCGGCATCGCGCCGCGCGGCCATCTTGGCCAGCAGCGCCTCCCGCAGCACGTCGACGTCCGGGTGCTCCGGCTCGACGTCGATGCCGGCGTGATAGCCGATGGACGCCGGTCGCGATGCCGGCGCCAACAGTTGGTAACTCTTCTGCACTTCCGGTGCGAGCTCGTTGACCAGGTTCATCCGCGCGGCCATCAACTCCGCCCCATGCGTGGCCAGATGACCGTCCCACACATCGAGGGTCTCCAGCGCGCCGCGGTCCCCCCGGAACCGCGCTCCTGACGCGGATTTCAGCAACGCCGTGCGCTGGCGCAGAACCTTGTCGTAGTCGGCCCGGATGCCCGCCACCCGCGGGCGGCGGACCGCGGCAAGATCATCGAGATACCGCCTCCGGTCTGCGGGATCTCCCCGGACCAGCGCCAGGTCCTCGGGTGCGAACAACACTGCCCGCAGAACCCCGAGAACCTCACGCGGGCTGCGCACCGGAGAACGATTCAGCCGCGCCTTGTTGGCCCGCCCGGCCGCGATCTCCAAGTCGACCGCGCACTCGCGGCCCTCATTGACGACGATGGTCGACACGACCGCGCGCTGCGCGCCGACCCGCACCAGCGGCGCGTCCGTCGCGACCCGATGCGACCCGAGCGTTGACGAATACCACAGCGCCTCAACAAGATTCGTCTTGCCATAGCCGTTCGACCCAACAAACACCGTTCGGCCCGGGGTGAGATCGAGCTCGATGTTTGCCCAGGACCGAAAATCCTGTAAGCCCAGGTGGCGGACGTACACTCGCCTCGTCCCTGCCGCTAACCAGGCAGACGAACCGGCATCAGCAGATACACGTAGTCGGTCTGCGCCGCCGGGAACGGTCCGCTGCCACTTGGCTCTGCGTCATCATCGCCGGACGGCCGTAACACCGCTGGACGGCTGGGCGTGGTGAACCCGAACGACACGCGGCCGGAATGCAACGAGCCCAACCCGTCGGTGAGATACGTCGGGTTGAAAGCGATCGTGAGCGGCTCGCCGGCGAACTCGACCGGGACTTCCTCTTCGGCCCGACCGACATCGTCGGCGCCTGCCGACAGCCGCAGCACGTCGCCGGAGAATTCCATCCGGACCTGAGCGCCGCGGTCGGCCACCAGCGCCACGCGCTTGATCGCCTCGGTGAGTTCGGCCACTCCGACCGTGGCCACCGCCGTGTGTTCGGTGGGCAGCAGCTGGCGGAACTTGGGGAACTCCGCGTCCAGCAGACGCGTTGTGCTGCGCTTGCCGTTGCCACTGATGCCGAGCAGTCCGTCCTTGCCCACGGCAGGTCCGGCACCCAACGACAAATGCACTTCGGCGCCGTCGGTCCCACTCTTGGCCGCCTCGGACAAAGTCTTGGCGGGCACCAGCACAGCGGCCTCGACATCGGGTGCCGCCGCCGACCAGGTCAGCTCGCGAACCGCCAACCGGAAC
>JBAWAV010000729.1:0-2596 GCA_049589475.1 Mycobacterium sp.
TCGCCGAGCGCGCGGGGTCGTCGATCACGTCGGCGATGGAGGTCATGTTGCGATCATCCTGCGGCGTCAGGGAAGCCGAGGCATCGCTCACCCCGCCAGCCCTGCACAGCCGTGGTGCGGATGCTCAGTGCGGCAGGATGCCCGCTACACAGGGCTGCCGACTGTGCTCGCAGTAGAACTTGCCGTAGACCGGACCGGCGCCGACGACGGCGGCGAACACCGCCGAGATCATCGCGATGGCCAATGCCGACACCAGCGGCCGGTCGGAGACCATCGCCAGCATCAGGCTCGCGACCGCGGACACGACGACGAAAACCAGGACGACGAAGACGACCGCGGTCTTGTGCCTGGAGCCGTCATGGCTCCACCAATAGAACAGGCCGGCCCCGATCCCGCCTGCCGGAATCCAGACCGCGAGCAGCACCAGGATGAACTGCCACCACTTCACGTAGTGGTACAGGTCGGCCGCCGGTGCGTCGTCGGTCAGCGGAACCTCCGCCGGAGATTCGGTGGGCGTCGGGTCCGACCGCCGACGCCACCACCGGCGTCGCGGAGCGGGTGGCTCCAGCTCGATGAGCTCGGGCTCGACTTTCTGATGAACGCCGGTGTCGAAGGTCGGTGTGAAACGCTCGGTCAGCGGCATCGATTCGGTGTCCAGACGTTCCGATTCAGCCACGGGTCACCACCTCGATCACCGCGAGCACCCCGAACCATCCCGGCGCCACCGCCAGGAAGAAGATGCCCAGCGCGGTCAGCCATCGGGCCCGCGACAGCAGGAGGACGAGCAGCCCGACGACGGTGGGGAACCCGACCACCAGCGCGATCGCGAGGTCCGGCCGCATGCGGGCGTGCTCCACGGTCAACGCGGCGGCGGCGCCCAGCACGCCGACGGCCAAGCCGACCAGCATCGCACTGGCCAGTAGCCAACTCCGCGGCAGCGGTATCACCCTTAAAAGATACTGCCGCGAATGGCCGCTAGCCCTTTACCGCTGCGGCGCGCCCCGCGGGTACTGGACAAGCACCGACAGCGGACGCGACCACCGGGGCACGGTCCGGCGGGCGCTCGCCGCGCTCGTAGTCGGCGCCGGTGATCACCGGTGAGGCGTTCAGCGCCGCGTTCTCGTCGGCGCTGAAAGCGCGGCCGCGGGACAGGAACCGCTTGCCTTCGGGTGCTTCCAGACTGAACCCGCTGCCCCGCCCGGGCACCACGTCGATGACGAGCTGGGTGTGTTTCCATGCCCGAAATTGCGGTCCCGAGATCCACACCGGCACACCGTCTTCGCCGGTGTCCAGCACGCCTAGCAGGACGTCGCGGTCGCCGACGATGAAGTCGCCATCCGGATAACACATCGGCGACGATCCGTCGCAGCAGCCACCAGATTGGTGAAACATCAACGGGCCGTGCTGGTTTCGCAACTGCTCGAGTAGCTTGGCGGCTTCAGCAGTGACCACCACCCGGGGCGTCATCATGGCGCTCAGAAGAAGCCCTGCGCCTGCTGCGAATACGACACCAGCAAGTTCTTGGTCTGCTGGTAGTGGTCGAGCATCATCTTGTGGTTCTCCCGGCCGATGCCGGACTGCTTGTATCCACCGAACGCGGCGTGCGCGGGATAGACGTGATAGCAGTTGACCCACACCCGCCCGGCCTGAATGTCGCGACCGGCTCGGTAGGCGGTGTTGCCGTCGCGGCTCCACACCCCCGCACCCAGGCCGTAGAGGGTGTCGTTGGCGATCGAGATGGCGTCGTCGTAGTCCGAGAATGACGCGACCGAGACCACCGGCCCGAAAATCTCCTCCTGGAAGACCCGCATCTTGTTGTTGCCGGCGAAAATGGTGGGCTGCACGTAGTAGCCGCCGGACAGGTCGCCACCCAGTTCGGCGCGTTCTCCGCCGCACAGGATCCGCGCGCCCTCGTCCTTGCCGACCTCGATGTAGGACAACACCTTTTCCAGCTGGTCGTTGGAGGCCTGCGAGCCGACCATCGTCTCGGTGTCCAACGGATCGCCCTGACGGACCGCTTTGGTGCGGATGGCCGCCAGTTCCAGGAACTCGTCGTAGATATCGGCCTGCACCAGGCTGCGCGACGGGCAGGTGCACACCTCGCCCTGGTTGAGGGCGAACATGGTGAAGCCTTCCAGCGCCTTGTCCTGGAAGTCGTCGTGCGCGGCCATCACGTCGTTGAAAAAGATGTTGGGGCTCTTGCCGCCTAGCTCCAGGGTGACCGGGATCAGGTTCTGGCTGGCGTACTGCATGATCAGGCGCCCGGTGGTGGTCTCGCCGGTGAACGACACCTTGGCGATCCGGTTGCTCGACGCCAGCGGCTTGCCCGCTTCGGCGCCGAAGCCGTTGACGACGTTGACCACGCCCGGCGGCAACAGATCGCCGATCAGCGACATCAGATACATCACCGACGCCGGGGTCTGCTCGGCGGGTTTGAGTATCGCCGCATTGCCGGCGGCCAGCGCGGGCGCCAGCTTCCAGGCGGCCATCAGGATCGGGAAATTCCACGGGATGATCTGCCCGACAACGCCCAACGGCTCGTGGAAGTGGTAGGCGACGGTGTCGTCGTCGATCTGGCTCAGCGACCCTTCCTGGG
>JBAWAV010000730.1:0-6927 GCA_049589475.1 Mycobacterium sp.
AACCGAAGATCATCGCGCGCTCGCCGATGTGGCCCGCGCGATGATCGCCGGGCGCGCGGGCACCGCGGGTGCCCGCCGGATCCTGCTCGACGGGGAAAAGAGCGGCCACTGGTGGTCTACCGACGGACTCTGGAAAGAGATCGTCTCGACCGGGTGGCTTGGCCTGCATACCGACGAACGATTCGACGGTCAGGGCTACGGACTGCCTGAACTGACGATCGTGCTGGAGCAGCTGGGTCGCGCCGCGGTGGGCGGGCCCTTTCTGCCCACGGTCGCGGTGTCGGCGGTGATCGCCGAAGCAGGAACCGACGGGCAGCGCGAGCGTTGGCTGCCTCGGCTGGTATCCGGTGACGTGGTCGCAGGTATCGGCACCAACGGCGATGCTGCCGTTCGTGATTCGACAGTCTCGGCCACTGCGGTGCCGGCATTGGCCGAGGCAGGCGCAGACCTGTTCCTGGTTCCGGTCGGCGACGACCTGGTCCTGGTGCAGGCCGGTGACGGCGTCAGTACCCGAACTGTCGACTCAGTGGACCGGCTGCTTGCGCCGGTGGTCGTGGTCGGCCTGAGCAGCGCTCCGGTTGCCGAGATTTTCCCCCGCGCAGCCGGGATAGCCACGCGCATTCTTCGGCTGCTGGCCGCGGCCGAAGCGGTTGGCGGGCTGGGCGCCTGTACCGAGATGGCGACGGCCTACGCCGCGGGCCGCGAGCAGTTCGGCAGGCCCATCGGCTCGTTTCAGGCGGTCAAACATCACTGCGCGAACATGCTCGTCGATACCGAGCTCGCCACCGCCGCGACGTGGGACGCCGCGCGCGCCGTTGGCGCAGAGGCCGAGCTGGCCGCAACGATGGCCGCCGGACACGCACTCACCGCATATCAGCGAGTGGCGTTGCAGAACGTACAGGTCCACGGCGGCATCGGCTATACCTGGGAGCACGACGCCCACCTGTACATCAGACGAGCCACCGTGCTGCAAGCCTTCGCCGGTGATCAGGATGCACTGCGGGACAAGGTGATTGCGCTGCAACGTGCTGGCGTGCGACGGCGCCAGTCGGTGGACCTGCCCGACGGCGCCGAACAGTATCGTCAGGCCGCACTGGATTTCCGCTCCGAACTCGAGACGTCCGACGCCGACGACCAGCAAAAGCTCTGGGCGCGCAGCGGTTATCTGCAGCCACACTGGCCCGCGCCGTACGGACGGGCTGCGGACAGCGTCGAGCAGTTGATCATCGAGGACGCTCTTGACGGCTTGGACAAACCCAGCCTCGGACTCGGCGAATGGGTGGTGCCGACGCTGCTGCAGCACGGAAGCGCCGAACAGGTCGACCGATTGATCTGGCCGAGCCTCGAGGGTGAACTGCGGTGGTGCCAGCTGTTCAGTGAGCCCGGTGCCGGCTCGGACGCCGCGGCGGTTGTCACTAAAGCCAGACGGGTCGACGACGGCTGGGTGCTGACTGGACAGAAAGTGTGGACCAGTGACGCGGTGAATTGCCAGCGTGGGCTGGCCACCGTTCGCACCGATCCCAATGTGCGCAAGCACAAGGGTATTACGGCGATGATCATTGATCTCGCTGATCCTGCGGTGCGGATTCGCCCACTCACCGAGATCACCGGCGAGACGCTGTTCAACGAGGTCTTCTTCGACGACGTCTTCGTCCCCGACCGCGACGTGGTCGGCGCCGTCAACGACGGCTGGAGTGTGGCGATGGCGGCCTTCGGCAACGAGCGGGTGTCGATCGGCGGTGGCTCGGTCACGATGACCGCCGACGCTTTGATCGATCTGCTGGCCCGGTACCGGCCCGACGACACCGGCGCAGCGCGCGACGTCGGTGCGCTGCTGATCGAGTCGTACACCTTGGCCACGCTGAACCTTCGGCAGGCGGCGAGGGCAGTCTTCGACACCGGACCGGGAATCGAAGGCAACATCGCCAAGCTGTTCGGGGCCGAGCACGCTCAGCGGGTGGCCGAGCTGGGACTGCGTATCGCCGACCGGGCCATCCTCATCGGCGAGGAACCCGACGTCGTGCACGACTATTTGTTCAGCCGGTGCCTGACGATCGCGGGCGGCACGTCTGAGATCGTCAGAAACCTGATCGCCGAGCGGATCCTGGGTCTGCCGCGCGATCCGGCGCCTAAGTAGATCGGAGCGTCATATGACCTGTGCCGTCGTCGGGATCGGCCGTACCGAGTACTCCCGTAACTCCGGCCGCACGACCCGCGGGATGGCCGTGGCTGCCTGCCGCGATGCCATCGCCGATGCGGGCCTCACGCCGTCCGACGTCGACGGCATCTGCACCTTCATGGCCAACGACTCCGAGCAGCCGATCTTCGTCGGGTGGGCGCTGGGCATCGACGAATTAGCCTGGGCCAACGCCATGTACGGCGGCGGCAATCTCGTGGCCGACCAAATCGCCACCGCCGCCGCTGTGATCGAGGCCGGTATGTGCAAGGCGGTGCTGGTGTACCGGTCGCTCAACGGCCGCTCGGGTTACCGGTTCGGCCATGTCGAGGGACCGATGCAGGTCCAACACCACGACCAGTTCGATACGGCGTCCGGGTTCATGGTGCCGCCGCAGTGGTTCGCGATGTGGGCCCGTCGCCATCAGCATGAGTACGGTTCTACCAGCGAGGATTTGGGGCAGATCGCGATCACTCAACGCAACCATGCGGGGCCCAACGAGCACGCTCTGCGACGCGAGCCGCTCACCATGGACGACTATCTCGCGGCGCGCTGGATCAACGAGCCGTTTCGGGTACTGGACTGCACGTCGGAGGTCGACGGCGCGGTAGCGGTGCTGATCGTCGGTGAGGGCATCGCTCGCAACACCAAACAGCCCCCGATGTGGCTGGTCGGATCGTCGAATTCGCAGGGCGGAGCCGGCTGGAGCGAGTGGGACGACCCCACCGAGATGTACTCGCGCACAGCAGGTCCGAAGATCTGGGAGAAGACCGGGCTGAGTCCGTCGGATATGGACTTGGCGTGCATGTACGACTGCTTCACCTACACGGTGATGGCCACCATGGAGGGCTTCGGCTTCTGCGAGAAAGGCGAAGTGGGCAAGTTCTTCTCGACCGGACGCGCCACCTACGGCGGCGACGTCGTGGTCAACCCGCACGGAGGGCTGTTGTCCGAGGGATACATCCACGGTCTCAACCACCACTACGAGGCAGCGCTTCAACTGCGACACGCAGCCGGTGTGCGTCAGGTCGAAGACGCCCAACTGGCGCTGGTAACCGCGGGCGGTGGGCCCTTCGGCGGCGCAAACATCTACAGCAGGGAGCACCCGTGACGAATCCCGCACTGGTGGCGCCGGTTCCGGTGCCCGATCCCGATTCGGCCCCGTACTGGCGGGGTCTGAAGGACGGCAAGTTGATGCTGTGCCGCTGCGACGACACCGGCAAGTGGATCCATCCGCCGTTGGAACGCAGCCGATATACCGGTGGCCCGGTGCACTTCGAGGAAGTCAGCGGCGACGGCACGATCTTCAGCTACATCGTGGTTCGCCAGGCACTCGTTCCCGGCCGCGTGCCCCCGTACGTCGTCGGGCTCGTCGAACTCGCGGAGCAGCCTGGGCTACGGATCAACGCGGTCATCGATGCCGATCCGGCCGATGTCCGCATCGGTCAGCCGGTCCAGATGCGGATCGTCGACCTCGGTGAAAGCGGTTATCGGATACCCGAATTCGTCATCAAAGAGGGGTAGGCTGCAGTCAGCTCAACAACGAGCCGGTGCCCAGGTCGGAATAGGCCTCCGCGAACCTGCCAAGCACGGCACCGACGACCTCGACGGAATACATCTGGTCGGGTGCAATCGCCCACATGCAAAAGCCCCAAGCCGGGCTCTGGCGATACGCGGTCCACATCGCCTCGCGGTCGGGTAGCGAGGTGACGCCGGCATCGACCAGTCGACCGCGGTAGTTGTCCAGCAGCTCGCGCTCATGGGCCCGCCGAAGCTCCGGGGACAGTGCGGCGATCAACGCATAGCCAATATCGTGTGACCAGGAGCCCCGCCGAATCAGTTGCCAGTCAAGGACACCCATTCGGCCGTCGGGCAGCACATACGTATTACGCGGATGCGGGTCGCCGTGCAGAACAGTGATCGGGTCGCGGGCCACCCGCTCCTGGAGTCTCCAGAACGCCGACTCCATCCCGTCCATATCGGTGCCCGCCGCATCCAGGAGAGCCTTCTTGTAGGGGGCGTCCATCAACCCGCGGATTATCGCAAACCCGTTGTTGCGCAGAAATTCTGCAAATCCACCAGTGACGGGATCCTGTAGCCAGGACAGATCGCCGCCGTCGACCAGCCGTCGGCTGCCCCAGAACGGAGCGTGCAATTGGCTCAACGTCGCGAGCAGCGCGTCGGCCTGCTCGACAGTAAGGCCGGATACCGCGTCGGGGACCTGAGCACCGCGCAAGGTGATGTCCTCTCCGAGGATGAGAAACTGCGACGGACCGTCGAGGTGGTCGGCGAAGAAGGTCGTCATCGTCTCGACGTTGAGGTCCGGACGCAGGTCGCGGTAGAACCGTGTCTCGTCGTCGTAGAGAACGGTCCCGCCGCCGCCTTCGGACAGCGATTGGTCGAATGCCTCCGGCAGTTCGTGCACCGTTCCTAATTGCGTTTTGATGAAGAGCCGCTCTGGAAGTCGGGTATGTGGATCGGCGTACGCCACCTCGAGGTGCAGGTGCGATGTGGTGCCCTGCCAGGTGTGTCCAATCGTGACGGCGGTAACCGTGGCATCGGGATCGTGTCGGCGTAACAGCGACGTCAAGACGTCGGGCGTGATGTCTTCGGCGGACTGGAGCGTGACGTGCAGGGCTGGGCCGGTCATCGCAATCCTCATCGTTGAGATTCGAGTATGACAGTCGACTGTCACGTTAGCAGCGAAGCCTTGGGACCGAGCCGGTTTGGCCCCTTTATATCGTCTTGACGGGTCGGAACAACGGCAACCACACCCGGGTGTCCTCCTCGCCGGACAATGCCGTCCAGTCTTCGAAGAAGACCTCGACAGCCATCCCGACGCTGATCTCGTCCGGGGAGACGCCGACGACGTTGGAGATCAACCGGGTATCGGGTTCTTCGGCGAGCTCGACCATCGCCACGACGTAGGGCGGGTCGAAACCTGGAATCCAGCTCTGGCGGTTGACCGTATACGCCGCGACGGTTGCCCGCCCGGAGACAGCCTCTGGCGCAACATCGGTGCTGCGGCAACGCCAGCAGGCCGGCCCCGGTGGGTGAAAGAAGTGGCCGCAACCGTGGCAGCGGCTGATCAGCAACTCGCCGTTCCGTCCGCCCGTCCAAAACGCGAGGGACTCGGCGGTCGGGCTTGGCGCCAACCGCAACTTGGGACGTTGGTAGGTCATGAGCCGACCAACGATCGGCCGATGACCAGTCGCTGAATCTGGTTGGTGCCCTCGAAGATCTGGGTGATCTTGGCTTCGCGCATGTAGCGCTCGACACGATAATCCCTGGTGTAGCCATAGCCGCCGAACACCTGGACGGCATCGGTGGTGACTTTCATCGCGGCATCGGTGGCGATCAGCTTGGCCACCGAAGCGTTACGGGAGTACGGCAGGCCCGCGTCGCGGCGCCGCGCCGCGTCCAGATACGTAGCACGCGCGGAGTCGACCGCGGCGGCCATGTCGGCCAGCAGGAACGCCAGGCCTTGGTGGTCGATGATCTTGCGGCCGAATGTCGTCCGCTGCTGAGCGTAAGAAACCGCCTCGTCGAGCGCCGCCTGCGCCAGCCCGACCGCCACCGCGGCGATGCCCAGGCGTCCGGAATCCAGTGCGCTGAAGGCGATCTGGAGGCCCTGACCCTCTGCGCCGATCCGGCGTTCGGCGGGCACGAATGCATCGTCGTAGTGTGCCGTGGTGGTCGGGACGGCATGCAAGCCCATCTTCTCTTCGGGCGTTCCGAACGTGAGACCGTCGGTGTCCTTGTCGACCAGAAAGCACGAAATACCCTGTCCGCCTTCACTGGTGCGGGCGAACAGGCTGTAGAAGTCGGCTATGCCACCGTGGGTGATCCACGCTTTCGCGCCGTTGACCCGGTAGCCGCCGTCAACGGCGACGGCCTTGCAGGTCAGGGCGGCGGCATCGGAGCCGGCTTGCGGCTCGGACAAGCTGTAGGCACCGATCGTGTGACCACCCAGCATGTTCGGCAGCCACTGCTGTTGTTGCTCGGCGGCGCCGAACGCGATCAGCGGATGGCAGGACAGCACATGGACGCTGACAGCCACGGCAACTGCCGCCCAGCGAGCCGCCAACTCTTCGAGAACCTGGAGGTACACCTCATAGGGTTGGCCGCCACCGCCCCATTCCTGCGGGTGCGGCAGCGTCAACAGTCCCGTCTCGCCCAGCGTCGCGAAAACGCCTTCGGGATAGCTCTCGTTCTTCTCGTGCTCGTCGACAATCGGATCGAGCACCTTGTCGGCGACATCGGCCGCCAGCCGAACCAGCTCGTGAGCCTCAGGTGTCGGCAGCAGACGCTCGACGGTCATGGACGGCCGTCCTGCCACTCGCAACCGGTCAACTCGGCAGAGATGTCCCACAGTCGTCGCGCGCTGTCCGCGTCACGCGCCTTATCTCTGAGCTTGGTGGGCTTCGGCCTGCCCCACTGGTGCATCAGGCCACGCGGCGCGATGTAGGTGCCGTTGGGCAGTGTCGTGGTGATCGCCTGAATGGTCGAGCGGGCACCGTCGGCCGGGCTTTGTCCGATGCGCGGCGAGAGGACCCGGCCGGCCCACTGCAGGGCACCCGAACCGTCGCGGGTGATCGCGGTGTCGGTCATTCCGGGATCAGATGCATAGGCGGTCTTGCCGCGGGCGACCAATTCGCGCACGAACAACAGGTTCGCCAGCTTCGACTCCCCGTACGCCGACCACGGGTTGTAGCGGCGATGGTGGTAGTTGAGGTCGTCGAAGTGCATGC
>JBAWAV010000731.1:0-2111 GCA_049589475.1 Mycobacterium sp.
GGGTTGCCAAGGTTGACGGGTCCAGTGAACGAAGGGTCGCTCGCGGCCATCTTCACGAGTCCGTCGACAAGGTCGTCGACGTAGCAGAAGGATCGAGTCTGGCTGCCGTCCCCGAAGATGGTGATCGGTTCACCCCGCAGAGCCTGGACGATGAAAGTGGCGACGATTCGGCCGTCTGCGGGGTCCATCCGTGGGCCGTAGGTGTTGAAGATGCGGACGACTTTGATACGGACCCCGTAACGACGCGCGTACTCCAACATCAGTGTTTCGGCGATTCGTTTGCCTTCGTCATAGCAGCTACGTACGCCGAAGCAGTTGACGTTGCCCCAATAGCTCTCGGCCTGGGGATGGGCTGTGGGATCTCCATAGACTTCGCTGGTGGATGCTTGAAGGATTGTCGCGTCCTTTTCGCGCGCCAGTTCAAGTAGATTCCTCACCCCGCCGTAGTTCGTCTCGAGGGTGAACAGAGGATCGCGCTGATAGGTGCGCGGTGCCGCGGGACAGGCCAAGTTGAAGATGACGTCCAGGCGGCCCGCTGCGGCCGCGTCTATCGGCTGCGTGATGTCGTGCTCGACGAGGTCAAAATCCGGGTCATCCTCGAGGTGAATGACGTTCTCGCGACTGCCAGTACAGAAGTTGTCGAGCCCGAGAACCCCGATGCCGTCGCGGCGAAGACGGTCGCAGAGGTGGGATCCCAGGAAGCCGGCGGCGCCGGCGACGAGGGCTCTCATGATGTTCTCCTAATTTCTATTTCCGGCCGATGCCGTGGTACTCAAAACCCTCGGCCCGCACGCGCTTTGGGTCGTAGACGTTTCGACCATCGAACACCACGTAGCCTCGCATGACCGACTTGAGGCGCTGCCACGATGGCCGCTGGAATTGTTTCCACTCGGTGACGAGAAGCAAACCATCGGCATCCTCGACCGCTTCGTACATGTTCCCGGCGTATTCGATCGAATTTCCGAGCACCTTCTTCGCCTGCGCGGTCGCTTCGGGGTCATAGGCACGCACTGTCGCCCCAAGCTCGTCGAGCCTCCTCGCGGTGACCATGGACGGGGCCTCGCGCATGTCGTCGGTCTGCGGCTTGAAGCTGAGGCCCCAGAGCCCGAAGCGCAGGCCGTCCAGATTCGCCGCGGGCCCCTGGTGATCTCCGAAATGGTCCAGGATCTTGGCTACGAGAGCGGTTTTTTGCCCGCTGTTGATTTGGTCGACCGCACGTAGCAGACGCATGTCTGCGCCGAGGCTGGCAGCCGAATGTATGAGCGCCTGTACGTCTTTCGGCAAGCAGGAGCCCCCATAGCCCACCCCGGGGAACAGGAATTCATAGCGAATGCGCCTGTCCGCACCGATGGCCTCCCGCACAGCCGAAATATCAGCGCCGGCCTTCTCGCACAAGTTCGAGATCTCGTTGATGAAGGAAATCTTCGTCGCGAGGAAACAGTTGGCGGCGTACTTCGTCATCTCGGCGCTTCTGATGTCCATGGTGATCAAGGGGTTGAAGGTGCGCAGGTACGGCTCGTAGACCTCTCGCATGATGGCGAGGGCGCGCTTTGAGTCGCCGCCGATCACCACCCGGTCGGGTTTCGTGAAGTCGGCGATTGCGGTGCCCGCCTTCAGGAATTCGGGGTTCGACACGATGTCGAACTCGTGCTTGGCCTTCTTGCGAATGATCGCTCGAACCTCGTCGGCCGTGCCGACGGGGACGGTCGACTTGTCAACCACGACCTTGTAGCGATCGATATGCGACCCGATGTCACCTGCCACGGAGTAGACGTAGGAGAGATCGGCCTCGCCGCTCTCGCGCATCGGCGTAGCGACGGCGATGAATATCACGTCTCCGTGCTCGACCCCTCGGCGCCTATCGGTCGTGAAGTCGATGCACCCGCTCTCGCGGGCCCTATCGATCAGATCGGCCAGGCCGGGCTCATAGATGGGGATTTCTCCCGCGAGAAGCTGGTCTACCTTGGCCTGATCGATGTCAACGCAGACCACGTCATTACCGCTGTCCGCTAGACAAGCACCTGTCACCAGGCCGACATAGCCGCATCCAATCACCGAAATTTTCAACAGACCGGCTCCGCGTGTCGTTGACGCCGGACTTCGCGCAGGTA